>CAYFVU010000081.1:0-16224 GCA_964346645.1 uncultured Spirochaetaceae bacterium | reverse complement strand
AATTTTTACCATACCTAACACACCTGACGTTAGTTGTGCTATAGGATGATAAAAACGACCGCTCTTGAAGACCTCTCGTACGAGATGTACACTAGTTATACCATGCAGAGGGAGGTGCTCATGCGCTTCGAAGAAGACGACGAGGATATAGTCTACTCAACGGAAGAGGGAGATCTACGCAAAGACACGCAGAAGAAAAAGAAGACGGGCTCTAACAAAGAGAAGAAAAAGCGTTCCGGAACCGCCGGCCCGCCGAGCGCCGATGCAGACGGCGCTGCGAAGGTCCGCCGCGAGAAAAAGGGCCGGGGCGGTAAGACCGTCACCGCCGTCTACGGCCTCGGACTGGATCCGAATACGCTCAAAGAGGTGGGAAAGCAGATCAAGCAAGCCTGCGGCACCGGCGGTTCGGTAAAGAACGGCGTCATCGAGATACAGGGAGACATGGTCGATCATGTCATCGCGCAGCTCGAAAAGTCCGGCTACCGCGCAAAGAGATCGGGCGGATAAATTGACTTTATATCGCGATGGTAATAGTATTTTACGCTCGAGGGTGATACAAGTAATGTATCAATCTTATGGTACGGCGCAGTAGATGTTTAAGCCCGATTCAAAAGTCATCCGTATACTCGAGAGCATTGGACTCTTCGTCGTCTTTACCGCCGAGTTCGTAAAGTGGACCTTCCGCAAACCGAGCCGTTGGGGACTTCTCGGAGCCTACATCGAGCACATCGGTGTCTCCTCCATTCCCATCATCCTGCTCTCGGGATTCGCCATAGGGATGATCATGTCCCTGCAGATGGTAAATGTGCTGCTCATGTTCAGCGCCGCCAGTCTCTCGGCTCCGGCGGTAGGCCTCACCCTCTCCCGAGAGCTCGCCCCAATCATGACCGCGCTCATGCTCATCGCGAAAAACGGGTCGGCCATTACCGCAGAGATCGGCACCATGCGGATAACCGAGCAGATAGATGCGATGGAGACCATGTCGGTCAATCCGATCCAATACCTCGTCGTACCCCGCGTGTGGGCCTCCGTGGTGGTCTTCCCTATCCTCACCGCCCTAGCGAACATCATCGGCATCATCGGCGCATTCGTCGTGGCGGTTTACTTCAAGAATGTAGAACAGGCGAGTTACCTCAGCTATCTCTACCGTATGGTGGATCCTGACGACATCTACTCGGGCATCATCAAGGCGGTTTTTCTCGGTCTCATCGTCGGCCTCATCTCATGCTTCTACGGCTATTACGTAAAGGGGGGCTCTAAGGCAGTCGGCAACGCCGCCACCAATTCGGTAGTTACCTCTTCGGTGAGCATTCTGGTGGCCGATTACATCATGACCGATATCATGTTGAAGGTACTGTTCTGATGGACGATCGTATTATCGAAGTGATAGGATTGAAGAAGGCTTTCAAAAGCCTGCAGGTCTTGGACGGTGTCACTATCAGCTTTCCCCGGCACCGCATCACGGCAATACTCGGTCAGAGCGGTACGGGCAAGAGCGTCCTGATGAAGCACATCATCGGTATCATGGAGCCGGACGAAGGAGAGATTCGTATCGAGGGAAAGAACATCGTAAACCTCTCGAGCGACGAGAAACGAAAGGAGCGGAGCAGACTCGGATATCTCTTCCAAGATGCCGCCCTCTTCGACTCGTTCACGGTTGAGGAGAACATCGCGTTTCCCGTGCGGGAGGTTCTGGGTATAAAGAATCGGCAGAAGATCTCGGAGATCGTCAAGGAGAAGCTCGACTGGGTCAAGCTGCCGGGAATAGAGGAGAAGCTGCCCGAGGAGCTTTCCGGCGGAATGAGGAAGCGGGTGGGACTGGCCCGTACCCTCGCCGCAGAACCGGAGGTGCTGCTCTTCGACGAGCCGACCACGGGACTCGATCCCATGTTGGAGGAGAACGTGAACAACCTCATCGAGCGGGTAAACAGGGAACTCGGCCTGACCTGCATCATCATCACTCACGACATAGTGGGGAGCTTCCAACTCGCCGACAAGATCGCATTCCTGGACAGGGGTAAGATTCAGGCCGAGGGCACCCCTGAAGAGATGCGAGATGTGGCCCATCCGGTACTCCGGAAATTCCTCGAATACTCCTTCGTCTCCGAACACCAGGCTCTTCGCACCGTCGAGTTTCCGCGTAAAAACCCGAACGGAAACACGGAAGGGGGGTCGAAATGACGCGCTTGGTAAAGATCGGCTTGTTCGTCCTCATTACCGGATCGGGAAGCATCTTCTACATCATGCAGACCGCCGAGACCATCAACGCCCCCGATACCTACAAGGTAAAGGCCTATATAGAGGATGCGAGCGGACTCATGAAGGGAACCCGTGTCTGGGTCTCAGGCGTAACCGTAGGCCGCATACGCAAGGTCTCCTTAGAGAGGGGCAAGGCACTCCTCATTATGGAGATCTCCAGCGAGGTACCCGTGTATCGAAATGCCGTGCTCAAGAAACGGTCGCAGTCGATGCTCGGTAACGCCGTCGTGGCCCTCGACCCCGGCACGCCTCAGGCGGTTCCCATAAAAGAGGGTGAGGAGATTCCGCAGGTAATCTCCTCTACCGAAATGGACCGGGCCTTCAGTGCCGCCGAGAAGGTTGCTACAGAGATAGATAAGTTCATGCAGGACCTCAACGCCTTCATGAGCGAGGGAGGGGGCTACAACTCGGTCGAGAGTATTCTCAGCTCGGCGCAGGATACGGTGGACACCACCAACCGCATGGTCGAGGAGAACTTAAAGCTCCTCTCCGAGTCGCTGAAGAACATCTCCGAGATCACCGCCCGTCTCAACACGAGCAGCAAACAGGATGTCCGAGAGCTCTCCGCCATCCTCAGCAGCACCGCGCGCATAACCGAGCGCATAGACCGAATCCTCGAGGAGCAGGACGATGATATTGCTGCATCCGCCGATGCGCTCAAGGAGAGCATCGACCGCCTCAACAACAGCCTCGCCAGCATAGAGGAGATAACCGGAAAGATCGAAAAGGGAGAGGGAAACATCGGCCGGCTCATTCAGGACGAGGAGATCTTCAACCGTGTCGACAGGGTCACCAAGAATGTGGACGAGTTCATCGACACCGCCACGGGCATGGAGGTGCAGCTCGGCTTCAAGAGCGAGTACCTCGCGCTGCAGGGCGCCACGAAGAATCATGCCGAGGTGAGGCTCGTACCGGACTCGAAACCAAAGTATTACAGCTTAGGGGTCACCGGAGCTCCCGAGGGTCTCGAAAAGAAGACGAAAACAAAAACCAAGGTCGACACGGGGAGCGACGGCAGCATCGACAGCCGGGAGACCACCTACGAGAAGGAGAGGAGCGGCGGATTAAAGCTGAATGCCCAGATCGCCAGGACCTACGGACCCATTACCATCCGCGGCGGCATCATCGAGAGCAGCGCCGGTGTGGGCTTCGGATATAAGCCGGCGAGGCAGCTGCAGCTGTCAACCGAGCTCTTCGAGTTCAATCAGGCCGACGCACCCTATCTCCGGGGCTACGGCACCCTCTACCCGGTCTACGATCCGGAGAGCAACAATCCGCTCAACTGGCTCTATCTCACCGGAGGCGTAGACAACGCCCTCAAGGGCGACGAGCGGGACTACTTCTTCGGCCTCGGCCTCAGACTGACCGACAACGACCTCCGCGCCATCATGCCCTTCGTGCCGACCCCCTGAGCAGCAGCCTGAACCGCTACTCGACGGTGATCTCGGGCTTGCCGCCTTCGGGGAGTTTGATGTTGAGCTTGAAAGAGCCTTCATCCGGCAGGGGTTGGCCCATCTGCTCGAACATCGGCGCGAGGTTTGCGCGAAGCTCCTCGTGGAGCTTGTCTACACTCAACTCGGCGGCAACGTCCTTCGGCTGCATCAATTCGTTCAGCTTGAGATCCATGTTTCCGTCGAAGGTCACGAGCCCGGAATCTAGGGAGAGCTTCTTGATGTTCATACGCTCGGGAGAGACATCGGCATCGATATCCATCGATTTCACATCCATTGCACCTTCCGAGACCAGGGCCGAAGCTCCGGGAACCATTTGCATCTGCATCATGAACTGCTCGCCCGGAGAGAAAGTGGAATCCTTCACGCTCATCTTGAACGAGGAGACCTTCTGAAGAAACTCCGGCATGCCCCCCTGCATCAACTGTTGACTGAGCTCCCCCTCTGCAGCGATGCTTATCGAACCGATCTGAGTCTTCGAGCCGGTTGAGGGATCGGCCATTACCAGGTCGTTCGCGGCGATCTCGGCCTTGCTCAGCGTCGCTTTTTGCGGATCGTTCGCAAGAGCAGTCGCCTCTGTAGGGGGAATCTTTACGGAAATCTCGACCGCATCTATTTTCGAGCCGCCCATGGGAGGCTCGAAGCTAAACTCGGTGATCGTCAGTCTTCCGCTTGCTGCCTGAGCCTTCACCTCGCCGTACGAGACGTTCTCCTCCATTCCGCTCGACCGAATAGCCGAGTCGAGCTGCGTGGTGACCTCCTTCTCGATTTTGCCGTTTATCACGTTCAATGCAATGAGGAGGGCAACTCCTATCACCACGATGATACCGCCGATAACGGAGAGAATTACCACCGTTTTCTTGTTCGCCATTCGTACACCTCCTGTTTTTCGACCTGCTTATCCCGTCGCTTGTGTGTGCCGATATATTTCAAGAGTATCGATCAGACGGTTCGATTGCAAACACTTTTTGTCTCCATATGAAACCCACCGCTATTCACCGCTCTCGGCGGCACGGCCGAATCTTCGCTCTATTGCTTCCGCGGCAATATTTCCCGATAGCACCGCGAGAGGCATCCCGCCACCGGGATGCACGCTGCCGCCGACGAAGAAGAGGTTCGGATACCGTCTCGTCCAAGAGGGATGACGGAGAAAGGCCGCCCTCTTCGTATTCGAGCTGATGCCGTAGAGACTGCCGTAGGTGCTTCCGCTCTGATGCTCGATATCTTCAGGACTCAGGACGCGTTCGATGGCAATGTCCTCCTTCACCACACGCCCGAGCGCTTTTCCAATGCGTTCGAGCACCGCCATCCTCATCCTGTTTGTCTCCGTCTCCCAGTCCTGCCCCGCGTTCCTCGGCACGTTTACCAGCACGAACCAGTTCTCCCCTCCTTCCACAGGCGCATCCTCCGGAGTGACCTTCGAGGTGATGTTCACATAGACAGTCGGTTCGTCCGGACAGATGAGCTCATCGAATAGCTGATAAAACTCCCTCCGATAGTCGCCGGAGAAGAAGATGTTGTTGACGCCGAGCTCCGGATAGTCGCTTTTCATCCCCCAGAAGAAGACGAGCCCGCTCGAGGAGGGTTCGAGACTCCGGTACCTTCGCGCATAGGGCGCATCGCCGTCATCGAGAAGTAACTCGTAGGTACGCCGGGCATCCACATCGCTGACCACTATATCCGCCGGGTCGAAACCTCCGCGGAAGGCGACCCCCTCGACGCCGTGAGATGCCCCTTCGCTCAGCCTTATTGCCTCGATGCGGGTGTCGAATAGGAATTCGACCCCCAGCTCCTCGGCGAGCCTGCGCAGCGCCGAGGGAACGGCGAAGATTCCCCCGGAGACCGCGTAGGCTCCCATGTTGTACTCCACATGGGGAATGATGTTGAGGGTGCCCGGTACCTTGTAGGGGCTCGAACCGTTGTAGGTAGCGTAGCGGTCGAAGAGCTGCACGAGACGGGGATCGTCGAAGAACGACCGGTTCGCCTCGTCCATTGTCCTGTTGATGTCGAGCCTTCCGCGGCGGAAGATCGAAGCGAGGACCTTCGGATCGACGAAGGAGGAGGGGCTGTGCAGGCTGTGCTCGAGAAAGAGCGGAGCCGTCCTCCGGTAGATCCTCCGACTGTGTGCTAAAAAGCGCGTGATGTGGGCGGGATTCTCCCCGATGACGGCCCCTACCTCGTCGGCAAAATCACGCGGCTCTCCCCTCGCCTTCAATCTGGTCCCGTCATCGAAGAAGTAGCGGCAGATCGGGTCGAGGGGGATGAACTCGAGGTAGTCCTCCAACTCCCGCCCCGCTTCGCTGAAGAGACTGGAGAAGACGTGGCGCATCGTCATGAGCGAGGGTCCGGTGTCGAAACGGTATCCGCCCGCCTCGATGCTGCCGGCCTTGCCGCCGGCGTGTGAGGCCTGCTCGTAGACACGCACACGATGTCCGCGTACAGCAAGCCCTATGGCCGCAGAGAGGCCGCCGAAACCGGCCCCGACTACCGCAATACGAAGTGCTTCCCCCCTCTCGCTCTTCTTCACCCCACACCTCCCTCTCTCATAGTATAACATCTCATAGTATAAATAGTATTCGCCTCGCATCGCCTCCGCAAGCACACGCCCCAATCCCTAAGCAGGGCAGACAGGAATTCCACCCAAGTGTATAATGTCGACATGAAAAATCCGTGCGTTCTCTGTATCGTCGCCCTTTCGGTCTTGTTGTTTGCCGAGCCACTCACGGCACAGAGGGAATACGGCGGAGCCGAGCCGCAGAGGTCCGACAGCCAGATGCTTCCGCACACCTACATGCTGAAGTATCTGCTCGACGAAGAGGGAGATATGCTCGAAGAGGAGATCGCCACCCTCTCCGCCTCCGTAGAGGAGACATCCGCCGAGTCGGAGGAGGGGGCACTGCTTCGCTTCGCCCTCGGTGCCCTCCACACCTACCGCTATATCCGGAAAGAGGAGCGCAGCGACGCCTTCCGCGCAAAAGAGCTCCTGGAAACTTCGGCCTACCGCTTCGGAGACTCCTACTTGCACCGTGTCCACCTCGGGATGGCTCACTCATTTATCGCAAAAATTCGTACGATCTTCGGCGTATCGAACCTCAAGAAGATGAGAGACCTCATGGACTCCATACCGCGGGAGCACACGGACTGGCTGCTCCGTTTTCTGCGGGGAACGACCCTAGTCAAGGTAGGAGCGGCCCTACCGGGTATACTGAATATGAAGGAAATAAAGGAACAGGCGGTCGATGTGGGCTCGAACGATCTGCGTTACGTGCTGCGCGAACACCGGTCCCGCTCGGTCGACGATTTCGAGGCGGAGAACTACAACACCGAGATGATGCCGGTGCCGAATACGATTGCCGAACAGAGTCAAAAACTGCTACAAAGGCTGGAGTAGGAGTCTGTATGCGGCGTGTTCTCACCTTCTTCGACGGTATCAAGAGCGGTATTCCCATCTTCATCGGCTATCTGCCGATCGCCATCGCCTTCGGCCTCTTGGCTAAGAACACGGGAATCCCCTTTGCCCACACCGTGGGAATGAGTGTCTTCGTCTTTGCCGGAGCCTCGCAGTTCATGGCCCTCGAGCTCATCGCCCTCGGAACCGGAGCGATCGAAATCGTGTTCTCCACCTTCATCGTCAACCTGCGCCACCTCCTCATGAGCATGTCCATCAATGAACGGGCCCGCCCCGAGGGAAAAGGAAAAAAGGGACTCTACGCCTTTTTCATTACCGACGAGGTATTCGCCGTGGCATCGACGAGAGAGGGGGATATCGGATCCCACTACCTCTACGGGATCGGCCTCATGGCCTACCTGAGCTGGACCCTGAACAGCGCCTTCGGCTACCTCGTAGGGTCCATTCTTCCCACAACTCTTCAGGAAGGAATGGGGATTGCCCTGTACGCGATGTTCATCGGTCTCCTCGTCCCTTCGGTAAAAGCCCACCGCAAGGCGCTCTACCTTGCCGCAGGGGCGGCCCTGTGCAACTCGCTGCTCGTTCTCTTTCTCCCCACCGGATGGGCCATAATAGCCGCTGCCGCGGCGGCGGTGGTTCTCCTCGAGACGGCGGAGAGCAGCAGCAAAACAGCAAAGGAGTATCTCTCATGACCACACTGAGTTCCCACAGCCTCTGGCTCATGATTATCGGCATGGCCCTCGTTACCTACATTCCCCGCAGCGCCCCCCTCGTGTCGCTACAGGCCGAGGGGCTTCCTCCGCGACTGGTGAGGATGTTGAAAAATGTGCCCTATGCGGTCCTCGGGGCGCTGATCTTCCCCGGAATTCTTCATTTCGGTGACCACCTGGTCTATGGACTCGTGGGAGGTATTGTTGCCCTTGCTGCGGCAATGCTCGACTTCCATCTGGTCATCATCGTCCTCTGCTCGGTAGCGGCGGTGAGCCTTACCGCTCAGCTCATTTAGAGGCGCCGCCATGGGTACTGCAGAACAGTATCAGGAAGAACACAGACCGGTAACTACCGTTACGGCGATCATGATTGCCGTCTTCCTCATGGGATCCGGGTCCGCCCTTCAGGGTACGTCCCTCGCCATTCGGGCGGGTATAGAAGGCTTTCCCGAATCCCTCATAGGTATCATCATGTCGGTCTACTATGCGGGACTGGCGGTGGGTATCTTTATTTCGGCCACCGCTATCCGCTCGGTGGGGTATGTGAGGTCCTTCGCGGCCTTTGCTTCCATCGCTTCGGCCACCGCCATTATGCACATAATCATCATCAATCCCTACGCCTGGATCCTCTTCAGGTTCATCCACGGCCTCTGTCTCTCGGTAATGGTGGTGGTGGTGGAGAGCTGGCTCAACGCATCGAGCTCCACCTACAACAGGGGAAGAATACTCAGCATCTACAACGTGGTCTACCTCGGCTCGATGGGTATTGGTCAGCCCCTTATAGGGCTCTTTTCTCCCGCCACTTTCGAGATATTCGGCGTCACCACCGTCCTCATTTCGCTCTGCCTCGTTCCCCTGGCCCTCGCTCAGGTAACGGGAAATCCGAAAACCAAGAGGAGCCCTCCCCTTCTCTTGAGTACCTTCAAGCGCTCTCCCCTCGCCGGCAGCGGCATACTGGTAAGCGGAATTGTCTTCGGGGCGAGTTGGAGCCTGATCCCCCGATATGGGCAGCAGGTAGGTGTCGCGGAGGCTCAGATAGGTATATTAATGCTCTTGGTTTCCCTCGGAACCCTGACCTTTCAGTGGCCCCTGGGTTGGCTCTCCGACAGGAGAGATCGCAGGAAGGCGATTATTCTCAGCAGCGCGGTCGGCCTCGGGACAGCCCTCCTCATTGCGGTGAGCCGTGCCTCGGGTTTGATGCTCTTCCCCCTCGTACTTCTTTTCGGAGGCTTCTCCATGCCCCTCTACTCCCTCTGCGTCGCCCTCATGAACGATCAACTCGAGCCCGAGGAGATGATTCAAGCGGCTGGGGCCATTGTGGTCTACTATGGGGTGGGCTCCGCACTGGGCCCGGTGCTGGGCGGTCTCTTCATGGGGCGCTTGGGATCGGGAGGCCTCTTTTACTCCATGGCCCTTCCCCTGGCGCTGTATCTCTCCTTCACCCTGCTGCGTGTACGCCTCGTACCCCGCATACCGAAGTTGAGAAAGAGCTCCTTCCGCATATACCCGCGCACCACGGCCACCGCCTTCAATCTCTTGAAGAAGGTCGGCAAACCCTTGAAGCGAAGGAAAAGGGAAGGAGAAGAGAAAGCCTAAGTAGCCT
Organism: uncultured Spirochaetaceae bacterium; assembly: GCA_964346645.1. Lineage (GTDB taxonomy): Bacteria > Spirochaetota > Spirochaetia > DSM-16054 > Sediminispirochaetaceae > CAYFVU01. Next base: position 6,792 of record CAYFVU010000081.1, on the reverse strand, counting down.
CTTCCTTAGACTTCTGGTAGCTGTCCTTCGCCAGGGAGTTGGTAATCCTGTCGATGATGATCGCCAAGAAAACTATACTGATGCCCGCCTCGAAGCCCTGTCCGATTTTTACCCGGTTTATCGCCAGGAGCACTTCCATTCCGAGCCCCCTGTTACCTATCATCGAACCGATGACCACCATGGCAAGGGCCATCATGGTTGTCTGGTTGATACCCACCATAATGGAGGGCCGGGCCAGGGGAAGCTGTGCATCGAAGAGGATCTCACGCTTACTCGATCCGAAGGATCGGGCCGCCTCTATGACATCGGAGGGCACTTCCCGAATGCCCACATTGGTAAGTCGAATAACCGGGGGAATAGCGTAGATAATGGTCGCAAATGTTGCGGGGACCCTTCCGAGCCCGAAGAGCATGAGTGCCGGTATGAGATATACAAAACTGGGCATGGTCTGCATGGCATCGAGTATGGGACGAACCGTTGCCTCGAGCTTGTTGCTCCTGCTCATGGCAATACCTAAGGGGATTCCCAAAAGAATGGAGATCGCCACCGATACTATGACCACCGAAAGGGTGGTCATGGCATGATTCCAATAACCGAAGGTACCCACGAGGAAGAGCATGACCGCCATCATTATCGCACTCCGCACGCGTTCCAAGGTCTTCCAGGCTATAACACCTATGAAGGGAACCATTATAAACCACGGGATAAAGAGGAGGACATCCTCCACCGCAAGGAGTATCTGCAGCCCGATGCCGCCGATAAAATCGAAAAACGGTTGGAGGTTGCCGATTATCCACTCCATTATTGCATCCACCCATTGGCCTAAGGGGATGCGGATTACTTCCGGAAATTCAAACATATCAAGACTCCTCCTTTTTTCTCTCGTTCTCTTCCGCCGCCGCCTCTTCTTTCTCCTCTGTGGTCTGAACCGAATCTTCTCCGGTGGAAAGACCGTCGAAGATGGCCCGGTAACGTACAACTCCGAGGAGCCGGTTATTTTCGTTTAATACGGGTATCGGGTAATTGGACTTCGCCGCGAGCGGAAAGAGCTCTTCCAAGCTCGTATCGGGAGAACAGGTGGGAATCTCCTCGTTGGACTCGCGGATAAACTGCTCCTTCGACTGGTTGGGCTGTTTATCGAGGTCGTCTATGGAAACCACTCCGACGAAGTGGTGTTTTTTGTTGACCATAAAGGCCCATTCCCGCTTGGTGTCCTTGAGAATTTTGCGGGCCGTCTTCGGTCCCTCCCACGCATAGAGGAGGGTTTCGGGATCCTCCATGACATTCTCCGCCGTCAGCACCTTGGCCGGCGAGGCATCCTGCACGAACTCCCGCACATAGTCGTCCGCCGGTTCGGTCACCACGTCTTCGGGGGTCCCCAACTGGATGATCTCCCCATTGCGCATAATAGCGATTCGGTCGCCGAGCTTCAGGGCCTCGTGGAGGTCGTGGGTTACGAATATAATGGTCTTGTGGAGCTTGTCCTGGAGCTCCACGAGCTCATCTTGCATCTGACGCCGTATAAGGGGGTCCAATCCGCTAAAGGGCTCATCCATGAGCAGCAGTTCGGGTTCGGTGGCAAGGGCCCGCGCAAGGCCGACACGCTGCTGCATTCCTCCCGACAGGGAGTGGGGGAAATAGTCCTCCCAGCCCTTGAGTCCCACCGTCTCCAATGCATCGAGGGCCATCTTTTTACGCTTCTCCTTGTCGTCTCCCCGGGCCTTGAGGCCGTAGGCGGCATTCTTAAGAACCGTAAAGTGGGGAAAGAGCCCGTAGTGCTGGAAAACCATGCTGACTTTGTGGCGACGAAAGTGCTGCAGCTTCTCTCGATCCATCTTTGTTACGTCTTCCCCGCCCATCTTTATGGTACCGGTAGTCGGCTCGATGAGACGAAGAAATGTTCTTGCCAGGGTCGATTTTCCGCTGCCGGAAAGCCCCATGAGCACAAAGAGCTCACCCTTCTTGACTGTAAAGGAGATATCCCTCAAACCAACTATGAGGTTCAAGCGGTTTTGTATCTCGTCTTTCGAGAGTGATTGATTCTCTTTTTTGAGAGCCCTTTTCGGATCCTTTCCAAAGACTTTCCACAGACCCTCTACTTCTATTAACTTATTCTCGTCCATACACTCTATCCCTTTCCTTGGATCTACACACACAACATCGGAACGGAATCGACAGACTCCGTTCCGACATCTTTATGTTTTTTTATCGGGCAAATTATTTGACCGCAGCCCTCACCTTTTCGGCGACTTCCTCGTCTACCCATTCGGTCCAGGACTCTTCGTGGTTCTGCAAGAACCACCGGGCCGCCCCGGCATGGTCGACGCCCTGGTCTTCCATAACCGCCAGCATCTTGTTGTTCTGTTCTATGCTCGTCTTGTAGCGTTCGAGAAAGGCAACCATCTCGGGCATCTCCTCGGCGACCTCGCCATTTACCAAGACATCTACCGAGGTAGGAGGCCATTCCGTTCCTTCGAGCATCATCATGTCGAGCCGCCCTATGACGGCGGTGGGTTCCCAGTAGTAGCCGACCCAAGGTTCTCCCTTCTCGTAGGCGGATACCATGGAGGCGGCGAGGGCGGTGCCGGATCCGGGCAGGAATGCGGTAAAGCTGTCCGTAAGCCCGTAGTCTTCCATCAACTTCTGGCTTCTCTCGGTGGCCGCCCATCCGGGGGGTCCTATGTAGATGCGTCCCTTGCTCGGCTCCTCGGGGTCTTTTACGAGTTCCCAATACTGGGGAAGATCCTCGATCGAATTGAGTTCGGGGGCCATCGGCTCTATGCCGCGTTCATCATCTCCCTCCACCATGTAGCGGGGGATGTACCAGCCCTGGGGAGCTTCCGGCATGTTTGCCCCGAGGTTCACCACCGATCCCTCGCCGGTAACCTCGTCGTAGAGCTCCTGATAATTCTCGTGCCAGGACTCCATCATGACATCGATATCGCCGGCCGCCATTCCCTTTACCGTTGGTATGGTATCTCCCGGTACCGCATCCACTTCGTAGTTACCATACCCATCTTCGAGTATTATCTCTACAATGCGGTTGTGCACCATGATGCTGTCCCAGGAGACATCGGCCATGACTAATTTCTTTACCTCGACCTCTTTTTCACTTTCCGCACTCTCCTCACCCTGTCCACATGAGAAAAACAGCCCTGCTGCAGCGAGTCCCATCAATAGGACCATAATAAGTTTACTTGTTTTCAACATATCTCTCCTCCTTTAATATTTAACTCTAATGTTTAGAGTTAAATATTAAAGTACTATAAAAAGAAAGTCAAGAGACTGTTATATACTTTATTTTTCCATTCTTCAAGCAATTAGTTCAAGACAGAATTGCCTGTGAAGTATAGAATTAGAACCTGAATTCCCTATTTCCCCGAATATAACTTTATTATTCCAATAGAGTTATACATCTTAGTATTGTATAATTTAATTGCTTTGCGATTCCCCTGTTTTCCCATTATACTGATGCCAGGAGCAGAAAATGAGATTACACGGGAAGAGGGCCCTTATCACGGGGGCCGCCAGGGGAATAGGTTTTGCCACCGCCGAGAGGCTGATAAAAGAGGGGGTGAGTCTCGTCCTGTGGGACATAGACGCCGAGGCCCTCGAGAAAGCGAAGGCAAAACTCATACAGACAGCAAGGGACGGTCATCCTGTCGTTACGACCGCGGTCTGCGATGTAAGCGACCCCGCAGCGGTAAAAACGAGGGCCGAGCAGGCGGAGGGGGAGATGGGCGGTATCGACATCCTCATAAACAATGCCGGCTACATGGCGCCCGGAAGCCTCCTCGATCAGTCCCTCGAGGTTTGGAAGAAGACGGTGGACATTAACCTCAACGCACTCATCTACAGCACCCACACGCTGCTCCCCGGCATGTATAGCCGCGGCTCCGGCCATGTGGTAAACATCTCCTCCGCCGGAGGCCTTATCGGAGTACCGGGCCTCTCGGTCTACTGCGCCACCAAATGGGCCGTCTTCGGCCTCACCGAGGCCCTGCGGGAGGAGGCCCTGCAGAGAAGCGGCGGTAAAGTCCGCTTCTCTTCGGTGCACCCCATGTTTCTCAGGAAGGGAATGTTCGAGGGGGCAGGCCTCTCCGGTCTCGGTTCCCTAGTCTTCCCGAGAGTTGCAAACCACGATGTGATCGCCAAAGCTATTGTGGAAGGGGCCCTCAAGAGGGGACGCAGGGTGGTAAAGCGTCCGCGCTCCCTCCGAATCGTGCTCCTCTTAAGGGGTATTCTGCCGGACCGCCTCTTCAACAGCCTATCTCGACTGATGAATGTCCACACGAGCATGTCTAAGCTCGAGGGAGTGAAGAAATGAGCACCATCTACTGTCCCGCCGACGGAGAACCGATTACCGAAACCCAAACCGACTCCGCAGAGGAGGTCGCCGCCGCAGTCAGCCGGGGACGGGAGGCACAGAGAAGGTGGCGAAGGCTACCCTATGCAAAGAAAAGAAGGCTCTTTCGGAGAGTAGTCTCCCTCATAGCCGAGAGGGAGAGTTCTCTCGTAGAGGCCGTTGCCAGATGCACGGGAAAAACGAGGGTGGATGCCCTGAGTACCGAAGTGCTCCCCGCAGCGGTGGCCGCTCGCCACTACCCCAAGGCCGCCCGCCGTTTCCAGCGCCCCAAAAAGCAGAGGCGCAGCAGCATCCTCTTTTTCAACAAGGGCGCATACCTCTACCACGAGCCCTACGGAGTGGTCGGCATCATAAGTCCGTGGAACTACCCCTTCGGCATACCCTTCCACGAAGTCGTGCAGGCCCTGTCGGTGGGCAATGCGGTTATCCTCAAGGTCGCCACCCAGGCCCAGCGGGTAGGAGAGGCCATTGCAGCCCTCTTCCACGATGCGGGCTTCGACCCGGCCCTCCTGCAGCTCCTCCACCTCCCCGGGAGCAAGGCGGGGGATGCCTTCTTCGATGCAGGCATAGACAAGCTCTTCTTTACCGGTTCCATAGAGGTGGGAAAGAAGCTCATGAAACGGGCATCCCAAGACCTCACTCCAATCAGCCTCGAATTGGGGGGCAACGACGGGATGATCGTCTGCGGCGATGCGAATCTGCAAAGGGCCGCCGCGGGGGCCGCGTGGGCGGGAATTTCGAACTGCGGGCAGTCTTGCGGCGGTGCCGAGCGAATCTACGTGGTACAGGAGGTCTACGACCGGTTCGTCGAACTCCTGCGAAAGGAGGTGAGCGCGCTGCGGCAGGGCAACGACACATGGTGGGACGGAGGCCCCGTACTCACCGACTTCGGCTCCCTTAGCACGAAGGCACAGAAGGAGACGGTAGAACGCCAGCTCGCCGAGGCGCTGGAGCTGGGAGCCCGAAAGAGCGCCGCCTCTGCCGACATCGACTCAGCCCAGTCCGACCGAGGCCTCTTCCATCCCGCCGTGATCCTCGAGGAGACAGACCCCGCGATGGCGGTGATGAGGGACGAGACCTTCGGCCCACTTCTTACCGTGGTAAAGGCGGCCACCGAGGAGGATGCGGTGCGAATGGCCAACAACTCATACCTCGGTCTTACCGGTTCGGTGTGGAGCAATGACAAGAGGCGTGCCCTGAAACTCGCCGAGTCGGTGGAAGCGGGGGCGGTTACGCTGAACGACCACCTCATGAGCCACGGTATGCCCGAGTGCCCCTGGGGAGGCTACAAACAGTCGGGCATCGGACGCAGCCACGGTATGCCCGGTTTCGAGGAGATGACCAGGACAAAGGTCGTGGTAACGGAGAGCCTGCCGCAACTCAAGAAGAACATCTGGTGGTATCCCCACAACGATGTGGTACTCCACGGCCTCTCCGGAGCACTGCAGATGCTTGCCACACGAAACCCGTGGTCAAAGCTCAAGGGCGCTGCTGAAGTCGCCCGCCTCTATATCGCGAAGATGAGGGAGTAAATCACACACATACAGGAGTAAGGAGCTATCCCGATATAACCTGATCCATCGTGTAGAGACCGGGCTCTTTGCCTGCGATAAACCGGGCGGCACTTACCGCCCCTGCGGCAAACACACGCCGAGAATAGGCTCGATGGCTTACCGTCACCACCTCATCCTTTCCCGCAAACAAGACGTCGTGATCCCCAACAATAGAGCCGCCGCGAACCGCATGTATACCCAGCTCCTTGGACTCGCGCAGTTTGTTCTTCTCCTGCCTCCCGTATACATAGGAAAGGTCGTTGCCTCTCGCCCCGTTTATTGCATCGGCAAGGGCAAAGGCCGTACCGCTGGGGGCATCCTTCTTTTTATTGTGGTGCTTTTCCACTATCTCGATGTCGAAACCATGCATGAGCACCTTGGCCGCTTCCGCCACCAGATGCTTTATCAGGTTGACCCCCATCGACATGTTGGCCGCTTGGAAAATGGCGATCCCTTGAGAAACACGCCGCATCTGTTCCTTTGTCTTATCGGAAAATCCGGTGGTTGCAATGACCGCTGGAAGCTTTCGCCTTTCGAGCTCATCGAGAAGTGAAGGGAGCCCTTCGTGATGGGAGAAATCTATGAGCACATCCGCCTCTTTGTCACACACGGCAAGGCTCTCGTACACCTCCGTATCACCCGTCCCCGGAGGGCCGCCTGAGGCCACATCTATTCCTGCCACTACTTCTATATCGTCGAATTCGGCCGCGGTTTCGGCAACCGCCTGCCCCATACGTCCACAAAAGCCATTGACTATTATCCGTGTCATCACTACCTCCGCTTTCAAGCATAGCGTCCAGGCGAAGGAGAGTAAAGGGTAAATAATGGTTCAAAGATTGGGTACAAGATACCCGCCCGCCACCCGGCCTCTTT
>CAYFVU010000080.1:0-16555 GCA_964346645.1 uncultured Spirochaetaceae bacterium | reverse complement strand
TAGACCGCACCATGATCGACCTCGACGGAACGGAGAACAAGAGCAAACTCGGCGCGAATGCGATGCTCGGCGTCTCCATGGCAGTTGCAAGAGCCGCAGCCGACCATCTCGGTGTTCCCCTCTTCAAGTACCTCGGCGCATACCACTCCACGGTGCTTCCCGTGCCTATGGCTAATATCATCAACGGCGGCTCCCACGCCGACAACAACGTAGACTTTCAGGAGTTTATGGTCATGCCCGTCGGAGCGGAATCTATTCGAGGCGGCGTTCGGATGATCACGGAGGTCTTCCACAACCTCAAGTCCATCCTCAAGGATCAGGGCTACAGCACCGCAGTCGGCGACGAAGGCGGTTTTGCACCGAACCTAAAGTCCAATGAGGAGGCCCTCGAGGTCATTATCAAGGCAATAGAGAAGGCAGGCTACAAGCCCGGCGACGACGTCATGATCGCCCTCGACCCCGCCTCATCCGAGTTCTACGACAAGGACAAGAAGAAGTACGTGCTGGGGAAGTCCACCGGCGAGGAGCTCAGCTCCGCCGAGATGGCCGACTACTGGGCCGGATGGGTCGACAAGTACCCGATCATCTCCATCGAGGACGGCATGGACGAAGACGATTGGGACGGCTGGAAAGCCCTGACCGAGAAAATCGGCGACCGCGTACAGCTCGTCGGCGACGACCTCTTCGTGACCAACACCAAACGGCTGAAACAGGGAATCGACAAGGGTATCGCCAACTCCATCCTCATCAAGGTGAACCAGATCGGCACTCTCACCGAGACCTTCGAGGCCGTAGAGATGGCCAAACGGGCCGGGTACACGGCGATCGTCAGCCACCGCTCCGGCGAAACCGAGGACAACTTCATCGCCGACCTGGTGGTAGCCCTCGAGACCGGACAGATCAAGACAGGCTCCCTCTCCAGGTCCGACCGGCTGGCAAAGTACAACCAGCTCATGAGAATCGAGGACTACCTCGTCGGCACCGCCGAGTATCTCGGCAAGGACGCCTTCTACTCTATAAACCGCAAGTAGTTAGCACTCTAATACACTAGTAAAAAGGACCGTTCAGCATGTGCCGGACGGTCCTTTTTCTGCATCGGATTACACTGCATCGGGTTACGCTGCAACGGCCTATACTGCAACGGAAAAACTCGAATACCTGCCGCGGTAGGGGACCTCCTGCACGTCCACGTTGCTCACGTGTGCCATGGAGGGGCCCTGACGACACCACTTTATGAACTTCCTCGTTGCCTCTTCGGAGCCGGCGCAGAAGGCGCTCACCGAGCCGTCCGGTTCGTTTCGCACCCATCCGGCGACGCCGAATCGCTCAGCAGCCCTCACAGCCGAATATCTGAAACCTACTCCCTGTACTCGTCCCTGTATCGACACCTGGTAGGCTCTCTTTCCGTTTTCCTGAGCACTCATGCGATACACCCTCTCCGTTGTTTTTTTAAAAATATGACATAAGGAGGGGAGAATCAAGCTTCATATATCAGAAGCGAGAGAAGATGCTACTCTTTTCCAATCGACGTCTCGATTCGCTCGGCGAGCTCCTCGTAATCGAAGGGTTTGTAGATGACATCGAAGGGAATCGAGAACTCCGGCCGGAGAAAACCGCTGGTTATGATGATCTCCTTGTCACTGCAGAACTTCTGGAGGAATTTCATCCAGTAGTCCCCACCGAAGACATCCATGCGGTAGTCTGTGACGATAACGTCTACCCTATGGTCGAGTATCTGTTTGATTGCCCCCACCCCGTCGGAGGCGACGAGCACAGGGAGCCCTCTGTTCTGCAGGAAGTCCCGCAGGGTGAGTCTGACTCCGTCCTCGTCCTCCACGAGGAGAATCCGGCCTCTTTCCTCAGACATTAAGACTCGCTCCGGATAGACGAGAGATCCTGCAATGTAGCTATCAAGCGATCCATCTCGAGAGGTTTCGAGAAGAAGGCATCGGCGCCCTCCGACAGAATCTTCTCTCCTTCGCTCTCCTCGTCGAGACCGCTGATCGAAATGACCACCGGATTGCCGAGACTCTTGTCGTTCTTTATCTTCTTGCACAGGGAGTGTCCGTCGATTCCCGGGAGGTCTATGTCGAGGATGATGACGTTCGGTTTTTCGTCGGAGATGATACGTCCCGCCTCGAATCCGTCGTAAGCCTGATGTACTTCGAAGTCCTCCAGTTTTTCGTGGAGCATGTCGGAGACCATCTTGTTTAGATCTTCGTCGTCGTCTATGACGAGGATCTTCTTCGTTCTGTTGTCGGCTATCTCCCGCAGCTCCTCCGGAATCCTCATTCCTCGGCTTTCGAGAAACTCGAGCAGATCCTCCGCATAAATACGATATTGCCCGCCGGGAGTAGTAAACGCCTTTAAATGGTTGTTCTTTATCCAGTTAATAGCAGTCTGATTAACCACGCCACAGATATTTGCTACTTCCAATGCAGAAAAGATACGAATTTTCTTACCGCTTTTTGCCATCCTCTAAACCTCTCCTCTTTTCACTACAGCCTTTAGTTTGTATTGTAGCAAAAACATCCAAAATGTCAACGCATATATTCATTAATCTGTGCTAATAAAAAACCTCGGGAGAGTAAGTACTTTTTGAGCTTCTCCGGGTCATCTCCGGTCCTGCCTCGCCCCTTCTCCTCGGCCCTGTAAAGCGTATCCCATAGGCGCTCTCCGGTAAAGAGCTCTCCTACCACCTTATCTGCAATATCTTGCGAAACGCCCCTTTGCGCGAGTTTCGCCGCTATGAGCCTCGGCCCCTCAGGTTTCTTTCTAATTCTCTGCTCGCTCCACATCCGTGCAAAACGCTCGTCGTCGAGATAGCCGAGCTCTTCGCAGGTATCGAGGGCTCTACGGATCGCCTCGGGAGGAAACTCTTTCTTGTGCAGTTTTCGCTGTAATTCGAAACGGGAATGCTCTCTTCGGGCGAGGTAGTCGACCGCCTTACGATAGGCGGCAAGAGCGATGGTCTCCTCCGCCAGGAGCTCGTACAGCTCGTCGGAGACCGGTGAGCCCTCATGCAGAGAATATTCGAGAAGCATGTCGGGGGACACATAAAAAGAGGAGCCGTCGGTAAGCTCGATCCTGGCTTGCTTACCGGCAGCTCCCTCTGTGATGCCTCGTATATGGAGTTTAGCGCTTGGAGAACTGGTACTTCTTTCGGGCTCCCCGCTGTCCATACTTCTTTCTTTCAACCATTCTCGAATCCCTGGTGAGGAATCCATTGGCTTTTAGTGAAGGTTTGTTGGATTCGTCGTACAGGCTGAGGGCATTTGCAATGCCGTGTCGGCAGGCTCCGGCCTGTCCCTTCGGACCACCGCCCAGTACGCTGATCACGAGATCGTACTTGCCGAGGGAATCGGTGACATCGAGGGGCTGATTCAGCATGAAAACCAGCCCGGGATCGGCAAAGTAGTCCTCCGCTTGCTTGTTGTTGACCGTTATCTTTCCGTTTCCCTCGCGGAGGTATACGCGGGCAACCGCCGTCTTTCTTCGTCCTGTTCCCTGAGATATGTTGGTAACCACTATATTGCTCCTCTCTATAATTCGATCTTTTCGGGCTGCTGAGCCGTATGCGGGTGGGTCGGTCCTGCATATACCTTGAGGTTCTTGTAGAGCTTCCGCCCCAACGAGCCCTTCGGCAGCATGCCCCACACCGCTCTCTCCATGGGGTACGTAGGTTTACGCTTGATCACCTTCTCGAAATTTTCGCTGAAGATTCCGCCGGGATAGCCTGAGTGCCGGTGATACATCTTATCGGCCATCTTGTTCCCGGTCATGACCACCTTGTCCGCATTGACGATTACGACGTAATCTCCCATCTCCTGATGGTAGGTAAACTCGGGCTTGCCCTTTCCTCGTAGAAGCGCCGCTACCTCGGTGGCGACACGTCCGATTCGCTTACCTTCTACGTCTACAACGTACCATTTTCGTTCTACATCGCTCTTCTTCGGAAAAATCGTCTTCATATTAAGCCTCTATATCGTAATTCGATCTTGTTAACACTCTTAGCATGGGAAGCGGTGAGCATATTTCCATATTTCCGCAGGAATGTCAAGAGTACCGGTTAGTCACCCGCCGGGTGCCGCGCCCGCACACAGCTGCTACCCGCACACAGCTGCTATTCGGCGCTTTCGGAGCTCTCCTCCTCGTTCTGCTTCTCTTCCTCCTCCTCTTTCTTCTCTTCTATTCGGTCGCGAATATCGGCAATACCGATGAGGACCGCGATAATACCGATGAAGAGCACGATTACCGGTACGCTTCCCTTCAGGAAGTCGAGCACATAGGGCCACCACTCTAGTCCCCAGGCAACCGGAAGCACAGAGTAGACCGCGAAAAGGATAAAAAGTAGACCAACAAGTAAAGCCGCCATAGCATCTCCTCCTTTAGACTGCACAGATATGGTATTTATATTTTCATCTTCGTCAAGGACCTATTCCCCTCTTCCTATCCGTATGAGCATGAGGAGAAAGCCGATACTAAACAAAAGGGGAGGAAAGTTTTCCAAGAGCACAGCTGCGGAAAGAACTCCCGGGAGGATAAACACCTCCGTCGCAACCACCCCGAATATCTTGAGGGTCTCATATACGACGAAGCCGTAATAGGCGATGGTACCGGCGATGATGAGCATCCACGCCGAGTCCCTCGTCTTCGCCCACAGGAGTATCGCAAAGAAACTCGAAACGGCACCGGCAATAAGACGAACTAACACCTCTACAAGTTCAGCGGTCTGCATAACGCCTCCTCGATTCCCGTATGAGTGGTTGCACCTCGCCGTCGCTGTACTCACCCGGTATGATCGCCGGGTCGGCGGGGTTCGGAGGAAGAAGTACTCCCCTCTCCAACATCGCTTCGAAGAGGTTATTATACTCCCTCACCTCCGAGGAGTCCAGGGAAGACCTTGCTCCGCACTTTTCTCCTGCCTCTCCTTCCTCCTCTGCCTCCCCGTTCCGAGGACAGTACAGGAGGTACGGGCCACGCCTCACGAAACCCGGCAGATCGAAGAGGCGCCACCTCTCAGGATCGGCCTCGTCCATATAGCGTGAGAGGTCGGAGACCGCACGCAGCATCAAGTCCTCGGACAGAGGCGAAATATCTCCCTCCCCCGCAAGTTCACCGCAACACTCCGGTTCACGGCCGCGTTCCTGATCTCCGCCGGTGAGCTCCAGCAGTACGACCGCACCGATCTCTCCGGGTATGGGGATGAGGGGAAGCAGCCACTTGCCCCAAGCGCCGCTGTACGCACGTTCTGTCTTCTCTCTCTCGGAACTCGATATTTCCGCATTCGCCGGAGCCCAGCCCGGACCGAAGGGGCGCAGGAGGGGTATCGTCAGAGGATCTTCGAGCTCCTCTTGCGAGGCGGTCAGTACATCGGCCGGCCGGTACGACGGCGCTCCTCCTACCCCGGCCCCAGCTTTCGCCTCCTTTGCTTCGAACCGGCTCAGCGCCGCGAGAGCGGTGTGTAGATCGGGAAACACATGGGCATCCCCAACCCAGGAGAAGAGAGAGAGTGCGGCCCTGCGTGCCTTTCCGGCGAACCGGCTCGGATACGGGGCAAAGAGTCCCCGGTTCCCCGTCGACTTGAGGATCCACGTCCATCCGGCGGGGCGATGACCGAGAAGCGCCCTTCCTCCGTCCTGATAGAAATCGACATACCTTCTTCCATCCGTTCCGTAGAGACGGTAGCCCCTTGCCCGATGAATCATCGGCAGCCGATTCCTTCGCAGCTCATTCGACCGCGAAACCATCAGATATCCTCCCCCGCTATGGTCTCGATCTGGGTGTAGGCGGGCATGAAGGTGGCGTTACGTCCCGTCTCGAACTGTATGTGCAGAACCGTGGCCCGTCCCTTGCCCTCGACCTTTCGCACCACACCGGTGCCGTACTCGTCGTGATAGACGTAGGTCCCCCGTTTCCAAGGCGAGTCCGGCTCCTCATCGTCTTCGAAGCGGCCGGCCCCGTAGGCCGAAGCACCGCCTCCTACGATCTTCACATGCTCTTTCGGGATCTCGCCGAGAAACCGGGAGGCTTGCTGCAAAACCGTTCGCCCCCAGATGGTACGGCGGCTGCAGCAGGTAAAGTGGAGCTCGCGCCTCGCCCTGGTGATGGCCACGTAGAGGATGCGCCGTTCCTCCTCGAGCTCGTCGTCCTTTTCGTCCGGCCTGCTCGGGAAAACCCCCTCCTCCATGCCGGTAATGATGACCCGGTCGAACTCGAGGCCCTTGGTGTTGTGCATGGTGATCAGCGTCACCCCGGGCTCCTTCGCCGGATCCTCGCCGGCGATGCGGGCGCGGTCGAGCTCGAGGTCCTCCAGGAAGGTAAGCAAGCCCTCCTTTCCGTTCGGGTATTTTGAGGCGGCCACGGCGAGTTCCTCGAGGTTTGCAACCTTCTGCGTGCGGGCCACCTGGTCCTGTTCCTGATGGTAGGAAAGGAGCCGCGACCGCTTAAGGGCCTCGCGCAGGAACTTGCCGAGCTCGGCCCCCTCGAGTGTATCGAGCACACTGCCCATGAAGGCGACGAACTCCTCGAGCCCCTTTCCGCTCTTGCCGGAGAAGGAGGACCGGAGCCCCTCGGCCGCCCGGTTGAGGTCGCCGCCGGTGTCGAAGGACTCCTCGACTATCGTCTTTACGCTCTTCGCCCCCAGTCCGCGGGTCGGCTTGTTCACGATTCTCCGGAACGAGACCTCGTCCCTCGGATTCATCAGGAAGTGGAGGAGCGCCAGGGCATCTTTCACCTCCTCGCGCTCGTAGAAACGGAGGGAGCCGACGATCTTGTAGGGAATTCCGCGGCGAAGAAAGAGGGTCTCGAAGCTTCGCGACTGGGCGTTGGTGCGGTACAGTATGGCCGTCCCCTCGAGGTTTCCGTCCTCGAGCAGACGCGCGCAGTACTCCGCCTCCTCGTCTTGATCGCGGACGTAGACGATCGAGGCCTCAGGGCCTCCGCCGAGCTCCGTCCAGAGAGTCTTGCCGAGTCGCCCCTGGTTCTTAGCCACCACCTCCGCGGCAATGGCGAGGATGGTTTCGGTGGATCGATAGTTCCGTTCGAGGCGGATGATCTCGGTCCCCTCGAACTCGTCGGGAAAGGAGATGATGTTCCGCACCTCCGCACCGCGAAAGCGGTAGATCGACTGATCGTCGTCGCCGACCACGCAGAGGTAGGTCTGCGGCCCATAGAGGAGCTTGAGCAGCTCGTACTGGGCCACGTTGGAGTCCTGGTACTCGTCGACGAGGATGACCCGAAAACGGCTCTGTATCCTCCTGCGCACCTCCTCGTTCTCCCGCAGCAGCTCTACCGGCCGTTTGATGAGGTCGCCGAAGTCGGCATTGCCGATCTCTCGCAAGCGCTTCTCGTAGGCGGCGTACATCTCGGAGAAACGGGGATCCCACGAGAAATCGGAGAGGTCGTCTTCCGGAGAGAGGCAGTAGTCCTTGGCGCGGCTTATCGCCCTGGCAAAGGGCTGCAGCTCCCGCCGCTTGTACTCGTCGTAAATGTTGTGCAGCAGCGAGAGTGAGTCCTCGTCGTCGTAGATGGAGAAGCTGCTCTGCATGTCGAGCAGATGAGAGTTCCTGCGCAGGAGCCATGCGCCGAAGGAGTGGAAGGTGCGGATCATCACCCGCTCGCCGGAGGGGGCCATCTCGCGCACCCGCTCGTGCATCTCTGCGGCGGCTTTGTTGGTAAAGGTGACCGCCAATATGGAGGAGGGGTCCACTTTCCTCCGGTCGACGAGGTAGGCGATCTTCGTGGTAATGACGCGGGTCTTACCCGAACCCGCGCCGGCGAGGATGAGAAGGGGGCTGCCTTCGTGATGAACCGCCCTCAGCTGCTGCTCATTCAGCGTCTGCAGATAATCATGAGCCGAAGAGGGCCCGAAGGCGTGGTCGTCTCTGTATTCCGCACCACTGTGTCCGTTCCCCCGGCTCCGCCTGCGGCCGCCGGATTCATCCATGCTCGATCACCCCCTCGAGGTCTATGTTGTTTCTGCGGACGATTCTGCAGTTTATCGTGTCGCCCGGTCGTACCGAGCCGTCTGCGGACTCCTCTCTCGTCCGTCCCTCCTCGGGAAGATGGATCACCGCGGCCCCGTCGACCTCCGGTGCCTGCAGGTAGGCCCTGCCGAGCAGCAGATCCTCCTGTTGAACCCGCTCCTCTACGAGCACACGGAGGCTCTTGCCGACGAAGCGGTCCATCATCGCCTCGCTGATGGGCTGCTGCAGGCTCTTCAGGCGCGCCTCCCGTTCTACGGCCGCCTCTGGTTCACGTGCAAAGCCCTCCTTGCCCTCATATGCAAGGGCGGCCGTTCCCTCCTCGGGCGAGTAGGAGAAGACACCCGCCCAGTCGAACTGCGCCCGCCGCTGGAAGTCCAGGAGCTCTTCGAACTCCCTCTCGCCCTCGCCGTAGTAGCCGACCAGGAAGGTAGTGCGGATGACGGCCTCCGGCAGCCCCTTTCGTATCTCGTCGATAAGGGAGAGATAACTCTCGGCATCGCCCCTCCGGCCCATGGCCCGAAGGACCTTCGGCGACGCGTGTTGAAAGGGAATATCGAGGTAGGGGAGCACCGCGGGGTGGTCCCTCACCACTGGTATCAGCTCCCGCGGGAATTCGTCGGGATGGATGTAGAGGAGCCTCAGCCAGTAATCGCCCGGCAGCTCGGCGAGCTCGCGCAGGAGCGAGATGAACTCACCTTCGCCGAAATCCTTGCCGTAGGCGGCGAGGTCCTGGGCAATCAGATTGATCTCGAAGACACCGTGATCTATCAGCCGTCTCGCCTCGTTTATTATCGTCTCTCTCGGAACGCTCCGCAGGCCGCCGCGGATGAGGGGAATGGCGCAGAAGCTGCAGCGGTGGCTGCAGCCCTCCGATATCTTGAGATAGGAAGAGCCGGGAAATGAGAGGAGCTTGTCTCTGCGACGGTCGTACTCGGCGTAGTCGGGAAGTTCGAGTACCTCCTCCTCCATCATCCTCTCGGCCGTCTCTACGATCTTCGAAAGGTCGCGGTTGCCGAATACGCCGTCTGCCTCCTCGAACCCCTCGGAGAGCTCGTCGCCGTAGCGCTGGCTTAGACAGCCGGCGAGCAGAATCTTTGCACCGGGATACTGCGAGCGCATCTCGAGGGTCGTCTCGATAGACTCCTCCTTCGCCGGCTCGATAAAACCACAGCTGTTGACGATAATGAGCCGGGCGCGGGAGAAGTCCTCGCTGTACTCCCAACCGGCCTCCTCGAGATAGCGTATCATGACCTCGGCGTCGACCTGGTTCTTCGCGCAGCCGAGGTTTTCCAAGGCAAATAGGTAGCCCTTATGTGTATCTGTAGTCTCCATGGGTTAGTAGACGGGAATGAGCTTCAGCTGATACCGGCCGTCGCCCTCGGCACGCTCCCAACGGATGAGCTTGGTGCTCACCTCTCCCGGTCCGCCGAAGGTGACCTCTTTCCCAGCAACCCGGGCCTTGAAGGAACCTGCGTTGGAGATCCAGAGCATGACCTCCTCGGCTACGTCGAGTCGGAAGGTTTCTCCCTTGTTGAAGTAGCGCTCCTCGCGCACCGCATCGTCCTTCTGATACCGGAAGAGGCAGTAACCGCGAAAGTCTACCGACAGCCGAAAGGCCTCGCGTTCTTCGGAGGAGAGGATGACCTTCGTATCCTGCCGACGCGACTCGGCACCGGTGCTCCCTATCGCGAGGTCCGAGCTCTCACCCTCCTCGAGCTCTTCGCGCGAGGCGGTGCCGCCTGAGGCATCTAAGAGGCTGCGGTCGAATCGGAGCACCGCGGTGCCGGTATCGGCATCTATCTCGTGTACGACCGCTCTAATGTCCTCTTTCTCGTCGCCGTTGATGTCGAGGATCCTCTCCTCGCCGAGAGGAATTTGTGCGGACCAGTCTCCATGCGCGAGTGTCACCGTCTCGCCTACCGATTCGACCAGCAGGTCCGCCGTCTCATCTCCGAGATGTATGCGGATGAGCTCTCCGACCTCGAAGGGCTGTTCGAGGATTTCCTCGCGCATCTCGTAGTCGGGAACCTTCGTTTCGCCCGCCTCTGCTTCTGCGGTCTGCCGACCGGTGCTCTCGGAGCGGCTCTGCAGAAATGAGAAGATTCCGTAGCCTCCGGCTCCGAGCAGTGCGACTGCCAGAACCACCAATGCGATGAGCCCGAGCGGCAGCTTCTTCTTCTTCCGCTTTATGAGCTCTTCGACGGGTATCGGTTGTTCCTGGATCTTGAGATTCTTGTAGAGGGTTACCACTTTTTCGGGGTCGAGCCCGAGGTAATCAGCATAGTTGCGCAGGAATCCGAGCACGTAGGGGTCGCCTGGGAAGACCGAGAAATCCTCCCTCTCGAGTGCCTCGACAAACCTACGGGCAATATTGGTATCCCTTGCCACCTGGTCTATAGAGTAGCCCTTTTCTTCTCGCGCCCCACGAAGTTTTTCGCCGATTGATTCCATACGTTTAACTTTCCGGTGTAAAGAGGAAGTTGTCGATTCTGTACGCAGAGGGAGGACTGTCGAACTCGAAGCGGGCCGCGGGAATACCCTGATTCACCGAAATATTGGTGAAGTCGAAGCGAAAACGCTGGTACTCCGCAGTCAGTCCCTCCATGCGCCGAATCATCATATCCTTATTTACCGACATTATTATTTGGCGGAACCCCTCGCCGGGGGTTCTCCAGGCCAGCTTGAGCTTTCTCACCATCTCGTTCGAGCCTTCATCGAGCGGGACGAGTTGAGGCCCCTCGAGGAATGCCACACTGTAGCTCCGCTTGAGCATTTCGAGCCCCTTGCTGCTCGCCATAGAGGCGAGACCCGCCTCGGAGTGGCGCTCGAGCTCCTGCTGCATGACCACATGATGCTGCGGGAGGTGGAGCATCAATTTCTCGTTGTTCACCACGAGCACCTGGTCTTCCGGATTCGAAAAATCGATCCTGAGGAGGTTGGGGGTCTTGTAGAAGATCGTACCTGTAAAGGTTTTCTCTCCCCTGGTGATGGTGATCTCCGCCTCGTAGTCCTCGATCGTGCCGTAGTTCTCGGAGACCGCGTCGAAGTACTGCTCCGCAGTCATGATCTCCTGTGCGGCGATACCGGCGACGGAGAAAGAGAAAAATAGCGTTATGGAAAAGAAATATGTAAGTAATGTTCTGCTTTTCATAGTATATGTGGTAATCAAGATATTTCCATAATACTCATGGGGTACTGTTTGTCAACAGTAAAACCCCATACGAAAAGCCGGACGTCTACTGCTCTTCGTTTTGCTTCGCGTATTGCACGGCGAGATACTTGAGACCACCTTCCGAGAGTTTCAGCTTTACCCCGCAGTGCGGACAGACGAAGCGCTTGCCCTCCATGTGCTGCATTGCGCATTCGATGCAGTAGATCTTGCCGCAGATCTCACACTTGCCCGCGGGAGACTCCTTCGGCGGCTCTCCGTACAAGCGTACCCTCTCGGGCGGTTCCACGTCGTTGTGCACCCACCATTCGCGTCCACAGCTGCTGCACGTGTAGCGGGTTTCGGTAGCCTCGCGTACCTGCCGCAGGAGCTCCTCCGCTTCCGAGGCTCTCTCCGCATCGCCGTTCGTTTTCAGGCTCTCGAGATGACCGCGCGCATCCTCCCACCGGTTTCGCCTTACGAGGAGGCGGGCGAGATTGAGACGAATCTTGCCGTTCTCCGGTTCGATCTTGAGGGCCTCTTCTAGGGTCGTTGCTGCGCGTTCGAACTCGCCTTTCTCCTTCGCTATTTCGGCGATCATCTCGTAGGTGCGGACGGAGACTCCCTCGCCCGCCTCGAGGAGCCGCACCAGGTGCTCCTCCGCCTCGGCGTAGTGTTCCGCATTCATGAGGGCGGAGGCGATGTTCTCGAGAAAGACCGGCTCATCCGGCATCTGCTCCAACGCCTTCCGATAGAACTCCACGGCCTCCTCGAGCCGTCCATTGTCGGCGTACATGTTGCCGCGATGATTGAACACATAGGGGTCGCCGGTATCCGTGATAACCTCTTCGGCTCGCCCGATACCCTCGCAGCGGTAGAGCGCCTTCGAGTAGTTAAGCTGTATCTCGCGCTCCTCGGGTAGGGCCGTGAAGGCCTTCTCGAGGTAGCGTGCCGCATCGGCGAATTCCTCCCTTTCGAGGGCCAAGAGCCCTGCGAGATTGCAGGTCCATCCGTCCTCCGGCGCGAGCTCGAGGGCTCTATTCATCTCCTCTTCGGCGGGCAGTCCTGCGAGGTGGAGGCTCTCTGCGAGTCTGAGCCGGTAGAGATGGAAGTCCGGCTCCTGTGCGGCGGCGTGTCGCAGATACTCCGCCGCCTCCTCGGGCTCACCCGCCTGCATCCGCACCACTCCTTCGAGAAAGTAGACATCGCTCTCCGCCCGACCTTCGTCGATTAGCTCGAGGAAGATGCGCTCGGCCTCGGGAAGGTTTCCGTCCTGGAAACGCAGCTTTCCCTCGATCGACTTCATCAGCGGATCCTCCGGGGCTATCTCTCCCATCCTGCTGCGAATAGGCAGCAGATCCTCGTATGCCTCCTGCCGAAAGAACTCCAGAGCGGCCCGACGATAGAGCTCTGTCGCCCTCTCCTCGTTTCCCGCGTAATCGTGCGCACGGGCCGTATTGAGGAGAAAAATCGGCATATCGGGCTCGACCTCGAGCACTTCCTCGTAGCGCGCCGCTGCCTTCTCCCAATTGCCGAGAGAGAACTCGGTGTTGCCGAGCAGATTTCTTAGTGGCGCATGCTCGGGAAAATCGCCGAGGATTTCTTCGATCCAGGCCTTCGTGTCGATGAATCTGTTGAGCAGGTAGAGGAGGTTCGCCTTCTCGATCTTGCCCTCGCGAAAATCCGCATCCGCCTCTATACACTTCTCCACCTGCGCGAGGGCCTGCTCGTACATGCGGAGTTGGATCAAGGTCTCCACCAAGAAGAAGCGCTCCTCTGCAGTCGGCTCCTTCGACCGAAAGGCCTTCTTCAGTTGAATGAGGGCCGCCGTGTACTGCTCCATCTCGTAGAGGCGCCGTGCAAGAGCCTTTCGGCGTTCCACATCGGGCTCGAGATAGTTCACCCAGCGCTGAAAGAGCACCTCTACCTCCATCGGCCGCGACTCGAGGATGAACTCGCGGAGATAGAATGCGGCACCTTTACTATCGCCGTAGTTCTGCCCCGCAAAGGCGAGATATCCGGTGTCGATCATCTCGTCGTCTAACTCGGCAATCCACTCTCCGTTGATGAAGAAGGCGAAGCTAGTCTCGTGCGCGATGATCCGAAAGCGGAAGGGGCTCCCCTCCGCCGTTTCCACCCGCCCCTTCGTGTCGGTTTCGACGTGACCTTCGGGCCGCGCCGACTCCTCCTCTGAGAGCTCGATCTTCATCCACGGGATGAGCGTGATGGGGTTCGCATTGAACACCACGTCGAACCTGAAGTACCGGTCGTCTGAGATGAGGGCGTAGTAGTAGTTCTCCTCCGAGACGTAACGAAAAATCGCCCCTGCGGCACAGTGTCCATTCTCAGAATCGAAGGAGAGATCCATGTCCAGCACGAAGTTTCGGTAACGATAGATCGGATTGAGGGTCCAGGCAAAGAGGTTGAAATCCTGCAGCTCGAGAGAGAGATACCCCTTGTGCAGCCGCACGCGGTACTTCTCCCCATCCTCATCGGAGAATCGGTTCTTCTTGGGGCGTTGGAATCGGCTCTCCCACTTCTCCGGGGCCACGCTGCCCTGTTCGGGTTTGCCTTTGAATTTCGAGATAAGCCATCGCAGAAGCTTCATCGACCTCAGTATAGCCGTCGCGGTCCCTACACGTCCACCGTCACCTGAGCTCTCCCGTCCCTTGCCCCGAGGCCTCTGAAGATATACATTTAATATATGGCAAGAATAATAGGCAACGAGGGAATGGTACGGGGCGCAATGTTCATCTTCGGCCTCTTTCTCCTCTCGATAGCCCTATATCAGAACATCGTGCTCGACCTCCCCTACTACTACGCGCTCTTCTCCCTGGGAATGTTCCTCGTTCTCCTCTCGCTCTACAACACCATCTCCGCGGAGACCCTCTTCTCCCACTGGAGCATGCGCCACATATTCTTTTTCGGGATGATACTCCTCGCCACCTGCATCGTGATAGACCATATCGGCATGGCACTCGGCTACTGGGAATACCCGCACTACAGCGACGACGATGAGCTGCGCAAGTACCTCTTCGAATGGGCCATCGCCCTTCTCTACCACCAGGTAAGCCTCTTGCTCGGCATCGAGCTCTTCCGACGTTTGCGATTGAACGATTCCGTGGTATTCTTCTTGTCGATGATCGTGGTGGTTACCCCGGTTGGTTTCATCACCGAGGCGCTCAACATTCAGGTCTACTCCTGGAAGGTGCTGAGCATGCCTCTGACCGACTACCGCATCGGCGACTACTTCATCGTGTTTCAGACCATAGGGTACTGGACAATGGCCCTCATCCCCTATGGAATCTACCTGCTCTTCGACACCATCGTGAGGGAGCGGCGCGAGTAGTCCATGTGTCGGCCGGGACGGATTGTCGACCGGGATGGTTTGTCGGCCGTGTCGGGTGACATCAAATCGAAAAACGACGAATAAAAAAAATAAAGAGAGGAGAGAGGTCATGGAAAATTTGAAAGTCCTGTCCGTAGGCGGGTCCATAATCGCCCCGGGAGATGTCGATGTCGAGTTCCTCGGCAAGTTCAGAGAGATAGTGGCCGCGTACCTCGAAGAGGACGCCGAGCGGGGCCTCATATTCGTCTCCGGCGGCGGTGCCCCGGCGAGGAAGTACCAGAAGGCATACCGGGAGATCGTCTCCTCACCCGAGGCATCGGAAGAGGACTGGATAGGAATTTCCGCTACCTGGCTCAATGCCCGGCTGCTCAAGGGTATCTTCTCCGACTACTGCCGCAATGAGGTGGTGACCGATCCGACTGCTGTGGGCCGTATGGAAGGGAGAATCCTCGTGGCCGGCGGATGGAAGCCCGGTTTCTCGACCGACAACGATGCGGTGCTGCTCGCCGAGCGTTTCGGCGCCGACACGGTGATAAACCTCTCGAACATCGCGAAGATCTACACCGCCGACCCGAAGAAGGATCCCGATGCCCAACCGATCGACCACATCGGCTGGGCGGACTTTCGGAAAATGGTGGGCGACGAGTGGGTCCCCGGAGTGAATCTCCCCTTCGACCCCGTGGCCGCGAAGAGGGGAGAGCGTCTCGGTCTCCGTGTCATTTCCGCGGCGGGCGGCAACATAGCGAACATCGACGCGATACTCCGCGACGGTGACTTCGAAGGGTCGGTCATCGGTCCGAATTAAACCCGCCGCAATCCGGTCACGAAGAGAGCTCACCGGGGCCAGACCCGGACCGCCTGTCCCGCGGGAAAGGGGTTTTGCCGAGTAAAATCGGGCCACCAGGGCTCCTCGTCACCGGGTTCCTGAATATAGCCCTCTTCGAACCCCAATTCGTCGAGGAGGGCAAGGAGCCGGTCGTATTCAACCGGCGTAAGGGGCCGGTTCTCGATCTCCGCCACTCCTCTTTTCCACCCCCGGAGCCCGTCGGGAACCCCGAACTGCATCATCAGGGAGAGGAGTCCACGTGAGCGTCCCATGCTTCGTCCCACGCCTCTATCGGCGCACCAGCGCAGCACCTCTTCCGTCTGCTTCAGTAGTCCCGGAAGCACGAGGTGACGCACGAGGGTCCCGCGCCGCAGGGTTCCGTCGGGGCCGAACTCGACGCTTCCGTGCGAGATCATCTGCTCGACGGCGGCAGCGGCCCGCTCCGGGTAGTCGGGCGCTGCAAAGAGACGTGCAGAGAGATCCGTGTCGAGCAGCTTGAGATCCGGCAGGAAGATGTCCACCTCCCGTGAGAGGGCATCCACCGCCTCCATCGACTCGTAGCCTGAGCAGTTCCATAGCACGGGCAGCGCGAGCCCATCGCAGCGTGCCCGCTCCAGCCCTTCGAGAATGCTCGGGATGAAGGGAGTGGCCGAAACGAGGTTGATGTTGAACGCACCGGTATTCTGTAGGCGAAGGCAGATTTCAACAAACTCATCTATCGAGACCTCTTGCCCTATTTCGCTCCGGCTGAGCTGCCGATTCTGACAGAAGCCGCAGCGGAGCGTGCATCCGGAAAAGAAAATGGTGCCGGAGCCGCCGCCCTCTTCCGGTTCCG
Organism: uncultured Spirochaetaceae bacterium; assembly: GCA_964346645.1. Classification (GTDB taxonomy): domain Bacteria; phylum Spirochaetota; class Spirochaetia; order DSM-16054; family Sediminispirochaetaceae; genus CAYFVU01. The sequence goes on along the minus strand of CAYFVU010000080.1, from coordinate 409 downwards.
ATCCTGCGGCGGCCACCAGCGGGGGCTCCTCGCCGAAGTGCCTGAACGCCCCGGCAATCTTCATGACATCGCGCTGCCCGCAAGTGCCGAGCTCACCGGCGCTTCGGTTCACTCCGCAGTTGCGGGGGCAGAGCATACAACGTCGATACTGTTCTTCATACTTCATAGACGGACACAAGCGAGCAACATTCCGAGCCGCAGGCTTGTCTGCGGCAGTGAGCTCAAAAAGGCGTTTTCCCGTGGCCTGCGGCTGTGGCCGCGGCCCCGCGCTTGATTTTTTCGAGTGTATATACTACGTTACTCTCTGCACAGTATGCAACGGGGAGAAGCGCCGGCGTGGCGAAATTGGTAGACGCAGCAGACTCAAAATCTGCCGGGGTTCGCGCCCTGTGTCGGTTCGAGTCCGACC
>CAYFVU010000079.1:0-16589 GCA_964346645.1 uncultured Spirochaetaceae bacterium | reverse complement strand
AGCGACGCTGCTCTTGACCACTCCGGGTATGAGGGGACCTGCCTCGGTTACGCCGAGGTGAAGGGGGAATGGATGCTGATGTGAGAAGAGTCTGTTCGCTCGCACCGTAGTATCTATATCGGAAGATTTGAGGGAGTAGACAACATCCCGGAAGGATAATTGCTCGAAGAGCTCCATCTCCGACTCCGCGGCCTTCACCATCGCAACGGCGGTGTCGCTCTCGCCTTGCAGCTCTTTCGGAAGAGAGCCGCTGTTGACCCCTACCCGTATGGGAATCCCCCTGTCCGAGGCGGCTCTCACCACCTCTTTCACCTTCCACGATGCGCCGATGTTTCCCGGGTTGATCCTTACCTTCTGTACTCCCCCTTCTATGCAGGTGAGTGCGAGACGGTAGTCGAAGTGGATGTCGGCCACTACAGGTATGGGAGACCGCAGGACGATTTCCGTGAGCCTGCGGGCGGCATCCATGTCCGGCACCGCAAAACGAACAATCGCGCAGCCAATCCTCGAGAGATTCGTGAGCCTCTCCACTACCGATTCGATATCTTCGGTCAGAGGCTCCTTCCACATAGTCTGCACGCTTATATCGTCCCCGCCGCCGACGGGCACCGTACCTACCTGTACTCTTCTCGTTTCCAAATGATTCCACCCTCACTCGCCGGCTTGCCGAACGGCTGTTCACGCCGCATGCCTTCGACCGATCCGACCGATCCGACCGATCCTCCCGATCATGATGCCGATCTCAGAGGCCTTTCGGTGCCGACGCAAAAAAAAGCGAAGGGACCCGGCCACCCCACAGGACGGACGGGACCTTCGCCTCCATATGTATATTTCCGTTCGGTCTGCCTACACAATACCCATGAGGAAGACCATTACAAAAAGCGCAACGGTCTCTACGATACCTATGACCATAATGTACTGACCAAAGCCCTTTCCGGTCTCTGCGAGTGCGTCGGAAGCCGAAGCGGCCGCCTTTCCCTGGAACGCTGCGGAAAAACCCATTGCGAGTCCGCCGAAGAAGCCCGCACCGAGCAGCAGCCAGGGGTTCATGCCCTCGGCACCCTGGTAGAGGGTGTTCATGAGGATGTACCCGTAGATGGTCTGTGTGAGAGGAGCCCCGACAAACGCGATAAGGGTGAAGGGGGCGGGTTTGTTTTGCGCAAAACACTTCTTCCATGCTCCGACGGCAGCCATACCCGCAGACCCCGTACCAACAGCTGAACCACACGCGGCCAAGGCAAGTGCCGCACCAATACCCAACATTCCAATGTCCATTATTTTCTCCTTCTCCTCTTAGATTATCTATGTTCGTTTCTATACCTAAAGGGATCGTAGGGAACTCCCATCCACTCCATCCCCAGATGTCCTGAAAACTCCAGCATGTTGAGCCTCACCCCGTGAACAACCACGGACAGGGCGGCCATAGCCATGTTGAGGCTGTGTCCGATGAGCAGAATGATGATGCCGCCTATGATACCGACAACTCCGCTGCCCATATCTGCCGCCATGGCATTGAAGCTCTTTGCAATTTCCACCGTGGCGAGTCCCACGGCGAAGAGCCGGATATACGAGATGATATCGGAAAATGCCGATATCGAATCGAGAAACTTCGGCAAGAAGTTCGCCACTCCCTTCAGTACGCCCTTGATGAAATTCCCCTCCTGTTCGGAGAAGATAAACACAAGCGCGAGCCCGCCGAAGATCATGTAGAGGCTGTACTGCGGTATCGGATATCTGTCTCCGCCGAGCACCAGGTTGAGCACTACGTAGTAGAGTCCGAGCACCATGACGAACCAGCCGAGTTGTGCGAATGCCCTGATCTTCGGCTCCTGCCTGATCTCCTTTACGAAGTTCATTGCGTGGGCGATGGCGATCTGCACCGTTCCGATGACGAAGCAGAGGTGGCGTATGACCCGGCTGCTAATCTCGCTGCCGAAGCTCGCGATCGGCTCGAAGACGAACCACGAGAATACCGGCGCGGTCGCCAGGTACCTCGACCCGAACCAGGTGCCGCTGAGCACACCCCACACTATCGTAGCCGCCGACATGAGTATCAGGAGTCTGTGGATATCGGGCACGTCTCCGCTCTTCTTCCGTATCTTCGAGGCACTGTAGACGGTGGTCCCGAGAAAGAGCAGGCCGTAGCCCGCGTCGCCGATGATCATCGCAAAGAACACGGTGAGAAATAAGAGAAAGAGGGAGCTTATGTCGTACTCCCTGTAGCCGGGGACCGTGCCGAGAAAGTCGAAGACCGGTTTTATGATCCTCACCGCCGGCGGATTCTCTATGAGGGTCGGCGGATTCTCGTCGGGCTCTGGATCCTTTATGATCAATCCCCAGCCGTTCTCGCCGGCGCTCTTCTTGAGTCCGTCTACCTTATCGAATGGAACGAAGCCGGAGAGATAGACGAGCCTTCCGCCCTCCTCGTCCTGTGCGAGGCCTGCGCGCACCTGTTCGAACTCGATCTTCTCGTCGAGCAGCTCCATTGCCGTCTGCAGGTTGGACCGGTATGCAGCGAGACTCTCTATCTCGTGCGAAATTTTCTCCATCTCCTTCTGATGGGCCGCTCTTTCCTCGCGCAGCGCGGAGAGAGACTTCTCCGGGAGGGGAAACTCGAAATACGCGCCGAGGTCGTACTCCTGCGATGATTTCTCCGTGTCCACCACGGCAATCACCGAACGGCTCTTCGTGTGGTAGACCTCGAAGGAGACTATATCTTCGGGAAAAGTCTCCCGCTCCTCCTTGCTCAGCGCGTAGAGCCGGAAGTAGTGGCCCTTTTCCCGCAGCTCGAGTATGTCGGCCGGCTCGAACTCGCCGAGTGGAGCAATTCTCTCTATCTCACGGTCGATCTTGTCTACCGATTCCTGCCGGTTTTGACGCTCCTCGTGCTGCTGGTCCAACCGTTTTGCGATCTCGAGCGCATCCTCTATTATTCTCTTGTTCGCCGCAGGAGACTCGGAGGCGTCCTTCCCCGCCTCGGGAGGCAGGATGTATATGCTCCTCTCTATTTGAGCACGCATCTTCTGCAGCTTCTCTACTTCTTCGCTCTGTCCCTTGTACTCCTCGAGGTGCATGACCCCCAACTTCTTGAGGGCCTCGAGCGTCTCGCGTCTACTCTCCTCGAGAGAAACAAGAAAGACCTTTTGCATCTTCGCTATCATCGCCTTCGCTACCTCTGTGCAATCTTGTTCTTAGCGATTTTTCCGCGAACCACCGCGGCGGTCTGTTGATCGCCGAGGTATATCTGAATCCTGCGAATGTTTTCCTTTGTCTCCGGAATCATCACCTTTTCGAAGAGATTTACCCTCTGCGTGGTAATCCGTAACTCCTCGGATAGAAGCTCCAACTGTTTTCTCAGGACTTCGATTTCGGCATCGAAGGCGGCAATTCGCTTGACCGCCTCGACTCCGCGGTCCACCCAGTAGGGCTTCTCGAATAGGTCCCACCGTATGTCTTCGAACTCGAGGTTCTTGAAAACCGGAATGTCGACACCGGCGATATTGCCGGTCTCCCTCTCTATGTGTTTTACCTCGACAAGGGACTCGATGCCGGCATCTTCTCCAAAAACGGCGATCCAGTTCTTGAACTCCTCGTAGAGCTCGTCCCGCTTCTTCTCGAGATCGCGCACCTTCGCTTCTACCTGGCGAATGACCATCTGCAACTGCTGTTTCTTCAGCATGAGCGTCGGCAGATAGCGCTGAAATCTCTTGAGTGCGTCCTTCTGTTTCTTCAGCTCGTTCTTGGTAAGTTTTACCTTTGCCATAGGCTAGTTCACTTCGTCTTTATTGGGCCAGAACTGCTTGAGCAGTCCCGTTCGCATTCCCGTCTCCTCAGGTGTGAAACATTCTGCGAGAATATCCCAGCCCTGATCGAGGGCCTGTTCGAGGGAAATGTTCACCGAGAGATCCATCATCCTCTCCTCGAAGATTCCTCCGTACTTCAGCAGTTTGTTGTCCCAATCGGTCATTCTGAATCCCATGGATTTCTTCTCGAGGGACTCCTTGTAATTCGCATAGAGACGGATCATGCCGTCCATGATGGCCCGATGATCGTCCCTGGTGTCGGCATTGACCTGCTGTTTGAGGCGACTGAGAGAACCAAAGGGCTCGATACGGCCGTTTCTGAGGTAGTACTGCCCCTCGGTGATGTATCCGGTGTTGTCTGGGATCGGGTGAGTCACGTCATCTCCGGGCATGGTCGTCGCCGCGAGGATGGTAATCGAGCCCGAGCCCTCGAAGTCGACCGCCTTTTCGTAGCGTGCGGCGAGCTGACTGTAGAGATCTCCGGGATATCCGCGGTTGGAGGGAACCTGCTCCATGGTGATGGCGATCTCCTTCATCGCATCTGCGAAGTTGGTCATGTCGGTCAGGAGCACGAGGACCTTCTTGCCCTGGAGGGCGAACTTCTCCGCGACCGCGAGGCTGATGTCGGGTACCAGCAGACACTCTACCACGGGGTCCGAGGCGGTGTGCACGAAGAAGGTGGTGCGGCTCATCGCCCCGCCCTCTTCGAGGGCGTTCTTGAAGAAGATGTAGTCGTCGTACTTGAGCCCCATGCCGCCGAGTATGATCATGTCGACCTCGGCCTGCATGGCGATCCTCGAGAGAAGCTCGTTGTACGGCTCGCCGGAAACCGAAAAGATCGGCAGCTTCTGCGACTCCACCAGGGAGTTGAAGACGTCGATCATCGGAATACCTGTTCTGATCATGTTTCTCGGTATGATCCTTCTCGCCGGGTTGACCGACGGGCCCCCGATTTCGATCATGTTCTCGGTGAGCTCCGGTCCGTTGTCTCTCGGTACGCCGCTTCCGTTGAATATGCGTCCGAGAAGGTTCTCCGAAAAGGAGACCTGCATCGAGTGGCCGAGAAAACGTACCTCGTCTCCGGTGGAGATTCCCCGCCCGCCGGCAAATACCTGCAGTGCGACCTTCTCTCCGTCGAGCCTGATGACGTTGGCTAAAGACTCGCCGTACTTCGTGGAGACGACGGCGAGATCGTTATACCTCACCCCCTCTGCGGTTACCGTTATGACGTTTCCTGCTATCTGTTCTATTCTGCTGTAGACCTTACGCATGTGCTCTACTCCTCGCTATCCGCTGCTTTTTTGACGCGCTTCGCCTCTTCCTCGAGCTCTATGAACTTCTCGTTCAATTGCCCGCGAATCGTCTCCTCGTTCTTCTTGAACTCGTCAGACTGCCATTCGGAGTAGTTCCAGTCTATGAAGCGCTGGCGCAACTGGTTGAAGAAGGAGCGTGCCTCCTCCTTGGTTTCTATACTGAGCTTCGCTCCGAGAATCTCGAAGAGAAGATCAAACACGTAGTTCTGCCGCTCAACGCTCACCGCCGCATCGACGGGGTCGAAGGAGTTCTGCTGGATATAGACCGAGTCGAGGAACTCCGACTTGAGGTTGACTATGTAATCGTCGAGACTCGTTCCCTCTTCGCCGACGACCTTCATCATCTGTCCGACCTCGTTACCGCGGAACAGCAGATCCTGCGCAAACGCGGTCTTCTTGGGGCTAATGATGCCGGTATATTTGCTCCAGCTGTCGAGGGGGTCGATACTCGGGAACTTTCGCGCCTCTGCACGGTCTCTGCTGAGTCCGTGGAAGGCGCCGACGACCTTGAGAGTCGCCTGGGTAACCGGCTCTTCGAAGTTTCCTCCGGCCGGGCTGACCGTTCCTCCGATGGTAACCGAACCTTCGGCGCCGTCCTTGAGCCTGACCACGCCGGCGCGCTCGTAGAAGGCGGCAATGACCGATTCCAGGTAGGCGGGAAAGGCCTCCTCGCCGGGAATCTCCTCGAGGCGGCCGGACATCTCGCGCATCGCCTGCGCCCACCGGCTCGTTGAGTCGGCCAAAAGCAGGACATCGAGCCCCATCTGCCGGTAGTACTCGCCGATGGTTACCGCCGTGTACACCGATGCCTCGCGAGCAGCTACAGGCATCGAGCTGGTATTGCAGATGATGATGGTCCTCTCCATGAGGGACTTGCCCGTCCTCGGGTCGATGAGCTCCGGAAACTCCCGCAGGGTTTCTACGACCTCACCGGCTCGCTCGCCACATGCGGCGATGATCACGATGTCGACCTCCGCATAGCGGCTGGTCACCTGCTGAAGCACCGTTTTTCCCGCTCCGAAGGGGCCGGGAATACAGTAGGTTCCGCCCTTTGCGACGGGAAGGAAGGTATCGATTATCCTCGTCTTGGTGATCATCGGCTTCTCCGGCCGCATCCTCTCCTCGTAGTTGGTAATGGCGCGCTTTACCGGCCACTGGAAGGAGAGCCCCACCGAATGACTCCCGCCGTTCTCGTCTTCGAGCACCGCGATCTCGTCCTTCGTCGTGTAGGATCCCTTCGCGGCGATCTTCTTTACCGTGTACTCGCCGCGAAAGTTGAAGGGCACCATGATGCGGTGGGTAAAGATCTTCTCCGGCACCGTGCCGAGGGTATCGGCGGAATACACCGTATCACCCTCGTTCACCGTCGGAGTGAACTCCCACTCTATGTTCTTGTGGAGCGGATCCATGTAGAGTCCGCGCTGCAGGAAGAATCCCGCCTCCTCGGCGAGCTCAGGTAACGGGTTCTGCAGTCCGTCGTAGATCTGGGTGAGCAGTCCCGGCCCGAGCTCGACGGCCAGCAGCTCTCCGGAAAATTCGACAGGATCTCCGATCCCGATTCCGCCGGTCATCTCGAATACCTGCATCTCCGCCCTGTCTTCGCGGATGCGGATCACCTCGGATTTAAGTTTCTGATCCTTTACCTCGATAAATCCTACTTCGTTCAGGCTGATGTCTCCTTCGACCTGAACGGTAACCATATTTCCGTTTACACCTATTACTGTTCCTGTACTTGCCATGAAAGCTCCCCGAATTGCCTAATCGTTTTTCGGCCATCTTAGGCCGATTGAATATCTTCTCGTACCGTTCGATAAATCTCCTGGAAGTTTTCCTCTCCACGCTCCTGGGTAAAGAGCTCCTTTCTCATGAGCAACTGGAGTTTGAGCGCAAAGACCACGAGATTGGTGAGCTCGAAGAAATGGCCGGTCTCCAACTCGTCGAGAAAGTTCCAGCGTGCCCGAAGCAGCAGCTCTTCCGCCTGCAGGGGAGACTCCTGGGATGCCGCGTTCCGTGCAACGTCGAAGACGCCGGTGACCACTTCTCCCTCACGCAGATACCTGTCCGTTTCCCAGCCGAGCCGCTGAGCACGATAGGTAACGAGCTCGTTTCTGAGCGCAGTCTCCCACTCATACCAGCGTGCGAGGGGAGCGAAGCTCGAATACTCCTTCGGCTCGAGACCGGCGCCCATGAGTATCTCGAGATCCTCCTCCGCGATGTTCCCCCTGCACATGTAGTAGAGTTGTGACAGATCGAATGGTGCAGACTCCTCGAACGAGAGGAGCGGGAGGGTCGAGATTGTGTAGTAGTACCGTCTCACCGGTTACTCCTTCTCCTCCGCCGCTTCTTTGAGTGTCTCCGCCAGCCGGGGATTGAGGAATTGAGAGAGGAGTTCTGCAATTCCCTCCGCGGTAAAGTTGTAGTAGGCCGAACCGTCCTTCATAGAAACCTGAAAACCTGCTTCAGATTTCGGCAGGGGTTTTATCTCGATTCCCTCAGCCAGTTTGGCGGACAGCTTCTTCTTCAGTCCCTTCTCCACCCTCTCGAGCTCTTCCTCGGAGACGAGTACGGTGAGGTCCGTCACGTCGCTGCCCCAGTTCTCTACGACTTGTGCCACCGACTTTTCGAGCAAATTGCCCTTCATGACCTCAGATGTCTCTTGGTAGATGATCTTGTCGAAAAGCTCCTGGAGCCGCTTCTGTACGCTGAGCATGAGGTCACGGCCGGCATGCTTGAGTGAGGCGCGGCCGGTTTCCTCTCTTCTCGAGGCATCTTCTTCCGCCTTACTTCTGATCTTGTCCGCCTCCGCCTCGGCATCTGAGACGATCTTCTTTGCCCTCTCCTGTGCCTCCTGGATTATGCGGTCGGCCTCCTGTTCGGCATTCTCTATACCTTCAGATTTAATGCGCTCTATCAGCTCTTTTAATTGAACGTCCATAGCTCCCTCTCATTGGTATTTCCGGAACTCAATCTATATTTATTTAACAATTACCGTAATCCTATATGATGAATAATAAAATATCAATGACGAATTCGACAAAAATTTATCTTATGACCAATACACAACCTTTGCACGGCCATGGGGGTGTGCCGCATCATTTACTCTTCCAAGTACTTTATCACCTTTTCCAGACGCTTCTCTATGAACTCCGGCACGGCCTGGGGAACCGAATCCTGCTTCTCTACGATTCGCATGACCGCGTTCCTCGCTTCTTCTATGGTCGAGTAGTCCTCGGGTTCCAGCTCCTCGATTATGTGCCGCCGAATGAGCTGGAGAAGATATCGTTCCCGCTTCAGCAGCGCCGTGTTTTCCGTCCACACATAACCGGTAATCTCGTGGTTCTTGAACCTCTCCTCGGCAGCCTCGATGAGCATGTTCATGCTGTCTTCTAAATCCGAGAATTCGATAAGGAGCATGGAAAAAAACTTCTTTATTTTGTCCCTCATACCTCTATCCTATGCATAGCCGAGCGGTTTCGCAAGTATTCAACGTAGTTTTACGTAGGTCTTTCCGGTGCCGCCCTCCTCCGGTCTAGTGAAGTCGAAGTGTTCCACATGAGGGTAGCCGCGCAGGAGGTTGTGCACTCCCTGCTGCAGGATCCCCTCGCCCTTGCCGTGGAGGATGTAGAACTCCCGCAGCTCGGCGAGAACCGCCTCGTCGAGCTGTTTGGTAACTGCATCGAGAGCATCGTCGAGCCGCTTTCCCCGCACATCGAGGGTAAACACCGCGCTCGCCCCCTCCTCCCTCTCGAAGCTCACCGAGGCGGTGCCGTTCGTACCGGCGTCTGAGAACGATCGCCCCGAACCTCCGCCTCCGGGTTTGCTTTTATCCCGGCTCGTCTGCGCTGGGCTGATCTCTTTTTCCGAAAGCGTGATCTTCATGGCGCCTACTTCGACCACCCACTGTCCCTTCTTCGCCTTTCGCAGGAGCGTGCCTCTCTGCCGGCCCGGTCCGGTGATCACCTCCATCCCCTCCTCGAGCTGCCTCTCCATGCCTTCATCGAGCTGCCTCTCCCCGCTCTCGACGAGCCTCTGCTCCTCCCGCTCTATCTTCTCCTCTTCCTCCTCCGACTTTTCTTCTATCTTTCGTATAAAGTTTTTTACTTCCCTGGTATCCTCTTTCGACACCCCGCCCTTTCGATCGGTACCACCTTCCTGATAATCCCTCCCCTCCTGCAGACGCTGGACGAGGTTCTCGAGCTCCCTGCGGCTCTCCTTGAGGAATTTCGAGAGTTCGCCGTAGCCGTGAGAGTGCAGCTCGTGTTCCCGCTGCTTGAGCCGCAGCTTCTCGAGATCCGTCTCCCTGATCTCCTCTTTGAGCTCTCTTTCACGCTCTCTCAGCGCACGCTCCCGTTCGGTAAACTCTCGCTGTTTCCGTTCGAGCTCTCGTATCATGCGGCTCACCTCGGCACCCTCGTTCGACAGGTAGCCTTTGGCGCGTTCGAGCAGATCCTCTCCTATGCCGCTGCGTGCGGCGATGTCCAGCGCGTGGCTGTCGCCGGGGATTCCCACGATGACTCGATAGTTCGGCGAGAGCGTGGCGTCGTCGAAGTCCATGGACGCATTCTCCACTCCCTCGGTGGTGTAGCCGTAGTTCTTCAACAGACCGTGGTGGCTGGTGACGAGGACCGTGCACTGTCGCTCGATGAGCTCGTCGAGCACCGCCATTCCGAGAGCCGCCCCTTCTCGAGGATCTGTCCCCGAACCGAGCTCATCGAGAAGCACGAGGCTATTGCGCGTAGCCCCCTCGCGCACCCGGGAGAGCGACTGCATGTGGCCTGAGAAGGTAGAGACCGAACCCTCGATCGACTGATCGTCTCCGATGTCGGCAAACACGCCGTCGAAGAGGGACATGGCACTGCCCTCCTCGGCGGGAATGTGCATACCGAACTGATTCATCAGCGCGAAGAGTCCCACGGTCTTCAGCGTCACCGTCTTTCCCCCGGCGTTCGGTCCGGTGATGATTATGCCGTAGACCCCCTCGTCGGTCTCTATGTCGATGGGCACCGCTCCCTTTCCAAGCAGAGGATGTCGCGCCTTGCGGAGCACGAAGCCGTAGCTCATAGAGAATGCGGGGCGACAGTGGCGGACCCTCGCATAGCGGGCCCTGCAGTAGTAGCTGTCTATTCGCGAGACCGCCTCTATGAGCCTCCTTATCTCATCCTCCCGGCTACGCAGGATGTCGGTCAGCTCCCGCAGGATCTTCCTGACTACCTCTTCGATTTGATACTGCACATAAGCGATCTCGTTGTTCTTCTGCAGCATCTCGGGAGGTTCGATGAAGACCGTTGCCCCTTTGGAGGAGACGTAGTGGACCACACCCTCCACCTGACCGCGATAGTTGGACTTGAGGGCAAGCACTACGCGGCCGTCCCGCTGGGCGGGCACTTGGCTCTGCCAGTAGTGGGGAGTATCCTGCACGTAGGAGCCGGCGATGCGGTTGAGCTCGTTTCGCGTCTGCCCGAGTTTCTTGCGCAGGCCCTTCAGTTCCGGGTGGCTCTCCTTCACACTCCCGTCAGGGTCCAGGACCTTTCGAATTGATTTTGCCGCCTGCGAGAGATCAGGGATCTCCTCGGCAAGAGCCGATATTCTCTCATATTCATATTCCTCCCCCTTCGAGAGATATGACTCGAGCCGCAGCGCAGATTCGAAGTACTGCGCTGCTGCGTAGAGATCCTCTCCCTCGATGACAGTCCCCTCGGTGGGGAGCACCTTCATCGGCTCCCGTATCGGAGAGAAGTCGAAACCGGGGAGCTCCTCGCGTTCGAAGAGCTGAACGAGCTCCTCCACGGTCGCATGCATTTCCTCGAGCTCTTCTGCATCGAAGATGAAGGGCTGGTTTGCTACCCGCTCGGCTCCCTCCTCGCTGAGACAGTAGTCGATGAGCTCTTTCCGTATCTTGTCGAACTCGAGCAGCTCGAGTGTGTGTGTATCCATTTGTATCTTGCCGTCTCTCCTCTTACCTCATGACTCGAATAAGCCGTAGGAGACTCTTGTCAGCCGTAGGGCTCGCGCTCCTTCAACTCCTCGTAGAGGCGCAGATAGCTCTCGTAACGGTCGGCCTGGATTTCGCCTCTATCTACTGCATCCTTTATTCTACAATCCGGCTCCTCCCTGTGGGAACAGGATTGGAACGCACAGCCCCCCATGTACGGTACGAAGTCTAAAAAGTGGTGCTGCAGCTCCTCCGCATCTATGCCGTAGAGCTCGATCTGCCGAATACCCGGAGTGTCGACGAGCTCTGCCTCGTCCGTTTGGTAGAGGCGGGCATTCTTCGTCGTGTGGCGTCCCCTGTCGTATTTGCTCGAAACCTCTCCGGTCTCGAGGCCGCCGCCGGGAACGAGATAATTGAGCAGTGAGCTCTTGCCGACCCCCGACTGCCCGACGAAGACGCTGCGCAGTCCGCGGATCCTCTCCCGCAGCGCCGCAACTCCCTCCCCTGTTTCGGCCGAGCAGCGATACAGCTCATAACCTATGTGTGAGTAGCCCTCGATTCTCTCCTCCTCCCACTCTTCGACAGCCAGATCACTCTTGTTCACCACCACTACCGTCGGGATGGCTCCCGCCGCAACAAGAACCCTGTCGACGAAGCGGGGTCGGAACGGCGGGATGCCCACCGATGCCACGCAGACCACCACGTCGAGGTTGGCCGCTACCGTCTGAGGAGCCTCCCTCTTTCTATTCCACCGGATAAAGGCGTTTCTTCTTTCGAGCCGGTCGATGATCATGCCTCTGTCCGGTTCCGTCTCTGAAGTCTGAAAGGATACCATGTCTCCCGGTGCAAGTGGGTTGTAGGCCTGCTCCGTGTGCCGGAGTATTTTCCCCTTTATCCTGCACAGAAACGATTTTCCCTCGGAGACGACGGTAAAGATGTTGTTCGCTCCGTAGACGATAAGCCCCGTTCTCATCCCGTAGCTCCGCACTATAGCTCAGCCCGCCACACGAGCCCGTACATCTCGGCGAATCGCACGTAGATCTCTGATTCTGCCGATCCGGTTACGTAGAAGCCCTCCGTCGCCTCTGTTTCACCCGTGCGCGCGGTTCGTGTACCGCCCTCGCTCATCAGACCTTCGTTCTGCAGAATGCGCCGTGTCTGCCTTGCCACCCCGTCGCGAGAGTCGACTAGAGAAACCTCCGGACCGAGCATAGAGGATAGATCATCCTCGAGAAAGAGAAAGTGGGTGCAGGCGAGGATGAGCTGATCGATGCCGCACTCACGGAAATACTCGACCGCAGGTTTAAGAATTTCCCTCTTTCTTTCCTTCGGGAAGGAGAAGAAGTGGCGCTCTACGAGCTCCACTATTTCGACCCCTGCGAACTTGCACACGCTTTTCTCGGAGGCGAACTGCTGCTCGAGGCTGCGGGTGTAGGGGTCGTCTACCGTCTTTCGAGTCGCAAGCAGGCCGATGAGCCCGTTTGCCGTGTGCTCGGCAGCCGGCTTTATCGCCGGCACCACCCCCACGAATGGAATGCCGAAGGCTGCCCTGAGCTCCGCGAGGGCCACCACCGATGCCGTGTTACAGGCGACCACCACGAGTTTCGGATCGATCCTTTCGATCACCCTGGCCATCTGCGAATGGATGATATCGGTGAGCTCCTCCGTACTCTTCTCTCCGTAGGGAAAGTGGGCCGTGTCGGCAATGTAGGAGAAGCGTTCGTTCGGCAGCATCTCCTCTAATCTCTGAAGATAGGGAAGCCCCCCCACACCGGAATCGAATACTACTATAGTTCTTCTGTCTCCGCTCTTATCTATTCTGCACATAGCCTTTCAAATTACCCGGTTCATACTACCGATCTTTTCCTCGTTCTGCAACGTTCCGACGAAGAACCATCGGAGCATCTCTTGACATCTTCGGGCTGTCCGCTACTCTTTATACTATGTTTAGATTCGCTCACTGTACCCAGGAAAATTGCGACCTCTTCTCCATTCAAGGAGAAGATTACTGTATGCATCATGTAGCAAACCCCGATGAGTGCAATAAGAGACTGAGTGAGAAACTCCGGGAAATCTACTACCATCGGGACCTCAACCTTTCCGGAATAGAGATGGAGGACGAGGATTTCACATCCTACACCTTCACCGTCAGCAACTTCTCCGAGGGCAACTTTCGAAATGTCGATTTTAGCATGAGCCGCTTCAAGCTCTGCTTCTTTCAGTACTCCACCTTCGTCAACTGCTCCTTTTCACGCTCCAACATCAAGTACTCCGTATTTGCCGGCAGCAGCTTTACGGATTGCGACTTCTCTCACTCCGACATAGTGCACAGCAACTTCCTCGGCATCCGTGCCGACACCTGCACTTTCAATAACTCTGACCTCTACTACTCTAACTTCACCAGCTCGCGCCTCACAGGGGTGACGATGGTCGATTGCAACCTGAAGAAGAGCGACTTCGTGAACAGCGACAGAGAAGATGTATCATTCAAATACAGCAACTACGAAGAGGCACGATTCCAAGAGGACACCCCTCTATGAAGCTCTTCTTCCACTTCGCCCTCGTTGGCTTCGCCAACACCTACCTCATCGGCTCCGACGAAGGAGGGGACGCAATCCTGATCGATCCGGGGACCATGGATACCGAGCTCCTCGGCCTCATCGAATACAACAACTACTATGTCCGCGACATCCTCGTGACTCACAACCACTCCTCCCACGTGCACGGAATCACCACCCTGAGAAAGATCTACGAGGCAAATATTTACGCTTCAGACACGGAGGTCGAAGGGTTTCCCGCTCATCCACTCGGAGACGGCGATACCATCTCCTGTAACGGCATCGATATTAATGCGATCGAGGTGCAGGGGCACTCGGCCGACTCGCTCGTCTACCATGTCGGCGACATGATCTTTACCGGAGACGTGCTCGCCGCCGGCAGGGTGGGAAACACCGAAAACAGCTTCTCACGAGCCCTGCTGCTCCGCTCCATAAGCGAAAAACTCTACGACCTTCCCGACCGAACCCTCATCTTTCCCGGACACGGCCCCCCTTCGACTCTGCGGGCCGAGAAGATGTTCAATCCCGACCTGAATCTCCTCGAAGAGGGAAGCCTGTAGCGGCGGACGTCAGCGTGAGTCGCCGGAACAAGATTCATCGGGCCCCATAGGGAGCCATCAGGAGCATAATTTTTTACTGAGAATCCACCGAAAACGCTCGGGCAAGGGGGCACGAAAGGTTCTGCGTCCGCCGCTCGGCAGCTCGATCGAGAGGGAGTAGGCGTGGAGCATGAGGCTCGCATCTCTTCTCTCCGGTGGAGTCCTTCCATACAAGGGATCGCCTACGATCGGATGGCCTATCGAGGTCATGTGCACCCGCAGCTGGTGGGTCCTTCCCGTCTTCGGCTGCAGCTGCACGAGAGAGCTCTGCGGCGTGACCCTTCTCAAATTACGATACAGGGTAACGGAGGGTTTTCCGTCGGCCCGCTTCCACGTGAACTTCTTGCGATTGCGCGGATCTCTCGCTATAGGAAAGTCGACAATCCCGCATTTCGGCGAGAGTATCCCCTTCACCTCGGCGAGATACTTCTTCTCTACCCGCCTGTCGGCAAACTGGGCTGCGAGAAAATCGAAGCTACTCCGGTGCTTTGCGACAATAATTACTCCCGAGGTATCCTTGTCCAAACGGTGAACGATTCCCGGACGCATTTCCTGACCGGGAAATCTTTCCTTGAGATTCGAAATGTGGGAGAGAAGCCCCTGCACGAGAGTACCGCTGAAATTTCCCGCGGCGGGGTGAACGACCATCCCCTGCGGCTTGTGTACCACGACCGCATCCCCGTCTTCGTAGAGGATGTCGAGCTCGAGCTCCTCGGCTTGCACATCCGGACTCAGGCTCGGCAGATACCTGATCTCCAAGACCGCTCCACAGCGGACGGATTTCGACGGTTTTACCGCGCGTCCGTTCATCTTCAGCTCGATGCTCCTCTGCTTCAGCTGACTCCTGGTAAAAAGCTCGAGATAGTCCGCAATGTACTTGTCTAACCGCAACCCCTCTGCTTCCGGCTCCTCCACCACGGTGGTGAAAACTTGACAGTTCATTCCTCCCTACTCTTTTCCTATTCTCCCGAGAAAGTAGTCGAGGATCGCGATCGCCGCAGACAGGGAGAGACTCATCGCGAGACGGTCCATCCTCGTGTTGTAGCGCAGCTCGTCCTTTTCCGGGGAGGAGCCGAAGAAGAGCGGCAGATAGTTTTGATCGTAGCCGTGCTCAACGTAAGCGACGGTGTCGAAGCCCATGTTGGTAAAGAAGAACGAGATAGGTATCGATCCTATGAGGATGGTTTCGAAACGGCGCAGGTCATGTGCCCATTCCGGGAACTCCTCCCTTGTGTAGGGCTCATAGTCGAAGCTCTCCGACTCCTCATTTTCTTTTCCGCCTCCCTGATCTTGCGCTTGAAGCGTAGGAACGGAAAGGATGAAGAGCAAGAGGATGAGAATCAGAGACAGTGACCGATCCGTACGCCTGAGCCGAAGCCGTTGCAATAGCCGGAAGCAGTGCTTAGCTCTACGCATACTCCCTCGCACCGAAGAGTGCCGATCCGATGCGGACCATCGTCGAACCCTCCTCGATCGCCGCCTCGTAGTCGGAGGTCATCCCCATAGAGAGCTCCTCGAGGGGGATCTGCGGATATCTGCCCTTCGTCTCCTCGAAGAGCTCTCTGAGAAAAGAGAATGCGCGGCGTATTTCCGCATCGTCGTCCGTCAGTGGACCGATTGTCATCAGCCCTCTTATCTGAAGATTCTCCATGTCCAGCATCGCATCGATATCCTCGAACATGCGCTCCTTCGAGAGGTAGCCGCTCTTGCTCTCCTCTCCCGAGGTGTTGAACTCCAGGTAGACATCCAAAGGACCGACCTCTTCGAATCTCTTCTCGATCTCCTGAGCAGTCTTGAGTTTGTCTATCGACTGCACACAGGAGGCGAGACCGACGATTTTCTTTACCTTATTCGTCTGCAGGTGGCCTATCAGGTGGAGTTCCGCGTCGCCGTGAAAACCGCGATACTTCTCTTCGGCCTCCTGCACCCTGTTTTCGCCGAAGAGGCGTATTCCCGCCTGGTATGCTTCCTCGACCATGTCCCGGGGCTTTACCTTGGTAACGGCCATGAGACGGATCTCGTCCGCTCTTCTTCCCGACCGGTCCGCGGCCTTTTCTATCCGTTCCTGTACTTCCTCTAGATTCTTCCTCACCTGTCCCATAAAATCCATAATACCATCGGGCAGAAGAAAAGAGAAGAGAGATCGGTAGCCGAACAGCTTGTAGTGTCGGTACCCGCTCGGTACCCGAGCAGTCTGTATTGACAGCTTCGGGGGATTGTGCTATGTTCCTGATCGTCGATTTGGGGTGGTTAGCTCAGCTGGGAGAGCGCCTGCCTTACAAGCAGGATGTCACTGGTTCAAGTCCAGTACCGCCCATTCGCACATTCAGAAGCGGCCACGAGGCCGCTTTTTTAGTGGAAAAACAGATGGAAAAACAGATGGA
>CAYFVU010000078.1:0-17329 GCA_964346645.1 uncultured Spirochaetaceae bacterium | reverse complement strand
ACCCCCTTTCTCTAAACCCACGGAGCTACTAAAATTCACCCTATCTGCTATACTGCAAAGCAAAATGGAGGAATAATGGATTACAGACCCGACGACAGTCGATACGAGCGCATGCATTACAACCGCTGCGGCCGGAGCGGACTCAAGTTGCCGGCGATTACTCTCGGCCTGTGGTACAACTTCGGCGGAGTAGACGTGTTCGAAAACGCGCGCAACATGATCCTCAGCTCCTTCGACATGGGTATTACCCATTTCGACCTGGCCAACAACTACGGACCCCCGTACGGCTCGGCGGAGGAGAACTTCGGCAAGGTACTCCGACAGAATCTCGCTCCGTACCGGGACGAGCTGGTTATATCCACCAAGGCCGGCTACGACATGTGGCCGGGACCCTATGGCAACTGGGGCTCGCGGAAGTACCTTCTCGCAAGTCTCGATCAGAGCCTGCAGCGGATGGGACTCGACTACGTGGACATCTTCTACAGTCACAGATTCGATCCCGAGACGCCCCTCGAGGAGACCATGGGAGCACTCGAATCCGCGGTAAAGCAGGGCAAGGCGCTCTATGCGGGCATCTCCTCCTACTCTGCGCGCAAGACCGCAGAGGCGGCGAAGATACTGAGAGAGATGGGCACCCCCCTCCTCATCCATCAGCCCTCCTACTCCATGCTCAACCGCTGGATCGAGGAGAAGCTCCTCGACACCCTCGAAGAGGAAGGCGTCGGCTGCATCACATTCTCCCCGCTCGCACAGGGCTTGCTCACCGACAAGTATCTCGATGCGGTGCCTGAGGACTCCCGGCTGGTGAAACCGGACACCCCGTTGAGCAAGAGCATGCTCACCGAGCAGAATCTCTCGAACATTCGCTCACTCAACGAGATCGCTAAGGAGCGGGGGCAGAGCCTCGCCCAAATGGCGATTGCATGGAATCTGAGGCACCCGCAGGTCACCTCCGTACTCGTGGGCGCGAGCAGCGTAAAACAGATCGAGCAGAATGTTGCGGCACTCGAGAACGCCGATTTCAGCGAGGATGAGCTCGAGAGAATCGACAGCTATGCGGTAGATGGGAACGTGAATATCTGGGCTCCCTCGAGCGAGGCCGGCTGAACCCCCGGCAGCCGTTACCCCGACAATTGAGGCCGGCTGAACCCGCGGGCAATAAATAGCCCGAGCAGCAGTGCTGCGGTCAAGCCTCTCCCGCAGCACTCGGCCTCAAAGTTCGTTGCAGGATTTGAACCACTATACTTGTAATTGTCGAAGCTTTGCTGTATCGTGCCCTCACCTATCCTTTTTTACCAGGACACACAACCGTGCACACCAAACCACGCAACGAACACATACGCAATATCGCCATAATAGCCCACGTCGACCACGGAAAAACCACACTGGTAGACGCCATGTTCCGCCAGAGCGGCGTCTTCCGCGAAGGACAAGTGGTGGACGAGCGGAGCATGGACCGCCTCGACCTCGAACGAGAGCGGGGCATCACCATCGCCGCGAAGAACTGCGCCATCGGCTGGAACGACACGAAGATCAACATCATCGACACCCCGGGCCACGCCGACTTCGGCGGAGAGGTAGAGCGTGCGCTCTCCATGGCCGACGGAGCCATCCTCCTCGTCGACGCCTCCGAGGGCCCATTGCCGCAGACCCGCTTCGTCCTCTCAAAGGCTCTGGCCGCCGACCTCGCCCTTGTCGTCGTCATAAACAAGGTCGACAGACCCGACGCGAGACCTCTGCAGGTCCTCGACGAGATCCACGACCTCCTGATCGACCTGGAGGCTTCGGACGAGCAGTTCGACTTTCCCCTGCTCTACGCCATAGGTCGTGATGGGCTTGCCTCGAGCGACCACGAGAATCTGGGTGAGAACCTGCATGAACTGCTCGATGCCATCGTCGAGGAGATCCCCGCACCCGTGGCCGACGCGGAGAAACCCTTCCGCATGCTCGTCTCCGACCTCTCCTACTCCGATTATCTCGGCAGATTGGCCATCGGGAAGGTATACGACGGAGGGGTAAAGGCCAACGAGAGCCTCGTCTGTATCGGCCCGGAAGGGAATCCTGCGCCTCTGAAAGTCTCCAAGCTGCAGCAGTATCAGGGTCTCTCTATCGTCGATGCACAGAAGGCGGAGCCCGGCGACATCATCGTCCTCTCGGGCATTCAGGAAGTCCACATCGGCGATACGATTTGCACCAAAGGCGAGGTCGCCCCGCTGCCACGGATCACGGTAGACGAGCCGACTGTCTCTATGCGTTTTACCAAGAACACGGGTCCTTTCGCGGGGCAGGGAAAGACCATCGTACAGGCCGGAAAGATCTTCGAGAGATTAGAGAAGGAGACCCTGCAGAACGTCTCCATGCAAGTCGAGCGCTCGGGCGAAGGGGAGAGTTTTACCGTCAAGGGGCGCGGGGAGTTTCAGATGGTCATTCTGATCGAGACGATGCGACGTGAGGGATACGAGTTCTGCGTAGGACGTCCCGAAGTCATCATGAAGCACGAGAACGGTGTGCGGCTCGAGCCGATAGAACACCTCTTTATCGATTGCGAAGACGGCTACATGGGGATCGTCACCGAGAAGCTCTCCAAACGAAAGGGGCGGATGATCACTATGCACAACCACCAGTCAGGCCGTGTGCGACTCGAGTTCAGCATCCCCTCGCGGGCACTGATCGGTTATCGGGACGAATTCCTGACCGACACCAAGGGAACGGGAATCATGAACTCATATCTAATGGGGTACGAAGAGTACCGCGGAGATTTTCCCCAGCGCCACACAGGCTCCCTCGTTTCGGACCGACAGGGACAGGCCGTGGCTTATGCCCTCTTCAACCTCGAGCCGCGGGGGAACCTCTTCGTCATCCCCGGCGATCAGGTCTACGAGGGAATGATCGTCGGTGAGCACAATCGAGGGGGAGACCTCAACGTGAATCCCTGCAAGGCAAAAAAATTGACCAACATGCGTGCCGCGGGCAAAGACGACAATGTCTTGCTGACGCCGATTCTTCCTATGACGATAGAGCGGGCGGTACAGTTTATCCGGGACGACGAGCTGATCGAGATCACCCCCGTGATCATTCGTTTACGGAAACTAGAGCTCTCGAGCTCGAAGCGCAAGGTACTCGAGAAGCAGGGACAATAGGAGGGTCGAGGTCTGATTCTCCGGAGCTGGGAGCCGAGAGCTGGGAGCCGAGAGCCGTGCCACGAGACGGCTCCTATATCAGTCCCCGCGACGATCCGCCTTCGATAGCTCGGGAAACATCAGAGATTGCGCACGGCCCAGATCACCCGCTGGAGGGCCGAGACGAGGGTCAGGAAAGCCATGATCCAGAAGAGCTCGGCGAGAAACGTGGGCAGGAGAAAGAAGAGGGTAAAGAGGCCGACGGTCTCCGTGCCGCCTATGATACCTTCGGGCATGGTAACGGAGGTGAGCTCTCCGCCTCGCTGCCTGCCCCGCTTCTCCAGCAGTGCAGAGAGGTACATCCACGAGGCGGCGTTTACGTAGAAGGCGGCCAGAAGCACGAGGACGGCCGGCATGAGGAAGGGAGCCTCGAATGCCGCATGTCTCAGCGCCTCGCCTTCCAGTGCGCCTAATCCCTCTGCTCCGCTTCCCATCACGAAGGCGATGGGAAGCGCCGAATAGACGACGAAGTCGGCAACTATGTCGAGGTACCCGCCGAGGTCACTCGTCCGGTCCGTTACCCGCGCCACCGCACCATCGAGGCCGTCGGTGATCCTGTTGAGGATCCAGAGAAGAAACGCCCAGCCGATATACCCCTGCCACAGCACTGCTGCCGAGGAAATGCCCAGGAGGAGGGAAAGCAGGGTAACCGCATTGGGGCTCATGAGGCGTCCGACTACACGGGCGACGGGATCGAGCACGCTGTCCTTCAGAGGTCTCAAGAGGAGATCAAACATTGCGCATACCCCTCACCTTACGCACGATTACCGGAAGGAGACTCGCGAGCCCCAAGAGCACCAGTGCGGTCACGATCTGCGGAGAGAGGAGGCTCTCGCCCGGTTCTATCGTCGTTCCCGTGTAGCCGAGATAGGCATACACGAATGAGCCGGGGATGATGCCGACGGCGGTCGTCCATATGAAGGTGATCGTCGGAATCTTAGTGAAGCCTGCAAAGAGATTGATCAGAAAAAAGGGAAAGATCGGGATGAGACGCAGGGTCAAGAGGTAGTTCGTTCCGTTCCGCGCGATCTCCTCGTTGAAGCGCTCGAGACGCTCCGGATACTTCTGCTGCACCGACTCCCCGAAGAGGAATCTGGCGGCGAGAAATATGAGAAGAGCCCCGGTAGTCGCCCCCAGGTTGATGAGGAGGACCCCGAGAATCGGGCCGAAGAGGAAGCCTCCTATAAGCGAGAGCAGCGTCGCCCCGGGTACGGAGAGTGCCACCACCGATAGATAGACGAGCACGAAGAGCAGACCTGTAAGAAAAGCGTTACTCTCCACCATTGCCAAGAGCGCATCCCGCCGCTCGGCGATGCGTTCGAGGCTGAGCTGCTCACCGAGAGGTGTAAAGCGTAGTGCGGCGATGAGCAGAATAAGCAGCGCCAACAAAATGTATCTCGTTTTGTGCTTCATCCCTCGTTCCCCCTTATCTACAAATGTCGTAAAACTATATAATTTTTGTCAACTTAATTCGTCTCTTTTGTTGCTTTCCACTCAAAAAACCATTATCTACTAGCCATAGAGGAGGATAGATGTCGTTCGTGGTAAGCAGTGTAACGAAGAATTTCGGCGACCTCACCGTGTTAGACGGAGTAGACCTGTCGGTACAGACCGGCGAGCTGGTCTCGATCGTAGGGCCCTCCGGGGCCGGCAAGACAACGCTCCTCAAACTCTGCGCCCGGCTCCTCCAGCCGGACGAGGGAACCGTCTTTATCGAGAGCGGGGAGACGAAGCTCCGAAACGCCAAGAGGCGCCGCAGCAAGCAGCTCTCCGGCAACGGCCGACCGGGAAGGGGGAAGCGTGCAGCCGGCCTCACTTATGCAGACCCTATCCTCGTTTTCCAGGACTACCTCCTCTTTCCCTATCTGAATGTCTTCGAGAACGTCGCCTTCGGTCTCAAGGCGCGCAGGCTTCCCAAGGAGGAGGTGAAACGGAGGGTACGCGAGATCCTCTCCTTCTTCTCCATCGAAAACAAGCAGGCGGAGTATCCCGCGACCCTCTCGGGGGGACAGCGCCAGCGGGTGGCGCTCGCACGCGCCCTGGTGCTGCGCCCCTCCCTGCTGCTGCTCGATGAGCCCTTTGCCAATCTCGATCAGAACCTCAAGATGGACACGGCCATGTTCCTCCAGCGCACCCAGCGCGAGTTCGGCAACATCACCACCCTCTGTGTCACCCACGACATGGAGGAGGCCTGTGCCATGTCGGACAAGGTGGGCGTAATGCTCGACGGGCGCATCCTCGACTACGGAGCGCCGGAGCGTATCTTCTCCGCCCCGGCAAACCTGGAGACCGCCCGGTTTCTAGGCGCGGTCAACATTATACCGAAGCGGCTCTACTCGGCCCTCGGTATAGATGAGGGGGCCGAGGAGGTCTATGTGCTGCCGAATGAGGTGGAGCTCGCGCCCGTCGACGGAAAAAGACTCGTCGACGCGGAAGGTCCCATTTCCGACCGAGCGATTGGTACGATTCGTGAGGTACGTTTTACAGGAAAGACGTATGAGACGCGTATCGATATGGACGGGTTGAGCCTCACCGTCAGAAGCGTCGAAAGTCCTCAACGGGCCGGCAGTCGTGTACGGATCGGCATCCGCGCCTACCTCATACCCTCCGGCTCGGGCGGGAATACGAAATATGCCGAACAACTCGAACTGCGGCGCGTGGAACAACTGCGCGTTAGACAACAGAAGGAAGAGGCGCCGGCAAAGGAGGAGATGATTTTATGAATAGAGAAAAACGCACAGTAGTAAGACGCCATGCAGCAGGCGCACCGCAGTGGGAGGAATGGCCGCAGCGGGCGATGCTCCCGCCACGAGCGGGAATCATGCTCCTTTCGGCCCTTATCCTGCTCGCCCTTGCCGGCTGCGCAGGTGCGGAGAAAGAGGAGAACTGGCTCGAGTCGTCCTATGAGGAGATAGAGCAGTCCGCCTCCGGCGGCGAGGTGAGGATCTACATGTGGGGAGGCGACGAGCGTATAAACTCATGGATCGACGGCTTCGTCGCCGAACGCCTCGACGAGGAGTACGGCATCAGCCTCACCCGCGTGCCGATGGATGCCGCCGTGTTCATCAACAAGCTCCTCGCGGAAAAAGAGGCGGGAAAGGATACCGGCGTCATAGACCTCGTCTGGATAAACGGAGAGAACTTCAAGCGGGCAAAGGAAAACGGCCTGCTCTACGGAGCCGTGGCCGAGAAACTCCCGAACCTCGAGTACGTCCCCCCGGAGGAGATCGAGTACGACTTCGGTTATCCGGTCGAGGGGTATGAGGTACCCTACGGCAAGGCGCAGTTCGTCTTCGAATACGACTCTGCAGAGTATGGGGCTCCGCCGCAGAGCTTTGCCGATCTGCCCCGATGGGTCGAAGAGCACCCCGGCGAGTTCACCTATCCGCAGCCGCCCGACTTTACCGGTTCGGCCTTCGTACGGCAGGCGCTCTATGCGGTCACCGGCGGTCACGAGCAGTACATGGGCGAATACGACGAGGAGCTGATAAAGGAGAACGAGGGAGCCCTCTGGGATTACCTGAAGGAGCTGCAGCCCCACCTCTGGCAATCCGGGCGCGACTACCCGCAGGACAAGGCTCGGCTCGATCTCCTCTTCGAGCGAGGCGAGGTGGGCATCAACATGGACTACAATCCCCTCGCCGCCTCGGGCAAGGTCCTGAACGGCCGCTACTTGGAGACGATCCGCACCTTCGTCATGGATGAGGGGGCGATCTCCAACATCCACTACGTGGCGATCCCCTTCAACGCCCCGAACGTGCCCGAAGCGATGATCACGGCCAACTTCCTCCTCTCGCCGGAGTCTCAGCTCTCCAAGAACAAACCGGAGAACTGGGGAGACCTGACGGTCCTCGATCCGGAGAAGCTGCCGGATAAGTGGCAGGAGAGTTTCGAGGAGCTCGACCTCGGCCCGGCAGCCCTCCCCATCGAAGAGCTTACCGAGTCGGCGGTTCCGGAAATCTCCGCCGACTACGTGGAGTACCTCGAGAAGCGCTGGGAGGAGGAGATGCTGAGAAAGAGATGAGAATGAGGAAGAGAAAACAGGGACTCATGCAGCTCACCCCGCTTCTCGTGCCTTTTGCCCTCGTGTTCCTCTGGGGGATAGGATACACCGTATTCGGGGCCTTTACTGCGGAGGGGCCGGAGGGCGGGCTCAGCTTTTCGCTGCGCCACTTCCGGGCGGTCCTCGCCGATCCGCTGCTGCGCTCCTCGGTCTTCCACACCCTTACGGTATCCCTCTTCGCGGCGGGTATCTCGGTTATATTGGGAACTCTCCTGGCAATGGGACTGTGGGTCTTACCGCGCAAGTTCAAGACCTTCGCGCTGATGTACAAGCTGCCGATCATTCTCCCACACCTCACCGCGGCATTCATCGTATTGGTACTCCTCTCGCGTTCCGGCATCGCGGCATCGGCGGCATATCACATCGGTCTCATCGAGGGAACCGCAGGCTTCCCCGATCTCCTGTACGGAGGAAGCAAGTTCGGTCTTATCGCCGCCTACGTCTGGAAGGAAGCTCCTTTTGCAGCCCTCCTCATTCTCTCTATACTCTCGAAGCTCGACTTCGACTACATCCGCACCGGGAGAATGCTCGGAGGGAGCCGTCTGCAGTTGTTCCGGGGCATAGTGTATCCGCACATCGCGCCGGTCCTCGACATCAGCTTTATCATCCTCTTTCTCTACACCCTCGGGGCCTTCGACATCCCCTACGTCATAGGCGGGAGCTCTCCCCGGATGCTCTCGATTACCGTCTACAATCTCTACTTCAGACGCGAGCTCGCCGTCAGACCGCAGGCCCTCGCCCTGCTGACACTCCTCTTTCTCTTCTCGCTCATTTTCGTCGTCATCTTCTTCCGCATAACCGGGAAGATGCGCGGCCGCGGGGAGGTGTCGCTATGAACACTGGAACGATGAGCTACGGACGTTCCACTCTCTTCGTACTCTTCATCGCCATTTTGAGTCTCGTCCCGCTTCTCGTGCTGCTGCTCTACGCCGGAGCGAGCAGCTGGCAGTTTCCGCAGCTGCTCCCGGAGAGTTTTTCCGCAAGGGCCCTGCACTTCATCGCCCGGCAGCATGGGCCGATGGCCGCCTCGTTGCTCAGCTCGACGCTCTACTCTCTTACGGTGGTCGCGGTCACTTTCATTCTCTGTCTCCTGCCTGCCCGCGCGATCGCCTGGTATCCCCTCCCGATGAAGCGGCTGCTCGAGGCGCTCCTGCTCTCTCCGGCGCTGTTGCCGGTCATGACCTTCTCTATGGGCGCCCACGTGCTCCTGCTCCGGGCGGGAATAGCCGACACTTGGCTCGGGATCGTGGCAGTGCTTGCGGTCTTTGCATATCCCTATATGCTGCGTTCGCTGAGCGCCGGCTATCAACGGATCTCGCCCGACTACGCCGTGACGGCCCGCAATCTGGGGGCGGGATTCTGGATGAGCCTGCTGCGGGTGGAGGTGCCCATGCTGCTGCCGGCCTTCGGGGCCGGCGCTTCGGTGGTGTTTCTCGTGGCATTCTCCGAGTACTTTCTGGTCTTTCTCGTCGGGGGAGGGGCGGTTCCGTCATACACCGGATACCTCGTCCCCTTCCTGAAGGGCTCCGATCTGCAGATCGGCTCTCTCCTGACGCTGCTCTTTCTGATAGTGCCGCTGCTCCTTTTTATTCTACTGGAACAGTGGATGAACTCGATCTTTTCCCGCAGGGGGTTACAGGATGGCGAAAACGACTCATGACATCATCATCATAGGCGGAGGCTCGGCGGGCCTGACCGCAGCCGCCGGCTGTGCGCAGCTCGGCATGCGCACCGCACTCGTGGAGAAGGCCCACATGGGGGGCGACTGTCTCTACCACGGCTGCGTCCCCAGCAAGAGCCTGTTGAGGACGGCGAGCGTCTACGCCGAGGCGCGACGCTTTCCCGATTTCGGTCTGCCCGAGATCTCGAAGCTGCCCGTACCGAACGCCTCGGAGGTGCTCGGCCGAGTGCGGCGAGTGATAGAGTCCATCGCGCCCCACGACAGCCCCGAGCGTTTCGAGAAACTCGGGGTAGAGGTCATACTCGAGCAGTCGCGCTTCATCTCCGATGAGGAAGTCGAGCTCGAGAGCGGGCGCACGCTGTCGGCCCGTAAGTTCATCGTCTCCACAGGGAGCTCCCCGGCGGTGCCGCCGATCCCCGGGCTCGAGGAAGCCGGCTACATCACCAACCTCGAGGTGTTCAGCCTCGAGCAGTTTCCCGCCAAGCTCATCATCCTCGGAGCCGGCCCCATCGGTGTCGAGATGGCACAGGCCTTCTCCCGTCTCGGCAGCGAGGTGAGCATAGTAGACATGGCCCCCCACGTGCTCCCCCGCGAGGACGAGGACATGGCCTCCTACGTTGAGCAGGCACTTCGATCCGACGGCGTAACACTCGAGCTCGGCGCGCAGATCGTCGGGCTGCAACGCACGGGGAAAAAGAAGCAGGTGACGATCCGCAGCGGAGAGGAGGAGAGAAATCTGCAGGGCGATGAGATTCTCGTTGCTCTCGGGAGGCGGGGCAACACAGCCGACCTGGCCCTCGAGACAGCGGGAGTCGAGGTGAAGAGGAGTTTTATCGAGGTCGACGCCAGGCTGAGGAGCAGCAATCCGCAGATCCTCGCCGCAGGAGACGTGAACGGCAACTTCCTCTTCACCCACGTGGCCGGCGCGGAGGGCTCTTTTCTCGTACGCTCTCTCGCGCTGCATCTTCCCGGGAAAATGGACTACTCGAAGGTGCCGTGGTGCACCTACGGCGATCCCGAACTCGCTTCGGTCGGCTACAACGAGCAGAGGGCGCAGCAGGCCGGGATAGACTACCGTACGGTCCATACCGGCTTCGAAGAGGTCGATCGCGCCCGCGCGGAGGGCAACGAGGAGGGCGGGATCAAGATCCTCCTCGACAAGAAGGAGCGGATCATCGGCACGCAGATCGCAGGAGCTCATGCCGGCGAGCTGCTCCCCTCCGCCATCCTCGCGATACAGAACCGCTGGAAACTCGGCAGCCTCCTCGACCCCATATTTCCCTACCCCACGATGGCTGAGGTCTACAAGCGGGCCGCCGGCAACTACCTCTCGCCGAAACTCTTCAACCCGCGGGTGCGCGGCATTTTGAAGAGGCTCTTCGGTTACCGGGGCAGCGGTCCTATATCATCCCACTAGAGACGACTGCTCGTCCCTGCGCCCGCACCGGAGGAAGGGCACGGCGAGCATGTGGCCGATGCGCAGATACTTCGACTCGCCGTAGCCGGGCACACCTATCCGCATAGCACTGTGCCCCAGCTGCGGCTGTGGAGTGTAGCTGCGAAAGAGCCGGTCCCACCAGGAGAGGAAGAATCCGTAGTTGCTGTTGACCTCATTCCGCTTTGTAGAGTGGTGGATTCTGTGCACGTCGGGGGTGATGAGGAAAGCCCTGAGCACCGCATCCGCCGAGGCGGGCAGCTTTACATTACCGTGGTTGAACATCGCCGCACTCGTGAGTATCACCTCGAACAACATGACCGACAGTGCCGGCGCACCGGCGACTATGACAGCCGCGATCTTCCACAGCGCTGAGAGGAGGATCTCTATCGGATGGAACCTGAGAGCCGTGGTCACATCGACATCCGAGTCGATGTGATGCATTAGATGGATACGCCACAGGAAGGAGTAGCGGTGAAATACGCGATGCTGCCAGTAAATCACGAAATCGAGAAACAAAACGCCCGAAACCAGGCGCCACACGTATGGCACCGGCATTGAATTGAGCAGTCCCCACCCGCGGGCCTCGGCGAGGATGGCCGCCGAAACCGGTATGAGCGGCATGAGCAGGACCAGGAGGTTGCCGATCAGTATCACCGCCAGATTGCTCGGCCAACGTCCTGCTCTTCCTCCGAGGAGCGGCCGCCGTGGATGAAGAATCTCCCACGCTGCCATCAGGAGAAAGACGAGAGCCAAAATGCCGAATCTGACCAGTACAGGATGCATATGGGCTCAAGCATAGCCGCTCTGACACCATTAATCAATATGCACTATTTCCTAACAGGCGCAGATGTGTGCCTGAGGTATCTTGACTAAGTGTGTTTATATTTTTATCGATAACTCTTTACTTTTATATCGATATTAATGTATCTTATGTGTGAAAGGAGAGGCAATCCGCGATTGCAACTTCCTTCACAATATAACCAGGAGGTGTCTCATGAGAGATATAATGATAGTTCTCGCAGCAAGCACGGCTACCCTCGTGTTGAGGGCAACCGCACACTTGGAGTCTTCACCCTACATATTCGGGATCCTCGGCCTAATCGCGGCCGGGTACCTCTTTCGGAGGATCAAAACCTATCGCGTGTAAGGGTACAGCTCGGCATGAGTCGAGTTGAGTAGTATTCCAAGATCCATACCCCGCCGACGGCGGGGTATTTTATTACTCAGGCGCATACACCGCCAGCTCTTCGAGGTAGTACCGCTCTACGTACTCTGTTATCTTTACGAGTCGTTCCATAAGCGGCCTACGGTGTGCCTCCACCTCCTCATCCAGGCGCTCGAGAACCCAGAGGGCGTAGTCGATCGCCTCTTCCTCATGTGCGGTCTCAACTCCTTCTCGAATCGCCGAGAGCACCTCCTGCGTGGCGGCGACGGTTCCGCGATGCATCCCGAGCCGCGTAAGCTTCCGCAGATGCGCCATCATCTTCTCTACCCTGCGCGGCGGTACGAGGGCGAAGGCCCGGCGCAGCAGCTCCTCGGGAATCACGCGCCCTCCGCTCTCGGCGCCGGGAGCTGATTCGGTTTCCACCTCTATGCCCTCCTCGTCACAGAGCTCTTCGAGATGCTCGACCGCTTGGTTCTCGATCTCGGTCGAGAAGCGAAAGGTCGAGAGCACCTCGAGTCCTGCGCGGGCGGCGGTGACCAACGAGGACCCGTACCGCAGGAGAAAGCCGGGCATCTTCGGCAGAAGGGACATGATACGGCCCTGATCTCCGAGGATGTCCAATACCTCCTCGACACTCTCGTCCCGAAGCCTGCGCTCATCGCCGACGGGGTAGAGCACCTCTTTGAAGAAGAGCTTGGCCCGCGCCACCGTGTCCTCAGCTACTCCTTCGAGCAGACCATTCTCATGCAGCTTGGGCACCTCTTGCAGGTACTCCATTCGGTAGCGGCGATCCACCTCTGCGCGGAAGAACTCGATGACTTCCCGATGGAGAATCGATCCTCTGTCACTCATAACAATAGCTGCCTCTCGTCGGTTCTCTTCCAGTTCTGGAGTACACAGCTACTCGCCGGAGTCCTTGAACTGACTCCAGGCCTGCGCGTAGGACTCGAGCTTCTCGTCGACCATTCCGCCTATCGTGCCCTCGGGGAAGCTGCCGTCTGCCTGCTTCTCGCCGAAGCTGTGCCCGGTGAGGATCTCCATCCCCTCCTCTACCGTACGGACGGGGTAGATGTGAAAGCTGCCCTCGCGGACCGCGTCGACGACCTCCTGCTTGAGCATGAGGTTCTTCGCGTTTACCGCGGGAATGATGACGCCCTGGCTGCCCGATATACCGAGGTTCTTGCATACGTCGTAGAAGCCCTCGATCTTCTTCGTCACGCCGCCTACAGGCTGTATCTGACCGAGCTGATTCACCGAGCCGGTCACCGCGATCCCTTGGGCGAGGGGAAGCTCGGAAAGGCTCGAGAGGAGGGCGTAGAGCTCGGTGGAGGATGCGCTGTCACCGTCTATCCCTTCGTAGTTCTGCTCGAAGACGAGGCTCGCCGAAAGGGAGATCGGTTTGTCCTGCCCGAAGACACCGTTCATGTAACCGGTGAGGATCATCATGCCCTTGTTGTGGATGGGGCCGGACATCTCCGCCTCCCGGTCAATATTCACTACGCCGGCACGCCCGACATAGGTGCGTGCGGTGATCCGGGAGGGACGGCCGAAGGAGTAGTCGCCGAGCTGCGCGATCGAGAGGCCGTTCACCTGCCCTGCGACACTGCTTTCAGTGTCGATGAATATGTCGCCCCGGGCGATGAACTCCTGTATCAGCTCCTCTATCCTGCTCGAGCGCCTCTTCTTCGCATCGACTGCCTTCTGTACGTGCTCGCGGGCAATCATGTCCGAACCGTCCTGCCGCGAGATGTAGTCGGCCTCGCGCGCGAGGTCGCAAATGTCGGCGAAGCGGGTAGATATCTTGCTCTGATCCTGTGTCAGCTCGCTGCCGTACTCGATCATCCGCGCCGTTCCGCTCTGGTCGAAGTGGTTCCAGCCCTCGTCGTGACAGCGGGATGCGAGGAAGCGGGTGTAGAGATCGATGCTCTCCTCGCTGCGGTCGATGAAGCTGTTGAAGTCGGCCTTTACCTTGAAGAGCTCGCTGAACTCCTCGTCATATGCCTGCAGGAGGTAGTAGACCTTCGGATTGCCGATCAGGATCACCTTGATGTCGAGGGGAATCGGCTCGGGTTCGAGTGACTCGGTGCTGATGGCCTGAAACATGTCCATGGGATCGCTCAGCTTCGCCTCGCGCTCCTTTAGGGCATGCTTGAGGATGTTGTAGGAGAAGGGATACTGGAAGAGGTGCATCGCCTCCATGATCAGGTAGCCGCCGTTGGCCTGGTGCAACACTCCCGGCTTGATCATGCTGAAGTCGGTGTAGAGCAGGCCCATCTGAGCCTTCCGCTCGAGCTTTCCGATGAGGTTGTTGTAGGTCGGCCGCATCTCGGTGATGACGGGCGCTCCCTTCGTACCGGAGTTGTCCACTACCAGATTGACCTTGTAGCGTCCCTCCACGTTCTGCTGCTGGGCCGCCGCCATCTGCTGCTGCTGCGCGCCCGCCTGTCCGCCGGCCTGCTGTTCCGGCATGGCGAGGCTGCGGGCATTCTTGACCACATCGTCCTTTACCTCGTCGAGGTACTCCCGCACGCGGTCGTTCTCCTCGTACTTCTCCTTCATGTCCTCTATATAGTGCTCGACCGCGAAGAGGATGGTGTTCCTCTCGAGCTCTCCGAGCTGCTCGCGGGTCTCGCTCTCCATCCCGCGGATGCTGCGCATGACCTCCTGGACTTCGTTCTGTATTTCCTGGCCCTTGTTCTGGATCTCCTCGCGCTTCTCGTCGGGCAGCTCGGCGATCTCCTGGCTGCTCATGGGGCTGCCGTCCTCCTTCAGCGGGGTTATCATGAACCCCTGCGGGCCCTGCTGTATGGTGAAACCGCTCTCGCGGGCGCGCTTCTCGAGCTCGGACATCTTTTCGCTCTGCCTGCGCTGCATCTCGTTCATCAGGCGGTTGCGCTCCTTCTCGAAATCCTCACGCTGCAGCGCCTTGCGGATGTCCTCCTTTATCTTGGCTACGACGTCGTCCATCTCGTCGCGAAACTCACGGCCCTTGCCGGCGGGCAGCCTCAAGGCCTTCGGCTTGTGAGGCTCCTCGAAGTTGAAGATGTAGCACCAGTCGTCGGGTATCGGCATCTCCTCGGCCTGCTTCTCGACGAACTCCTGCACGATGGAGGTGCGTCCGGCGCCGCTCGGCCCCATTGCGAAGATGTTGAAGCCGTTGCTGTCGATTCCCATACCGAACTCGATTGCCTCGATGGCCCGGTCCTGTCCTATGACCCCCGGCGATTCATCTAGCTCCTGCGTGCTGGAGAACGAGAAGCAGGCATCACCGCACTGTAAGCGCAACTCTTCCGGTTGTAACTCTTTGTAATCGGACATATAGACATCTCTCCTTTGGTTCCGCGCCCGTACTGCACTCATCCGTATTTAAAGTGTACAAATATCCTCGTAACGGTTCAAATTTTGAGAGGGCGGGCCCCCCGATCCAGCTATCGGGCCGGTTCCAATCGGTAGAGGGCGCCGTTGTCCTCGTCGGTGAGCAGCCAGAGCCGCCCCTCGGGCCCTTCTAAGACATCGCGGACGCGGCCGATGCTCCTGTGCAACAGCAGCTCCTGATCGGTCACCCGGTCTCCCTGCAGCTCGAGCCGCCTCAGGTGCTTTCCGGCCAGAGCCCCAACGAAGAGGTCACCCTTCCACTCGGGGAACAGCTCTCCGGTGTAGAAGCTCATCCCGGAGGGGGCTATCGATGGAGTCCAATGGAGGACGGGCGATTCGAATCGGGGTGCGTCGGTGCCGATGCCGATCGAGCCTCCGCTGTATTCCTCTCCGTAGGTAACCTTAGGCCAGCCGTAGTTGGCCCCGGGCCTGATGATATTCACCTCGTCGCCTCCGCGAGGGCCGTGCTCGTGCTGCCATATCTCGCCGGTCTCGGGGTGGACGGCCATACCCTGGGCATTACGGTGGCCGTAAGAGTAGATTTCGGGCCTCGCCCCGCTCCTGCCGACGAAGGGGTTGCTCTCTGGGATGCTGCCGTCCGAATTAAATCTGAGGGTGGAGCCTGCCGCATCGTCGAGCCGCTGCGCCCTATGCCGGTTGCCCCTCTCTCCGATAGTCATGTAGAGGTAGCCCTCGGGTCCGAAGACTATTCTTGAACCGAAATGGCGACGCGTGCCTGTAAGATGCGGTAAGCGGTAGAGCTCTTCGCCGTCTCTCAGGCTACTCCCATCGAGCCGGGATCGGTACAGTACCGTGCCGGCTCCGCCGGGCCCCGAAGCCGAATGGGTGAGGTAGATGAGTCCGTTACGCACATAGTCGGGATGCAGAGCAACATCGAGCAGACCGCCCTGCCCGCCGGCGTAAATATCCGGGAGCCCGGTGACTCTCTGCAGCTCGCCGCCGCGCAGGAGCAGCAGCCTCCCCGGCCTCTCGGTTATCAGCATGCCGCCGTCCGGCAGAAACTCTACCGCCCAAGGGTGAGAGAGCCCCTCGAGCACCCGTACGATGCGGAACTCCGCCTGCTGCGAACGCTCCCGCTCTGAGACGATCTCTCCCTGCGACATCGACCGGCTCTGCGCCGACGCGGTAAACGGCAGTACGAGCAACATCAGCACTGCTCCCACGACAACAAACGAATATACTCCGAATCTTCTCATAGAATCCTCCTTCGATGCAGGCTCCGCCGTTCCAGCGGCTGTGCACGGCACGCATGCCTACTCTTACGTATGCCTTGTACAGAATAAACATACATATTTATGACTTCTTTAGTCAAATTTAGCTGAATTTTTCTCCTCCGAATGTAGTGCTTTCATCAAAATTCTCGAGCCGACAACTTTTTTTGAACCCGTTTACTGCTACACTTGTTACTAAGTGCAGTTACAGAGAGGTTACGACATATGAGAACACACGTATCACTTCTTCTGTTCCTTACGGTTATACTCCTCCCCGCAGCCGCCGCCGATTTCGAGCTCACCTACCTTGACGGAACTCTCGAGGTCGAAAGCGCAACAGGACTACGCGAGGCGGTTGTCGGCGAAGCCATTGCGATAGACAGTACCGTTCACCTTGCCGAGAACTCCATAGCCGAAATTGCCTCGCCTTCCGTAACTCTGCTGCTCTCGGAAGAAGGCACCTACCCGATCGCCCAGCTCGCTGAGAAAAAGGCCCAAATGCAGAGATCGATCGGCGAGTCCATCTTCAACAAATTTGCACGGATAAAAGGAGAAGACGAGGAGTTTCGCAGCGAGGCCATGGGTACCCGCGGCGCGGAGGCGGGAGACGCAGGCGCGATGGAGTGGGTAGACGAGGAGAGTCTCGCTTACGAGGAGGCCTTGTCAGCCTACCGAACCGAAGATTTCGAGCGAGCGGCGGAGCTATTAGAAGAGCAAGTCGATCCGTCGATGGTCGAAGACGCAACCGCCTACTGGTACTACCTCGCCTCTTCCTACCTCAGAACAGGACGCGAGGCGGAGGCTCTGCATATTGCATCGGGTTTTTGCGGCAGCCGCGACAGCCGCATGTACGACGAGTATCTCCTTTTGCGGGCGAGACTCTACCTCGAGTCGATGGAGTTCGAAGCGGCGGAGCAGCTCTGGAAGAGTTATCTGGATCTCGCCTCTACTCCTACTGACCGGCAACTGGTACGCTACATGTACGGGTACTCCCTCCTGCAGACCGGCGATGAAGAAAGGGCGCGAACCCAGTTGCGCGCGGCAGCCGAGATGGAAGCGGATCCGGAAATCAGCCGAGCGGCCCGCACATTGCTCGACTGATACCGTCCGGCCATTCGATTAGTCTCTTTTCGATTAGTCTTTTCGCGACAAGACTCGGGTGAGTTCTCGCCATTTGACCGGCCCGAGAAAATGAT
>CAYFVU010000077.1:15588-17533 GCA_964346645.1 uncultured Spirochaetaceae bacterium | reverse complement strand
GATTCGAATTGGAGAGACGGTAATGCCCCCGAAAGAAAGCACCATACTGACCGTACAGGACCTCACAAAGGACTTCGGCACCAACCGTGTGCTCGACAAGATCTCGTTCACCATCCGCCACGGAGAGGTAGTGGTGGTAATCGGCCCGAGCGGTACCGGAAAGAGCACCCTCCTGCGCTGCATCAACCTCCTCACCCCCGTCAACGGCGGGAGGGTCTGGCTCGAGGAGGCGGAGGTGACCGACCGCCACTCCGACATCAACAGTATCCGCCAAAAGATCGGTTTCGTCTTTCAGCACTTCGCCCTCTTCAATCACCTCAGCGCGGTAAGAAACGTGGAGGTAGGATTGATCAAGGTGAAGAAGATGACGAAGGCCGCGGCGCGCAAGAAGGCCATCGCCGAGCTCGAGCGGGTAGGTCTCGCAGATCATATGACCAAGTTTCCCGCGGAACTCTCCGGAGGACAGAAGCAGCGGGTGGGAATTGCACGTGCCCTCGCGATGGATCCTGAGATCATGCTCTTCGACGAGCCTACCTCGGCACTGGATCCCGAGCTGACCGGCGAGGTACTGGAGGTCATGAAAGACCTCGCTAAAGAGGGGATGACAATGCTGGTGGTGAGCCACGAGATCGGATTCGCCCGCAGCGTGGCAGACAGGATCATCTTCATGGAGCACGGGAAGATCGTTGAGCAGAACAGCCCCGAGAAGCTCCTCAAGGATGCAGACGAGGTGCGGACCCGCTCGTTCCTCGAGAAGATAACCGAACTCTACGGAGGTTAGACACGGAGGTCAGACTGCGGTGAACCTATTCGAGTACTTCATTACCATAGCCCCCGTCCTCTGGGACGGACTCGTCTACACTCTCCTCTTTACCTTCGTAGGCATGATCGTGGGGTTCTTTCTCGGCGTGCCGCTCTGCCTCGTCTCACTCTATGGCCACGGCATCGGAAAGAAGATCACCGACATCTATGTCTCGCTCATACGGGGAACTCCGCTGCTGATACAGCTCTACATGATCTACTACGGCTTTCCCAAATTCCTCCTCCCTCTCGGGATCACCGTGACCCCTTATACGGCAGCCTTCATCGGCTTCATCATCAACAGCACTGCCTACCAGATCGAGTACATGAAGGGAGGCTTCAAGGCGATCTCCTACGAGCAGATAGAGGCGGCACAGTCGATCGGAATGAGCCGGCTGCAGATGGTCCTCACCATTCTCCTGCCGCAGGGGCTGCGATTCTCGATACCTGCCCTCTCGAACGAGCTGATCTACCTGCTCAAGTACACCTCCCTCGGCTTCGTCATACAGGCGCCGGAGCTGATGACCAAGGCGAAGGAGCTCGCCTCCACCCACGCGAAGTACATGGAGACCTACCTCATCGCCGCCTTCCTCTACATCTTTATCACCTTCGTACTCTCTAAGCTGACCGACATAATCGACGAGAAGCTGCGTATCCCCGGCTTCGAGCCGGAGAAGATTCGGTAAGAGGTTCTTAAAAACGGGAATACGCCAGGCGAGGGTGTTCGTCTATCCGAGCAAGAGCGCGAGATTGAATGCGGCGACAATGAAGGCCATGGCGCCAAAGCCCATACCGATGAGTTTCTGCATGCCGTTAAAGCGTGCATCCATCTGATCAAATCTCTTGTTTACGTCGTCGAACCTTTTGTTCACATCCTCGAATCGATTGTTTACGTCCTCGAAACGCCTGTTCATGTCGTCGAAACGGCGCTCATGAGCTTCAAAGCGCTCGTCCATCTGCTTCTGCATCTGCGTAAAGCGCTCATCCATTTGGCTAAAGCGCTCGTCCATCTGCTTCTGCATCTGCATGAAGCGCTCGTCCATTTGGCTAAAGCGTTCGTCCATCTGCTTCTGCATCTGCGTGAAGCGCTCGTCCATCTGCTTCTGCATCTGCGTGAAGCGCTCGTCCATCCGTTTGAAGCCCT
>CAYFVU010000077.1:4880-15488 GCA_964346645.1 uncultured Spirochaetaceae bacterium | reverse complement strand
TCGTCCATCTGCTTCTGCATCTGCGTGAAGCGCTCGTCCATCCGTTTGAAGCCCTCGGACATACCCTCGACCGTCTTGTCGATGCTGCTGCGAAGCCCTCCAATTGCCTGGTCATAGCTCTGTTGATCCACGTGCTGCCCGGTGAGAAGCATCACGTAGCGGTGGAGAGATTTCCTGTTTTTTACCTCTACGGCTTCGGCCAACTCGTCTTCGAGAATTTCGGCCAGATCCTTCATTTCCACACCTCCAGTATAAATACTTTCTATTCATATATACAGAGGTGCAGACTCGTTTGCTTCAAGATTTCAATAAGAAAAAAATCCGGCTCCATTCGCTCGGCGGAGCGGGGAACAGAGCCGGAAGTTCGGCAAGAACGAGAGTCTTCTCTTTATCTATCCTACTCGAACAGCACCTTGAACTGCCCGTAGCCCTCCTTCTCGAGATCCTCCTTGGGAATGAATCTGAGGGCGGCCGAGTTCATGCAGTAGCGCAATCCCGTCGGAGCCGGACCGTCCTTGAAGACATGGCCGAGATGGGAGTCTGCGTACGCGCTTCGCACCTCGGTTCGCGAACCGAATAGGCCGCTATCCTCCCGGTAGACGATGTTATCGGCCTCCAACGGCCGCACGAAGCTCGGCCAGCCGGTGCCCGACTCATATTTATCCGTCGAGCTGAACAGCGGTTCTCCGCTCACGATGTCCACGTATACACCCTCTTTCTTGTTGTCCCAGTACTCATTGGAAAAGGCCCGTTCGGTCCCGTTTTCCTGGGTAACCTTATATTGCAGATCCGTTAATTCCTCTAATTTCTTCTCCATATCGAACCTCCCGTATCTGTTCTCCTTCAGCTCGGTCCCTTCAGGGGCATTCCCCTTGTCCCAGAACTCCGAGATGAAGCTCGGCCTCCCTGAGCCGTTCTTGTATCGCTCATACGCATTCGCACTCTTGATGTAGTAATCCTGATGATAGGTCTCGGCCTCATAGAAGGGACCGGCCTCTTCGATAGAAGTGCGGATCGGTTCCTCGAATCTCCCGGATTCGTCGAGCCGTTGTTTGGTCTCCATCGCCGCTCGCAGCTGCTCCGCATCGTGATAGTTGATGGCGGTCGTGTAGTGATGTCCCCTGTCGACAAACTGACCGCCGCCGTCGGTCGGATCGATGTTGCGCCAGAACACCTCGAGTAACTGCTCATAGCTTATCGTATCGGGGCTGTAGTAGACACGTACCGACTCTCTGTGGTCCGTCTGCCCGGAGGCAACCTCACGATAGGTGGGATTCGGCTCTTCTCCCCCTGAATAACCAGAGACAACCTCGATAACCCCTACCAGACGTTCGAAGGGCTGTTCGAGACACCAGAAACAGCCTCCTGCGAAGGTGGCTATTGCGTAGGGCTCTAACTCCTGCAATTCGAGTTCAGGCAGCGGGGCCTCTTTGCGCTTACCACGCAGCTCTCGCTTTCCGCTTGTTCCGCCGCGTTTTACGCTCTTCTCACCACCCTTCGACTCCGTGGACTCCATTAACTCACCCTCCTCCTCGTTCTTCGAACCGGCGGATTCGGCGGAACCTCCGGCAAAGAGGACGAGAGATATCGAAAACAGCAGCACGCCTGCCGCCGCAATGATCGCGATGCTGCGCAGGTAATTGTCTTTCATACTTACCTCCTTGTACGCCCTCTGCACCTCACGGTGCAGTATTTCTCTAGTAATTTAGTAATATTATTCCGGAGAAGCAAGAAATTTACGCAGAAAACGTGCAGGAGCCCGAGCTTATACCAGAGGCTATAGTATTTGCCGGCGAGACCGCGACGTATCTCTTCGGCTATGTGCCGCATGTCCTCGAAGACGCTCAGCTCTGAAGCTTTCTCGGAAGTTTCCGAGCCGTTCTCGACGCCGCGATTTTATTTTATAGGTCAAGCTTTTTCCTGAAAAGATGAATGCCTTCACAGCCGGTAAGTATCTTGTCGAGGGTCGCGTTTTTTCCTAAAATATTTATTTTCCGCCTATTTACACCGATATATATAGTGTGTTAATCTGCGTTTTGCAGGCAAACATACACAACATATGGTGTTATAGATGGAGATACTAAAGATATGCGCTGTCCGCTGTGCGGTACGAACGACGACAAGGTCATAGAGTCTAGAGCAAACTCCACCGGCACATCCATCCGTCGGCGAAGGGAGTGCCTCTCCTGCGGTTACCGCTTTACCTCCTACGAGCATATCGAGGAGAAGCAGCTGATGGTGATAAAGCGGGACGGCCGTCGAGAGCCCTTCGACCGGCAGAAGCTCGAGAGGGGAATACAGATATCCCTGGAAAAGAGACCGATCCCGCAGCCGACTATAGAGCAGATGGTAAACGAAGTCGAGGATCAGGTGGCCATACAGCAGGGCGGGGCGCGTGAAATAGAGACCTCGGCAATCGGAGAGCTGATACTCGAGAAACTCTACCACCTCGACAAGGTTGCCTACATACGCTTCGCCTCGGTCTACAAGATGTTCGAGAACGTCGAGGCCTTCAAGGAGGAGTTGGAACAGTTGTTTTCAGAAAACGGAACACGGGAGGGAAACGATGAAAGTTGAGATGCGGGAGGGCACGTGGGAGGTGCTCTTCGGAAGCGAAGATGTCGACGATTCGGCAATCGGCGCAACGAGCAATGACACAAACAGCGGCAGCCGTACGGCGGCGTTCGCCGAAAATTCTTCTCGTCCACCGGTGCGCAGAATAGTAAAGCGCGACGGCTCTTTAGAGAGCTACGATCGCGGCCGCATCACCGAGGCCATAGCCAAGGCGGTGGAGGCGGTGGACCGGCAGAAACGGGATATTCGTGGGCTCCCGACCGAGGACATCCGCGAGATGCACGACCTGCGGGATCTCCCCGCCGGCGACGCGGCGAGGGACAGGGCAGAGGCCCTTACGAGTCGAGTCGAAGAGAAGATCAGCGAGTTCATGCATGGTCGTCATCCCAACTCGGCACCCGCGGTCGAAGAGATCCAGGACATGGTAGAGGAGGTACTCGTCGAGAGCGGCGACTCCGCACTCGCCAAAGCCTACATCCTCTACCGGGCGCGGCATGAGTCGATCCGCGACACGCGGCAGCTCATGCTCGACATCAACGCGACGATGGACGGCTACCTCTCCCGATCCGACTGGCGGGTAAACGAAAACGCCAACGTCAACTTCTCTCTCGGGGGACTTATCCTCCACAACTCGGGTACGATCACCGCGAACTACTGGCTCAAGAACATCTACCCGCAGCGGGTGGCGGAGGCACACCAAAACGCCGACTTCCACATACACGACCTCTCCATGTTCTCGGGCTACTGCGCCGGTTGGTCGCTGCGCCAGCTCATCCAGGAGGGGCTCGGCGGCGTCCCCGACAAGATCTCCTCAAAACCCGCCCGCCACCTCTCCACGCTGGTACAGCAGATCGTCAATTTCCTCGGCATCATGCAGAACGAGTGGGCCGGAGCGCAGGCCTTCTCGAGCTTCGACACCTACCTCGCCCCATTCGTCAAGAGCGACGGGCTCAGTTACGAAGAGGTGAGGCAGAACATCCAGACCTTCATATTCGGCGTGAACACCCCGTCACGTTGGGGAAGCCAAGCTCCCTTTACCAACATCACCCTCGACTGGACGGTGCCGGGAGATCTCGCAGATCGGCACGCCGTCGTCGGTGGAGCGGAGCAGGATTTCACCTACGCCGACTGCCAGAAGGAGATGGACATGATCAACCGTGCCTTCCTCGAGTTGATGCTCGCCGGAGACGCAGAAGGCCGTGGCTTTCAGTATCCGATCCCGACCTACAACCTCACCGAGAACTTCAACTGGGGCTCTGAGAACGCGCAGCTCCTCTTCGAAATGACCGCCAAGTACGGTACGCCCTACTTCCAGAACTTCATCAATTCCGACCTCGACCCGGGCGATGTCCGATCTATGTGCTGCCGGCTCCAGCTCGACAAGAGGGAGCTGAGAAAGCGCGGCGGCGGCCTCTTCGGCTCCGACGAGTTCACCGGCTCGGTAGGTGTGGTCACCATCAACATGCCGAGACTCGGCCACACCAGCGCATCCAAGGTGGAGTTCTTTCGCCGTCTGACCGAGCTCATGGACACCGCCGCCGAGTCCCTCGTGATAAAGCGCAAGGTTGTCGAGCGGCTGATGGAAGGAGGGCTCTTCCCCTACACCAAACGCTATCTCGGCCACCTCGACAACCACTTCTCCACCATCGGCATTGTGGGCATGAACGAGTGCTGCCTCAACTTTCTCGGCAACGACATCTCCACCGAGGAGGGAGCCGAGTTCGCCGAGGAGGTGCTCGACTACATGCGCCGTCACCTCTCGGACCTGCAGGAGGACAGCGGAGACCTCTTCAACCTCGAGGCCACCCCGGCCGAGAGCACCAGCTACCGCCTCGCCAAGCACGACGCCGAGCGATACCCCGACATCATCAGCAGCGGGGAGAACGAGCCCTTCTACACCAACTCGACTCAACTTCCCGTGGACAAGACTCGCGACGTCTTCGAGGCCCTCGACCACCAGGACAGACTGCAGACTAAGTACACCGGCGGCACCGTGTTTCACGCCTTTCTCGGAGAGGCGGTAAGCGACTGGGAGGCATGCCGCGGCATGGTGCAGGCGGTCGCAAACAGCTACCGGCTCCCCTACTTCACGATCAGCCCCACCTTCTCGGTCTGCCCCGACCACGGCTACCTCGCCGGCGAGCACTTCACCTGTCCGAAATGCGGCGAGGAGGCGGAGGTCTACACCCGAATCGTCGGCTACTACCGCTCGGTCCGCAACTGGAACAAGGGCAAAGCCGAGGAGTACGGCCTCAGAAAACTTTTCGACGAGCCGAGCTTCGACTCAAGTGAAGTTTCCGGCGACGTCTCGAACGAGGGAACAGAGGACCACGCTTTGCAAGTAGGCTCCTACATCCTCTTCTACCGAAGCAGCTGTCCGAACTGCCCACCGGTCAGACGGCGTCTCGAGGAATCCGGTATCGAGGGACGCGAGGTAAACGTCGACTCCGAAGAAGGCTTGATAGAGGCGATGGAGTACGGGGTCATGGCGGCTCCCACCGTCGTGCTCGTCGACCGATCCGGCAAAGAGAGGGGCCGTGCGTACAAGGTGGAAGAGCTCGACAAGCGGCTGGAGGCCATACGCATTGAAGCCCCATGAAGAGCGGGGAGTGTGCACAGAGCGCAAGCTTTCGGCCGGCCTGGATAGGCTCGGCCTGCAGAAGACTAGCCTCCTCGACTTTCCGGGAGAGGT
The DNA here is from genome assembly GCA_964346645.1 of uncultured Spirochaetaceae bacterium. Lineage (GTDB taxonomy): Bacteria > Spirochaetota > Spirochaetia > DSM-16054 > Sediminispirochaetaceae > CAYFVU01. The sequence goes on along the minus strand of CAYFVU010000077.1, from coordinate 10,222 downwards.
GGCGGCCACGGTCTTCACGCAGGGCTGCAATCTCCGTTGTCCCTACTGCCACAATCCGGAGTTGGCAGTACCGCCTGCATCACGGCCACAGCGAAACCACATGAGCAGCGCGGGCGATGCGGAGTTCGAGGACAGTAAGATCGGCATCGTAGAGTTGGACGAGTTCCTCTCCCGCCGCACGAAGGTACTCGGCGGTGTCTGCATCACCGGCGGCGAGCCTCTCATCCACGAGGACATCGGTGAGCTCGCCCGCCTCATTCGCAGTCACGGATTGAAGGTGAAACTCGACACCAACGGCACATATCCCGAAAGGCTCGAGGAGCTTCTCTGCTCCGGCCTCCTCGACTACGTAGCCATGGATCTGAAGACCGCGCCCGAGCTCTACGGGAGGCTGCTCGCGGATGACCCGCCGGACTCATTACGACCTGAGGTTCGTACAGGCCTGAGGAGCCATGAAGGTCTGTCGGACAGCACGGGTCCGAGAGATCCTTCAAGAGCCGCCGGGGCGCTCGGCGAGAGGATCCGCAGTTCGGTGGAAGTACTGAGACGGCAGACCACTCCATATGAGCTGAGGACCACGGCGGCACCGGGTATAGTCGGACCCCAGGAGATAGCGGACATCCTGCCGCTTCTGTCCGGGGCACAGCGCTACGTGCTCAAGGCTTTTCGCGGGGGCGAAACCCTCGATCCGGGGTGGAAAGATGCCGAACCCCCTTCAGATGAGCTCATGAACCGCATGTGTGCCATGGCCGCAGAGAGCGGGGTTCCCTGCGTACTTGTCTGAGCTACTCTTTTAGCGCTTGATTGATGATACGACGATAGAGAGGTGGCGTACTCGACGCACTGTACATGAAGCTGATGCGCGAATGAGTTTCGTCTACCGGTTTTACGTACACGAGCTCCTGTGTCATCGAGATCGATCCGTCGGCGGAGGTGAGATGCACGAGGTGTTCTCTGATTCTGTTTGCCGATACCTCAACGGAGAACGAGATGCTCGTGAGGCTCGCATCGATGGTAGTGCCCGTGTAGACCTCCCCGGGACTGAACTCGAGGCGGAACTCCCGCAAGCCGGCAGGCACCTTCTCGGCCTCTACTCTCCTCTTACTTCTCCTGTTCGGCACTCCCTGCTGTCCGTCTCTATCAGACACTTTTTCCCTCTTTGAGCTGATGATGCTCTAGCAATTATAGTGGAGTATGGTGAAGCGGACAAGGCTACTTCGCCTCGGCGAGGGCCTCGTTGTACTTCTCCTCGGACAGAGGGTAGAAGTAGATGATCACCGCGGCGGTAAGATAGATAGCCGCCGGCACGAGGCCGAAGAGCAGGCGTATGCCCATGATCGCGGCGGATCCCTGCTCGCCCTCGGGCACGTAATTTGTCAGCGAGAGAATCCCGCCGATGAGCCCTCCTGCGAGCGCCTGGCCCACCTTGGAGGAGAAGGTCCACATGCCGTAGAAGATCCCCTCTTTGCGCTCGCCGGTCTTTATCGCGTCGTACTCGATGGTGTCGGGCACTATTGCCCAGGGAAATATGTAGCCGGTCGAAAGACCCACGCCGGCGAAGACCATCAGCCCGTAGACGAAGTAGATGCCTGCGATGTGGCCGACGAAGAAGTTGACGACCAGCGCAAAGCTGATGATGCCAAGGCCTATCATGTAGCCTATCCGCTTCCCGATCTTCTCGGAGATCTTTACCCAGAGGGGGATAAAGATCAGGGCCGTGACGATAAGGGCGATCATCGCCGGAGTCACCATATTCTCGCGATGAAAGATGTACTTGAAGTAGTAGATCATGGTCCCGCTGACCACCGTTAGACCGGTCATGTTGAGGATCCATGGAAAGAGGATGAGCAGATACGGTTTGTTTTTGAAAGCCCTTTTGTAGGACTGTAGAATGTTGCCCTTCGGCCCAGCCGCTTGTTTGAGAGACTCCGGTTCCCTCACAGAAAAGAAGGTGATGAGGGCGGTGACCATCATGATCATGCCGAAGGCGAAACCCATGACGGAAAAACCGCGGGCAGGGGTGGAAAAGGCGTCTATGAGCGGCTTCGAAGCTCCGGCGGCTATCAAGGTGCCCAAGACGGCGAAGGACATGCGGTAGCCGTTTAAAGCGGTTTTCTCCTTGTAGTCGACCGTCAACTCCGGGGTAAGCGACGAATAGGGGATGTTTACCACCGTGTAAGCGGTCGAAAGCAGACAGAAGGAGACGACTGCCCAGATGAAGAGGGCCGTTTGACCTTCGAAACCTGCTCCTGGCGAGGAGAAGAGCTGCCACATGGTCAGAAAGAGCGGTACGGAGCCGAAGAGAAGATATGGGCGGCGACGTCCCCAGCGTGTGTGCGTCTTGTCGGAGATGATGCCCATGAAGGGATCCGTTATCGCATCCCACAGACGCGCTATGAAGTAAACCACCGCGGCGAGGCTCGCCACGAGGCCGACCACATCTGTGAGGTAGTTCATAAACCAGAAGGCGATTATGGTGAAGAAGAGGTTGCCCCCCATATCGCACACGCCGAAGCCGAGCTTCGTTCCTAAAGAGAGTTTCCCGCGTTCCGTTGCAGTATCCATCAAAGTGAGCATACGTCGAAAAAAGCGCTTTGTCAAAAACAAAGTTCCCGATAAGAGGCTCCACTTGTATAGAGTCTCCACATCCCGTATCATGCAGACATGAGTGATAAGAAAGCCTCCTCAGAGGAGAAACCCGGTAATAGCCGGAAAAAGAAACGCAGACCGAGGAAGAACGGTCCGAAAACGGGTGAAAATCCTAAACATAGAGCCGCCCGAAAGAGCGGTGCAGCAAAAAGCACGAAACGCAGTAATTCCGGAGGAGCAGGGAAGACCGGCTCAGGCGGATCCGGGAAGAAGAAGGTCGAGGGCCGGCTCTCGGTCACCGCGCGTGGCTTCGGCTTCGTAACGGTACCCGACGGCGCCGACATCTTCATTCCTCTCGATAACATGGGAACAGGAATGGACGGCGACAAGGTCCTGTCCGAGGTCATCAGAGAGGTAACCGGCAAGAATCCGGTAGGTCGCATTCTCAAGGTCACCGAACCCTCCGTACGGGATATCGTGGGCGTTCTACACAAGGAGAAAGGAAAGAGCTTCGTGGTGCCGGACGACGAACGGTTCAAGCGCACCATCGACATTGCCGCGAACAACATCACCCCGAAGGGGGCGCGAAAGGCACCGCAAGAAGGACAGTTCGTCGTCGTGCGTCGGGAGAAGTGGGAAGACCCCACGCAGAATCCCTCCGGCAAGGTCGTTGAGATCCTCGGAGACCCGAAGGATCCGAATATCGACACGCTCATAGTCGCGAAGAGCAAGGGACTACGTACCGAATTTCCGAAGTCGGTGCTCGAACAGACGAAGAAACTCCGCCCACCCAAAATGTCCGCCGAGAAGAAGAAGCGGGAAGACCTCAGAGGCACCCTCTGCTTCACCATCGACCCCGAGACCGCCGAAGATTTCGACGATGCGGTATCTCTCGTCCAGCTCGATAACGGAAGATTCGAGCTCGGGGTCCACATCGCAGACGTCTCCCACTACGTACGCGAGGGTTCGCCCCTCGACGAGGAGGCGCGGGAGCGCGGCACCTCGGTCTACTTCGTGGACAAGGTAATTCCCATGCTTCCGGAAAAACTCTCGAACGACCTCTGCAGCTTGAGGGAAAAGACCGACCGGCTCGCTTTCTCGGTCATTATGGAGATAGATTCGAGGGGCATCGTACAGAACTACCGGATAACCAAATCGATCATACGCAGCGACCGCCGCTTCACTTACCGCGAGGTAGAAGAGATCATCCAGGGCAAGGATCACCCCTTCAGCGAGACAGTCCACCTCATGATGATGATGAGCCTAGTGCTGCGCAAGGCCAGGGAGGAGAAAGGGAGCATCGACTTCGACGTTCCCGTGCCGATCATCTCATTGGACAAGAACGGCATCCCCTACGAGGTGAGCCCGAGCGAGCGTCTCGATGCCAACAGGCTCGTGGAGGAGTTCATGCTCGCGGCTAACCTCACCGTCGCCCGGCACATGGTCGAGCGCAACAAAAAGGCGAAACAGAAGGAGCCGTATCCGTTCGTCTACCGAGTGCACGAAAAACCGGATGAGAACGAGGTCCAGGCGTTTCTCGATCTCTTGAAGCGCCTCGGCATCCAGTACAGGGTTCCCGGAGAGATGGAACCGGAGGACTACCGGAAGATTCTCGACATCATCGAGAACCTCGAGTTCAAGGACTTCGCCGAGAAGGTCGCCCTCCGTTCCATGACGAAGGCGCTCTACAGCATCGAGAACATCGGCCACTTCGGCCTGGCCTTCGACGCCTACACCCACTTCACCTCACCCATCAGGCGCTATCCCGACCTCTTGGTGCACAGACTCCTCAAGAACTACGCAGAAGAGGATGCAGCCTCGCCGCCGGCCGGTTTCAAGAACGAGCTGCAGAAGATATGCGAGCATTGTTCACAGAGCGAGATCAAGGCGGTAGAGGCCGAGCGGGAGCACACCAAGATCAAGGCCATGGAATTCCTATCCGACAAGGTCGGCGGGACCTACGACGGCGTCATTGCCGGCATTACCTCCTTCGGATTCTTCGTAGAGTTGAACCACTACCTCATCGAGGGACTCGTACACATCTCCGAGCTCCGTGACGACCACTACGAGTTCGACCAGGACAACTACACCCTCACCGGTCAACGCCACGGCAGGGTTTTCCGCCTGGGCGATCCCGTACGGGTCACCATAAAGCAGGTCTCGGTCGAAGAGCGAAAGGCCGACTTCATACTCGGCGACGGGTAGCTGTATTCTCGCTGAGGAGCCATCCGGTACTCTTCTCCGCACTGGTGCGGCGCCCGGAGGGTTGCGAGACACGGGAGCTCAATCCTCCTGCCGAGATCGGCCTCGACCGCCTTATCAGCGACGGAGAACTCTTTGAGGCCGCCTACCAGGCCGGACGACGGGCCGGAGAAGAGTATCTCGAGAAATTCTCCCGGTAGCGCCGAAAAAATCTGAAAAATCTAAATCAAATGGATCACATGTGCACTTCATATTGGGTAGAAACAGTTTATAATAGGAGGTGCCATGATGAAAGAGATGGTCGAGCTGCTCGAAGAAGAACTGAGAGAGGCGGTTGAGGTCAAGGATGAAAAATCCCTGCACCGCTACATCGTCCTGCTCACCCAGAGGATGGTAGACCAACAGTCCCACGATACGCAGTATGAACAGCTCCGCTCGGAGATAACCGAAGCCGTGCGCTCAATGGAGCAGGGCTTCGAACGTATGGACGCACGCTTCCAACAGCAGGATCTGAAATTCGAGTCGCTACAGCAACTGATGGAGGAACGCTT
>CAYFVU010000077.1:0-4780 GCA_964346645.1 uncultured Spirochaetaceae bacterium | reverse complement strand
TCCAACAGCAGGATCTGAAATTCGAGTCGCTACAGCAACTGATGGAGGAACGCTTCGCTTCTACCGACGAGAAATTTGCCGCCGAACGCCGACTCATCGAGGAGCGCTTCGCTTCCTCCGATGAAAAGTTCGAGGCCAACCGACAGCTCATGGAGGAGCGGTTTTCATCACAGGACGAGAAGTTTGCCGCCAACCACGAGCTGGTGATGGAGCGCTTTGCTTCCACCGACAAGAATTTTGCCGCAACTCAGAAACTCATGGAGGAACGCTTCGCTTCCACCGACGAGAAATTTGCCGCCGAACGCCGACTTATCGAGGAGCGCTTCGCCTCCTCCGATGAAAAGTTCGAGGCCAACCGACAGCTCATGGAGGAGCGGTTTCAGGCCGAGCAGAAGCTCATCAAAGAGCAATTTGCGGCCTCAGACACGAGATTCGAGATGCTGCAGAAGCAGATAGACGAGCGCTTCTCACAACAGGACAAGCGTTTCGACACTATGCACCGCTTCATGAGCCTCGGCTTCACCGCTCTCGCCGTGCTCATCGCCGCTTTCAACATGTTTTTGCTCTTTCGGCTGTGACGAGCTGTTACGACATCTCCTCGATGAACTCGAGTATGCGGGCTCGTATCTGATCGCGTACACGTCTGGTAAAATCGAGCTTCTCCTCCTCGTCTCCCTCAAAGGAGGAAGGGTCGTCGAAGGGCCAGTGGAACTTCTTCCCCTTGCCGAGGAAGATCGGACAGCGTTCGGCAGCCTCCTTGCTGCAGACGGTGACCACGGCGTCGTAGGACCTGCCCTGCCGGTAGAAATCCTGCACCGCACTAGTCTCGTTGCCCGAAATATCGTAGCCCAGCTCCCCCATGACCTTTACCACATACGGGTTCAGGGTACCCGGTTCGAGGCCGGCACTCTCCGCATGGAAGCGGTCGCCGCCGAGATCGTTTAGGAAGGTCTCCGCCATCTGACTGCGTGCACTGTTGTGCACGCATATGAACAGCACTCTCGTCTTCTCATTGCTCATGGGAACTCCTTCGTGTTCGTTGCGTTGTTCGCATCGTCGCTTTCCGCATCAATGCTATAAAACCGGTCTGAGGGCTTCCCGAGCTCAGACCAAAGAGGTTGACCGCCACCGGAATGGAGACGCGGGCGTACTTCAGAGTGCTGAGGGTAAGAATCGGCCGATTGCGGTTCCCACCACGATGCAGAGTGCCACCCACAGGCTGAGGTAGCATTCGAAGAGATCCATTTCAACCCCCTGTAATAGCTTATATTACTACTTGTTCATATAGTAATATAATCTATACCTTGAACCGTGTCCAGCCCCTCATTTTCGCCTCTTTCCCGGCTCCAACCGGGAAACGGCATAGGTGGCGCCGAAACCGGCGGCTAAGAGCAGGAGTGAGATCCCGACCTGGCCGGCACCGGGTGAAAAGAAATCGGTTGGGTACTCCTCGGGCGGGATCTCCTCTGCTTCCTGTGCGCTGAGAACCTGCCCCTTGAAGTACTCCCCCGCCTCGGGCTTCACCCCTTCCTGAAAGGGCCAGAGCCCCACGACCGCGCCGAGCAGGATGCCGAGCAGCACTCCCAGAGTTGCATGGCGGTGCCTTGCAAGCAGGTATCTGAGGAGATTGCTCACCACGGCCACACCCACGACGAGGCCTAGACCGACAGGAAGTATGACCGTCACTCCCACCGACCAGATTGCCGCGAAATCGACGTGGCCGAAGGCCCGCTTCAGCTCGTCGACCGCAGAGAGGATGGGAACGTACTGGCCGAGTAGCAGGAGCAAATACCCGCCGCTTATGCCGGGAAGGATCATGGCGCTCGCTCCCGCCAGCCCCGCAAAAAAAAGCATGAGCCGGCCCCCGCCGGCGACACCACCGCCGACTCCGCCGTACTGCTGCAATGCCGCGACGAGGGCCATCAACGCAAAACCTGCCACGGACGCAGCCCACACAAATTTCTTCCTCCGCTGCGGGTCTTCATCGATCATTCGCAGGATTACCGGCACGCCGCCGAGGGTCAGACCGATGAAGAGGCTGTAAGCTATCCATCGGTAGGCAACCACCAGCCCCTTGATCGGCCCGGCGAGCATGAGAATACCGGCAACTGCGGCGACCGCCACGAGCGAAAGGACGAGAAGCGAGCGCGGGCGGAACCTCAATGACGTGATGTCGGCGACCGCCCCGATGAACACGGTGTAGATGCCGACGGCGAGCAGCATGGTGCCGCCGCTCACCCCGGGCACGAGATTTGCCAGTCCCATGAGCACCCCGCCCGCGAGCGCCTTCGGAACGAGCGCCGGTAGCGATTCCCTCTGTTCCGGCCGGTCCGACGGGTCTTCGTTTCGGTGCAGTGCATTTCGAGTACTCTGTCTCTCTGAGTTCTCACTCATTGGGTGTCTTCTCTCCGGAATGGCGGAATCGGTCGGCTCAGCTTAGCATGGTCCGTGAGCTCGAGGCAATTGCATTGCGAGGTATGCCTGTGGTATGCAGGAGATAATGATTGCACTCTACCTGCTCGCGGCAGCCGGCCTCTTCGCATCGGTAGTAGCCGACCGGAAGAAGACGGTACAGGCACTGAACATCGCCGTATACCCATACCCCTCTTCGAGGCCTCTTTTCTCGGACTCCCCTTCACCCTCACTATATATGCGGTGGCGATTCCCCTCATCATTCTCAGCTCGGAGCTGCTCGGCCGCTATCTCGAGCAGAGACACTTCCTCATCCGGGAATAAAACCTGAGTTTTGGTCTACAGTGGGGTACACTCATGTAGTGAGCATTGAGTTGCTCCCACCGGATCCGCGTATGTGGACCGAAATAGATACGAAAAGACACAAGGAGAGCACCTACATGAAACAGCGATATATTAAGACAGGCCCGGCTTTACTCCTGTCGGCCGGCCTCTTGCTCATAGCAGCCGGCCCGGCTCTTGCCGGAGGCGGACAGGAACGCGAAGACAAGGCAAAGAAGGGGAAAATCGAGCAGGAGGAGAAGAGAGCCGTACGGCTCTATCTCGTTACCGACGAAGGCCGGGGAGTGGCCGCAACGAAGAGCCTGCCTGGCTCGGAGGCAGCGTTTTTTCTCTTCCAGAGCTTCAAGAAGAAGGGTGGAGCCGTGAGAATCACCTCGCAGCGCTCCTTTTCCATGCCGATTCGAGACCGCGGCTACCTCGAGATCGATCAGGGGCTGGGCGCAGTCTGGTACGAGGTCGAGCTCACGCCGGAAGATCCGGTTTCCTACACGAGGAGAAGAAGCTCGACATTCACCTTCGATAGCGGAGAACTGGTATCGGGCAGTGGAAGACGAACTCAGCCCGCCTCGTTTGCCGCCATGCAGGCGCTCCAAGAAACGGATTTGGATGAGGGCCTCGTGAGAGTGCTCGAGCTCGAGCTCAGCGGTGACGGAGAGTTCTCCGCAGAGGTCGAGATAGCGGAGGCGGCGCCGCAGAAAAAGTAGTAGGTGTCTTCCGTTCCCTCCGCCGCCTGCGAACCCGTTTCGGAGGCTTGCAGCTATCGGTAGATTCGGGTAGAGTGCAGGCGATGACACGGTTATGTTTTGTCCGTCACGGCGAGACGGACTGGAATCAACAGGCCCGTATACAGGGCGCCACCGACATTCCCCTCAACCACCGCGGACGCGCACAGGCGAGCGCCGTCGCTGACCACCTGTCCGGCGAGGAGTGGGAACTGGAGTGGGATCACATATACTCGAGCCCGCTGAGCCGGGCCTACGACACGGCACAGGCGATCGCCGAGCGTGTCGGCCTCGAGACCATACACACCGACCACCGCCTGCAGGAGCGCAGCTTCGGCGAGGCGGAGGGCATACACGTCGACCTCTACCACGCATACTACCGCGACAACCCTACGCCGAACATCGAGACCTGGGAGGAGGTGCGAAAGAGGGTGATCGAGGCTGCCGATGAGATCGTGCTGAACCACCCCGACAGTAATATACTCGTAGTTGCGCACGGCGGACTCATCGCCAGCTTCCTCAACGTCGTCAGCGGCGGAGAGATAGGTCCGGGCCATCCGCCGCTGAGGAACACCTGCATGAACCTCTTCACCTACCACCAAGGCAGGTGGCGTATAGAATGGTACAATCGAATAACTCCGGAACTCGAAGCAGTCTCGAGACAGAACTGAACCGGGGAAGCGCCGACCTTTCCGGCGGGACATCCGGCGGAAATTCCAACGGCAGATCAGGCGGCAAGTCCGGCAAAAAACACGATAGGAAAACCGACGGAAGGTCCAGGGGGAACAGGCGGCTCCGGCGCATCCTCATGGCTGGGGCAGCGCTTCTCGTACTCGCACTGATGGTATTTGCCGTGCTGCGCTACGACCTCCCCTATCTGCTGCGCCAGGGAGCGGCGATGCTCGAGATACGGAGCAGAATGCAGATTATCTCGGAGCTGCGCGAGAGCAGAGACCTCGACGAGAGCTCCGAGCGCTTCTTCTCTCTTGTCGAAGAGATCCGCAGCTATGCCGCCGAAGAGCTGGGTCTCCGGGAGACGGAGAGCTACACGAGCTACGTGGAAATAGACAAGGATCACATTGTAGACGTAGTTTCCGCAGTGAGAAGCGACCGTCTGGAGCGCTACGAGAAGCACTACCCGATAGTCGGCACCGTCTTCTACCGCGGCTACTTCGACCGGAGCGGGGCAGAACGCTTTGCCGCGCGACTAAAAAGGCGCGGTTACGACGTGATCATCCGCGAGGTAGAGGCCTACAGCTCCCTCGGTTTTCTCGCCGACCCCCTCTACTCCTACATGAAGTCCT
>CAYFVU010000076.1:0-17547 GCA_964346645.1 uncultured Spirochaetaceae bacterium | reverse complement strand
CCGCCCGGACTTGCGTCGACGCAAGTTTAAATTAATACTATATTTCAAGGTATGAATATGAAAAACACTCCCGCACGCACTAACACATTGCAGGCCCTTCAGAAGGCCCTGCGGGGCATCACGAAAGCGGTACCGGTCATACTGACCGTCGTCCTCCTCATCTCGCTCATCAAGACCTATCTGCCCGCCGGATCGGTAGTGAAGTTCTTCGGTTTTTCAGAGCTTACCGACACCCTCATAGGGGCGCTTTTCGGCTCCATTCTCGCCGGCAACTCGATAAACAGCTACATCATCGGCTCGGAACTGCTCGAGAAAGGTGCGCCGCTAACCGCGGTCACCGCCTTTCTCGCTACCTGGGTCATCGTCGGCATCGCGCAGCTGCCTGCAGAGAGCGCCGAGCTCGGCGGTAGGTTCGCCCTGCTGCGGGCCGGCGTCGGTGTGCTCTTTTCCATAGCCGTTGCCTTCATCGTCACGGCGCTGCTCGGGGGGAGTCTATGAAGAAGAAACCGCTCTTCTCTCCCCTCTCCCTCGGCTCTCTCGCCGCCACCCTCATCATCTACCTCCTCCTGTGGGCAACCGGAGCGCCGCATATCTCCGAGGCACTGCGAAGCACGTGGAGCATCCTGCAGCAGGTCATTCCGGTCCTCGCAGTCGTCGTCCTCTTCATGACCGGTGCAAATCTCGTCCCGAACGCCTTCGTCAAGCGGCACATGGGCCGGGAGTCCGGTTTCAGGGGATTCCTCTTTGCGGTGGCCGCAGGAACCCTCAGCCACGGCCCGGTGTACGCCTGGTACCCCTTCCTCTCCGAGCTGAGAGAAAAAGGGGTTTCGAACGGCAAACTCGCCGCGTTCCTCTATGCACGGGCGATAAAGATTCCCCTTCTCGCGGCGATGGTGTTTTATTTCGGAATTTCCTTCACTATACTCTTTACCGTACTCATACTCGCCGGCGCATTCGCACTCGGATTCCTCTTCGAGCGGATCAGCTGAGTATCGGAGGGAAGTAAAATGAGGTTGCTCGAAGAGCGTCAGGAGGAACTGCTCGACACGAGGGAGAAGCTGCTCCAAGCGTCCCCTACCTGCCCCAAAAGAGCTGCAGGCATTCGAGACAGGCGAGACCATCCTGCAGAGATGGAGAATCCATGTCGAAGGAAATGACAACATGTTGATCGAAATCGATTGAGGATGTCGAAATTCATGCGCGATGAGCAACTTCCAGATCGGTCGCAGAAAAGTCGTCCCCCTTGTAGAGCAAGGGTTCACCCGTCGCTGCCGCGAGGGCGTATGAGAAGCAGTCGCCGTAGTTCAGCCCGGCTGTATGACGGCCTTTGCCGAACCGCCGGTAGGCATCGAGAGCGATTTCGGCCTGCTCACTGTCGACCGTCTCGATCCGCACTCCCGCACGCGTCAGCAGGAGTATCAGTTGATGCAGGCCCGCAGTACCATTTCTGTTCTCCATCACGATTCCGGCCTCGACATAGGATGCGGCCGACATCCGCAGCACCGATGTCTCGGCAATAGTGGAGATAAACTCATACCGCTCCGGCTCATTCAAAAGGATCGCCAGAACGGCGGAGGTATCGAGTACCATTATTCGGGAATCCCCGCTTCATCGTAGCCGAGTATGGTATCGGCTGCTCTGTCGTCATAGACTGCAAGAGAATCGGTGTGCTCGGCGATGTGCTGCAGATCCTCGGCGAGGGAGGCGCTTCTTCGTTCGTAGAGGCTTTTCCGCCTCTCGAGGGACTCCCGAAGCGCCGTGGTGACGGCTTCGGTAATGGAGGAGTGCGTGAGGCCGGCCAACTCTCGGGCGAGCCGATGCGCCTCTTCGTTCTTTATATTCAAGGGCATTTTTCCTCCTTAAAGAAAACATTCCTCTTTCCTCCATAGTACACCGGCATCGTTCCGCCGTCAAGTCAGATAGACACATGAGTACACATGAGTGCGAGAACGCACATACCGAAGAGCCGTCGGGCTTTGCGTCGGCATCGGCATTAGCGTATGCAGCCACGCAGCACCCGCGGCCGCGCCCCTACTTGCCCATCTTCTTCAGTTCTTCGATCTCGTCGCGCACCACCGCCGCCTGCTCGAACTCGAGATTCTTCGCGTGGCTGTGCATCTTATCCTCGAGCTTCTTTACGAGCTTGCGCCGCTCCTGCGGCACGAGGATGTTGAAGCCCTTCTTGAGCAGCTCGATGTCCTCCTTCTCGCCCTCCTGAGCCTCCTCCTTCTTGCGGATGAGGATGTCCTGCACCGCCTTGCGGATGGTGGTGGGGGTGATGCCGTGCTTCTCGTTGTAGTCCGTCTGTATGGCCCGGCGCCGCTCGGTCTCCTCTATCGCCGCGTCCATCGCCTTCGAACGGCGGTCGGCGTACATCAGCACCTTTCCGTTCTCGTTCCTCGCCGCCCGCCCGATGGTCTGGATGAGACTGGTAGCCGAACGAAGGAATCCGATCTTGTCGGCGTCGAGGATGGCGATCAGCGACACCTCGGGAAGGTCGAGCCCTTCGCGCAGCAGGTTGATGCCGACGAGGACGTCGAACTTGCCGCCGCGCAGGTCCCGCAGGATCTCCACTCGTTCGATCGTCTCCACCTCCGAGTGGAGGTAGCGGACCTTGAGGCCGAGTCCCGAGAGATAGTCGGTAAGATCCTCGGCCATCTTCTTGGTGAGGGTGGTTACGAGGGTCCGCTCGTCCGCATCCACCCGCTTTCGTATCTCCGCATAGAGGTCCTCGATCTGTCCCTCCGTCGGCCGCAGCTCTATCTCCGGGTCGAGCAGACCGGTGGGGCGAATGATCTGCTCGACCATCTTGCCGCTCTTGCGCATCTCCTCGGTCCCGGGGGTGGCGGAGACGTAGACGACCTTGTTGAGCATCTCCTCGAACTCGGCGAAGATGAGGGGGCGGTTGTCCAGGGCCGAGGGGAGACGGAAACCGTGGTTGACCAGATTCTGCTTTCGCGAGCGGTCCCCCTCGTACATCGCCCCTACCTGCGGGAGGGTCACGTGCGACTCATCGACGAAGGTGAGGAATCCGTCGGGGAAGTAATCTATCAGCACCGCCGGTCGCTCGCCCTCCTTTCGTCCCGAGAGGTGTCGGGAGTAATTCTCTATTCCCATGCAGTAGCCCATTTCCTCGAGCATCTCCAGGTCGTACTCGGTGCGCGTGCGCAGCCGCTGCGCCTCCACGATCTTACCGTCGCGGTTCAGCTCCTCATAGCGCTCCTCGAGCTCGTCGCGGATCGCCTGCAGCGCCTGCCTGACCTGCTCCTCGGGCATAACGAAGTGTTTAGCCGGATAGACGACGACCGAGTCGAGCTCCTCGAGGGTCTCGCCGGTGAGGGGGTCGATGCGACGGATGCGCTCTACGGTGTCCCAGTCGAACTCGATCCGATAAGCCTCCTGCAGGTAGGCGGGAAAGACCTCGAGGACATCGCCGCGGACGCGAATCGCTCCGCGTTCGAGGATCGCGTCGTTTCTCTCGTACTGCAGCCCGATAAACTCCCGTGCGAGGGAGCTCACGTCGATCTCGCGGCCGAGGTCGACCCGCACCCGCATGTCGCGGAAAGTCTTCGGGCTGCCGAGGCCGTAGATGCAGGAGACGGTGGCCACGACTATCACGTCCTCCCTGTCCATGAGCGAGCTGGTGGCCGAGAGCCGCAGACGCTCGATCTCCTCGTTTATCGAAGCGTCCTTCTCGATGTAGAGATCCTTGGAGGGGACATAGGCCTCCGGCTGGTAGTAGTCGTAGTAGCTGACGAAGTACTCGACGGCATTGTCGGGAAAGTAGCTCTTGAACTCCCGGTAGAGCTGGGCGGCGAGCGTCTTGTTGTGGCTTACCACCAGGGTCGGCCGCTGCACCCGCTCTATGATCTTGGCCATTGTGTAGGTCTTGCCCGAGCCGGTCACTCCCTTGAGGGTCTGCTCGTCGAGCCCCTCCTCCATTCCCGAGGAGAGCTCGTCTATGGCCTTGCCCTGATCTCCCGCCGGTTCGTACTCCGAGACGACTCTTAATTCCTTCATTATCGCGTACTCACTTTTGTGTGATTACTCCCAGACGAGCTCTTCAGGTCGCTCGTTCAGCTTCACCTCGAGCTCCTTCCTGCGATTGCCGCGCACCACCTCCACCTCCACGATCTCCCCCGGCTTGTTGTCCTCGAGGGCCGCAAAGAGGTCGGAGATGGTCCGTGTCTTCATGCCGTCGACCTGCACGATGATGTCCCCGCCGAAGTAGATAATCGAGCGGCCGTAGCGCACCGGATTGTCTCGGTCGCCGCCGCGTATGCCCGCCTTGTCGGCGTTGCCCCCCTTCTTTACCTCCGAGACGAGGATGCCGCGAGAGACGGGGAGCTCTCCGTAACGGACGATGCTCGGTTCGAGCTGCACGGGGAAGATCTCGATCCAGCCGCGGCGTACGTGACCGTACTCGATGAGCTCGGGGACCACCCTGCGCGCCGTGTTTACCGGGATGGCGAAGCCGATTCCCACGGAGCCGCCGCTGGGGCTGTAGATCATCGTGTTGATCCCGATCATGTCGCCATGGGCGTCGAGCAGAGGTCCGCCCGAATTGCCGGGGTTGATGGAGGCGTCGGTCTGTATCATGCCGCGGATCACTCTATTGCGCGATGCCTTCACCGGTCTGCCGAGTCCGGAGACGATGCCGGTGGTCAGGGTGCGGTCGTAGCCGAAGGGATTGCCTATAGCCAGTACCTCCTGGCCGACCTTGAGATTCGACGAGCTGCCGAAGGGAATGGTGGTCAGCCGCTTCTCTCCGGGATCGAACTTGACCACCGCGAGGTCGTTCTCCGAATCCTTCCCTATCACATGTCCCTCGTACTGCGAGCCGTCGTAGAGGGTGATGAAGACCTTGTAGGCGTCCTGCACCACGTGGTTGTTGGTGAGGATGTAGCCGCGCTTGTCGATGATAGAACCCGAACCGGTTCCCCCCTCCTGGGGCACCGGCTCGAGGAACCAGTTGAGGCTGAGTGTCTCGGTAGTGATGTTCACTACCCCTCGGTTTCGCTCCTCGTAGACACGAATGTTGCGCCGCTCAGAGGAGACGTAGCCGCTACTGCCGTTCGAGACGGTGCGCAGATTCTCCCCCGCCCGCTCCTCCGTGCCCGTCTCCAGTTCGAAGGAGGAGCCGGGTATCTGCTCCTCCCGGGGTTGCAGCGCTTCTATCTTCTCTCCCTCCCCCGCCGTGTCACCGCCGTCTCCCGGCAGCTTCACGATGCCGAAACCGATCATGAGCGAGACTATGACCACCATGCCGGCGAAGAAAAAGAAGAGCTTCTGTCCGAATCCGTCTTTCCGCATAGAGAGAAGTATAGGAGCTTTTTCCTGCTCTGCCAAGCCGGCCGGTCCCGGGAATCGGCGGCGCCGTGAGGCACGAGAACACGCCGATCCGCAGGCCAAGCCGGAAGCATCCGCTATCCGCCTCTCGGACCGGTAGACAGCTCAGGCGGCTCGCCAGTAGTAGTCGCCGTCGCCGTAGCGGCGGAACTCCACCGCCTCGGCAAGCGCCTCCTTGCCGACGATCTCCTCCTCTGCAAGATCTGCCACCGTGCGGGCGATCTTCATGACCGACTGCGTGGCCCTCGATGAAAGGCCGAGGGAGGCGCCGGCCTTCGAGAGGAGGCTAAAGGCTCCGGGACTCAATCGGATGGTCCGGAGGATCTCCTCCGGACCGAGGTCGGCGTTGCGTCGCATCTGCGTACCCGCGAATCTGCGGCGCTGCAGCTCCACCGCCCCCGCGACCCGCGCCGCTGCCGCTGCGCTCCCCTCGCCGGAGCGAGAAGCTCCCGAGCTCGATCCCGCACACGGACCGCCGATCTCCCGCAGCGGTTCCGGCTTGACCGCCACCCTCATGTCCACCCGGTCCATGAGAGAGGCGCCGAGTTTCTTCCAGTACCGGTGGATTTCTATCGGGTTGCACATACAGACGGCCTCTGTCTGTCCGAGCTTTCCGCAGGGGCAGGGATTGACCGCGAGGATGAGCTGGAACCTGCTCGGATAGCGGTAGTGCACACCCGCCCGCGCGATCTCCACCCAGCCCCGCTCGATCGGCTCTCGCAGGCTCTGCAAAATGGTCTTGTTGAACTCGAGAGCCTCGTCGAGAAAGAGCACCCCTCTGTGGGCAAGCGAGATCTCTCCAGGCCCACCGTCCGATCCGCCGATCAGCCCTTCACGGCTCGCGGTGTGGTGGGGCGTACGGATAGGTGGCCGGTAGATCAATCCGTCTCCGTTCTCGAGCAGGCCGGCGACGGAGTGGATTCTCGTGACCTCCATCGACTCTCCGGCATCGAGGTCGGGCAGTATCGGTGGGAGTCGCCGGGCGGCCATCGTCTTTCCGACACCCGGCGGTCCGAACATCAGGAGGTGGTGGCCTCCGGCCGCCGCAACTTCCACCGCGCGTTTGAGCTCCTTCTGACCTATTATATCGGCGAGATCGGGTCCGATTCGTTGCCGCCGATTTGCAGACCGCAGATCTCGCGCGAGCGCCCCCTCATCTCGCGTTACAGTCCCGCCGTCTTTGCGCGGCGCCTCGATTCCGGTTCCGGTGCCGGTTCCGGCACGTTCCCCTTCTCCGCCGCGCAGTCCGTGGAGAAGCTCTGCGGCAACGAAGGGCAGCTGCGCCAGCGAGGATATGCCGTGGACAATCGTCCCATCGACCGTCTCGGCCTCGCCGAGATTCTCCGAGGGCACCAACGCGTGGCGCAGACCGGTCTCCCGCGCCGAAGCCACCGCTGCCAGCACCCCGTCTACCGGCCGCACGCGTCCCGACAGCTCCAATTCTCCTACCACCAGCAGCCCCGGAGCCGTTACGGGAGCCGAGACCTGACCGGAGGCGAGTACGATCGCCACCGCAATAGAGAGGTCGAAGGAGGCCCCCTCCTTCTTCACGCCGGCCGGTGCGAGATTGATGAGAATTCTCTCCCTCGGCACCGTGAATCCGCTGTTGCGCAGGGCCGCCCTCACCCGCTCTCTCGCCTCGCGAACAGCCACATCGGGCAGCCCTACGATCTCTATACCCGGAATCCCCCGTCTGAGGTCGGCTTCTACCTCGACCATCTTCCCCTCGAAACCGCGACTCACATAGCTCATTACCTTCATACCCGCCTCCTTCCCGTTGTTCTACTCCTACTAGCGGGCTCTCTGCGCAGCTGCTTTCCCGCCGATCGCAAGCAAAGCAGCTGTTTTCCAACAGGGCGGGACCAAGCAGCTACTTGTACTTCTTCATCTCCTCCCGCACCATGGCGTCGCATCGCTCGTTCAGCTCGTCTCCCGCATGGCCGCGCACCCAGTGCCACTGCACGTGCAACGAGTCGGTCAGCTTCTTCAGCCGCAGCCAGTACTCGCGGTTCTTCACCGGTTTCTTCGCACTCGTAATCCAGCCGTTCTTCTCCCAGTTGTGAATCCAGCTGGTTATGCCGTTCTTCACGTACTGGCTGTCGGTGTAGACGTGGATAGTCCGCCCGCGGGGGGCGGATTCGGAGCAATCGCTCCTCTCGGCTTCTGCTTCCACCTCTCTTCGCACCGTCTCGAGCGCCTCGATTACCGCCGTCAGCTCCATACGGTTGTTGGTGGACGCCGCCTCTCCGCCGGAGCGCTCCCCTCTGCGCTCCCCGTCTATCATCACGAAGGCCCAGCCGCCCGCACCGGGATTGCCGCTGCAGCCTCCGTCGGTGTAAATCGTGATCTCATCCTTGTTCAATGCCATCCCCTCTCGACGCCGTTTTCGCGGCGTCGATTCGTTTCTGCGGTATTCTCTTTGTGTCCCCGCATTGTAGAGACCTGACCCGCGCGCGTCCAGTCCGGGCGTCCATCTCACCGGCTCCGATACACGAACTCCAATTGACGAAGGGGCGCAGCCACCCCTATACTACACGGTGTCGTCACTACGGGAGGGGCTATGTCGGAACAGCTGATATTGAAGAATCTAGATTTCATAAAGGTGCTTCCCTACTGGGCGCAGGAGCTCTCCTACAAGTACCTGTCGAAAACTACGAACCTCTACATGCTCCACGGCAATATCCGCGACTTTCTTCCCAACAAGATGTACGAGGGAGAGTTCATCTTCGTCCGCATTCAGGAGTTCATATCCGAGGTGCTGTTCGGCAACCGGGACATCATCGTCTACTACGACCGCTCTTCGGGTATAAACTTCTGCACCTCCGAGATGCGGGACACCTACATACGGGAGATGAAGAAGGTGGTTCCCGAGGAGACGCCTGAGGATCTGCTGACCAAGAATCCGGTCAAGGCCTTCGACCTGCTCGAGAAGTACTTCCTCATGAATATTCCCCACAAGCGGCGGATCGTGCTGATCATCGACTACGCCGAAACCATCATCCCCCAAACGGAGCTCAGCCGCATGGACGAGGAGGACCGCTACTGCCTCGTCACGCTCAACCGCTGGTCCCACGACCCGATCTTCACGCAGGGCGACGTCTCGGTACTCCTGCTGACCGAGAACCTCGCCGATCTCAGTCCACGAATCGTCGCCTCGCCGCACACGGTGAAGGTCAACATCCCCCTCCCCGACGAAAAGGTGCGAAAGAGCTTTCTCGAGTTTCTCGACCGGAAGGGGGAGCTGATGCTCGAGTACCGCCTCAATCCGGAGCGGGTGGCGAAGATCACCAGCGGCCTCAACCTGATGAACCTCAACCAGCTCGCTGCCGAGAGCTACCAGGAGAACAAGCCGATATCCCTCGAGTATCTGCAGGAGAAGAAGAAGGAGATCATCGAAAACGAGGCCTCGGGACTTCTCGAGTTCATCGAGAGCGAGCACGACCTCTCCATGGTCAGCGGCCACAATTTCGTAAAGCAGCGCTTCAAGAACGCCGCGCGGGCGATTAAACAGGGACGGCTCGATGTCCTTCCGATGGGCTATCTGATCGCAGGACCCGTGGGAACGGGAAAGTCCTTCATGGTCACCGCCTTCGCCGGAGAGATAGGCATTCCCATCGTCAAGTTCCGCAACTTCAGATCGAAGTGGCAGGGGGTTACCGAGTCGAACCTCGAGAAGGCCCTCAACATACTCAAGGCCATGTCGCCGGTCGGTGTGATGATAGACGAGGCCGATGCCTTCCTCGGCGACCGGAATCAAGAGGGCGACTCGGGAACCAGCAACCGCATATTTGCCCAGATCTCGAGCTTCATGGGCAACACCGAATACCGGGGAAAGATCATCTGGTTTCTCATCACCTGCCGCCCCGACCTCCTGCCGATCGACCTGAAGCGTCAGGGACGGGCCGAGGAGCACCTCGCACTCTTCTACCCCGAGACACAGGCCGACCGGGAGGAGCTCGGCGAGACTCTGGTGAAGAAGCTGAAGCTCAAGCTTCAGAAATTCTCAATAAACGACATCCTGAAAAAATACAACTTCGAATCCTCCGGGGCGGATCTGGAGGCGGTGCTCATTCGCGCGAAATTCAACGCCGCCATGCGCGGCCACGTCATGGTGCAGAGAGAAGATCTCGAGGAGGCGGTGCGAGACTTCATTCCACCGGCCTACCCCCACGAGATAGAGCTGCAGAACCTCGTAGCGGTCTTAGAGTGCACCAGCCGCGACATGGTGCCCAAGCGATTTCGCAACATGGAGCGCACTCGACTCGTTACCCAGATACGTGAGCTGAAGGAGCTCCTCGGAGAGAGAGAGTAGACAGCAATGCAGATAGAACGAACCCCCTACGGAGTAACTAAAAGCGGCGAACGGGTAGACCAATTTACGGTGCACAACGGCTCCGGAATGAACTTCTCGATCATCACCTACGGCGCCACGATCACCTCGGTGCAGACGCCCGATGCGGACGGACACATCGAGGAGATCGTGCTGGGATTCGACCACCTCGAGAGCTACGAGGGGAAGCATCCCTACTTCGGGGCCACCGTAGGACGTTTCGCCAACCGGATCGCCTGGGCAAGCTTCGAGATCGACGGAAAGACGGTACGGCTCGACAAGAACCGCGGCGAGCATCATATCCACGGAGGCAGCGAGGGCTTCAACAGGAAGATATGGGAAGCCTTTCCCATTCGCAACAATACCGAGGCAGGAGTCACCCTCACTATGACCAGTCCCGACGGCGATCAGGGCTATCCCGGAAACCTCGAGGTGAGACTCACCGTGATGCTCTCGGAGGAGAACGAGCTGAGCTTCTCCTACGAGGCGAAGACCGACGCCCCTACCCCGGTCAACCTGACCAACCACAGCTACTGGAATCTCGCGGGCGAATGCTCAGGCCCCATATACGAGCACGAGGTCCACATCAACTCGAACCACTACCTCGAAACCACCGAGGAGATATTTCCCACCGGACGCATACTGCCGGTAGCCGACACTCCCTTCGATTTCAGAAAGACGAAACGCCTGGGAGACCATCTGTCCCTCATCGACGGCTTCGACCACTGCTACACCCTCTCCGAGGAAAACGCCCTCTCCATTCCCGCCGCGGAGGTCCATGAACCCGAAAGCGGCAGGACCATGACGGTCTTTACGATAAGTCCGGGGATCCAATTCTACACGGGCAACTTCCTCGAAGGGGTAGAGAGCCGCTGCGGCTCCCACGAGAAGCACGGCGCATTCTGTCTCGAGACGGAGGAGTACCCCGACGGTCTCCACCACGAGACCTTTCCCGATGCAATCCTCCGCCCCGATAACCGTTACATGAGAAAGACCGTCTATCTCTTCTCCGCAGCTCGGCGCTGATTACCACTGCCGGCTATCCGGTCCGCCGACCACCTTGACAGTATTGGTGCGGGCACTATAATTGTCGAAGCGCATAAGGAGGCATACCATGACGGGGGATACACCGCTCAAGACCGATTTCGTGATCATCGGGGCAGAGGCAGAGTCCAAGGAAGAGGTGCTCAGCCGGCTCGCCTCGCACGCCGCGCAGACAGAGCCCCTGAATAAGTTCAAGGAGAAGAAGCTCTACCAGCTGCTGAAGCAGCGGGAGGACTTAGGGAGCACCGGCTTCGGTGACGGCATCGCCATCCCCCACTGCTCCATCGAGGGAATCGAGCACTTCGTCGTCGGGCTCATGCTCCTGCCGAAGGGAGTCGATTTCGAGGCCATCGACGGCAACCCGGTTTCCGTCATCTTCGTAATCATCGGACCTAAGGAGCAGCGCAACCGCCACATCAAGATACTCTCGGCCATCAGCAAGATGATGAAGACGCAGGGCGTAACCGACAAGCTCCTCTCCTTCTCGAGCGAATCCGAGGTAAAGGACTTCTTGCAGCACCACCTGACCATACGCGAGGAGAAGCCGGATACCGAGGGGTTCTGCCTGCTCAGCGTATTCGTGCAGAAGGAGGAGGTCTTCGACGAGACCCTCGAGCTGCTCTCCTCCGAGGTCGAGGGCTCGCTCACGGTCATCGAGACGCAGAACGCCGGCAGCTACCTCAACCGCCTGCCCCTCTTCTCCACCTACTGGACCGAGGGAAGCGCCTCCTTTAACCGATTGATCCAGGCGATCGTTCCGCGATCGAAGTGCAACGACCTCATCAGGCGCATCAACCTCATAGAAGACACATTCTCCGACAATCCCGGGGTTCTGGTGGCCGCGCAGGAGCTCTTGTACTCCTCCGGATCAATAGACTTCTAAAAGAAACACGGGACGATCTATACAATGGACTTCATACAAACGCTTCAACAGTGGATACACGGACTCGATCTGCCGATCCTCACCATAGTGGGGTTGATGACCTTCGTAGGTCTCTTCTTCGGCAAGCTCACCAAGTACGTAAAGCTCCCCTCCATCATCGGCTTCATGCTGGTCGGGGTGCTCCTCGGCCCCTCCCTCTTCGGTCTCCTCACAGAGGGAGTGCAGCAGGATCTCGGCTTCATTACCGAGGTAGCCCTCGGCTTCGTCGCCATCAGCATCGGCCTGGAGCTGAGGATGAGCACCCTCAAGCAGCAGGGATGGGGGATCATCGTCATCATCCTCGCAGAGTCGCTGCTCGCCTTCGCCTTGGTGGCCGGAGCGGTGACGCTCCTCACCGGCGATCCGGCCCTGGGTCTTATCTTCGGCGCCATCGCGCCGGCGAGCGCTCCGGCCGGCACCGTCGCCATAATCCAGGAGTACAAGGCGAAGGGAAGCCTGACCAAGGCGCTCTACTCGGTGGTCGGCTTCGACGACGGTCTGGGTATTATCCTCTTCGGATTCGCATCTGCCTTCGCCCGCAGCATCATCGAGCAGTCGATAAGCGGTCACTCCGAGAGCTTCATCTCCCTCATGACCCCGCCCTTCGTCGAGGTCGTCCTGAGTATCGCAGTCGGTATTGCCGTGGCGATTCTCTTCTCCTCCCTGGCGAGGAAGCTCGAAAGCTCGCGGGACATCTTTATTCTCCTCTTCGCCTCGGTGCTGATCGCGGCGGGCCTCAGCATCACCCTCCACGCCTCCCTCATCCTGACGAACATGGTTGCCGGCTTCATCATCGTGAACACCCAACCGAGGAACCTGCTGAAGAAGATGGAGGAGGAGCTCTCCAATGTCATGCCGCTGCTCTTCGTCCTCTTCTTCGTTCTCGCGGGGGCCAACCTGCACATTGCCACCGTACCCTCGCTCGGACTCCTCGGGCTCGTCTACATCGTCAGCAGGAGCGCAGGCCTCACCGGCGGCGCGGCACTGGGGGCGACGATTTCCGGCGCCGAGCCGAAGATTCGAAAGTACCTGGGTATGGGAATTCTGAGCCAGGCGGGAGTGGCCATCGGTCTTGCCCTCATCGTCAAGCACGAGTTCTCGAGTCTCGGCGACTGGGGGGCCCGCATCGGTTCTACGGTCATAACCACCGTCACGGGAACCTCCATCATCTTCGAGCTCATCGGGCCCGTGTTGACGAAGGTCGGCCTGCAGAAGGCGGGCGAGATCGACACCACGGACTCGAAGGCGCCGAAACCTGCGCCGGCCAAGGAGAGGAAAACGCAGGAGCCCCGGTAGCCGCTACTTGCGCAGCAGCCCCTGAATGATCATCTCGACCGCTTCGTCTTCGGAAAGGCCGCGCGACATGAGGGTCTGCAGCTGTTTAGAGTCGACCGAGCCGATGGCCGCCTCGTGGGTCACGTGGGCCCGGGGATCGCGTACATCCACTATGGGTATGGCCTTTGCCCTGCCGCGGTCCTGCACGATCTCGTTGCAGTCTACGTGCCCCCTCGCTCCGGGAGCGGTGGCCGTCAGTTCGTTGTAGACCTCGGCTATGGCCTCTTCCCGCACGGCGATGTTGCTGGTCAGCACACCCCTGGCATTCTCGCCGAAGAGCTTGCCGGCCTCACGTATCTTGATCACGTCGTCCTTGCGCCCGCTTATGCGGCTGAGGATCTCGAGGACCGAATCGGCGGCGCACTCGGCCTCGTAGTCGATGTCTATCGTGCCCACTCGCCCCTTTATCAACTCGAACTCGGTGGAGAAGCGGGCCCCCTCCTCGAGGGTCACCTTCGCCTTCGGGACGACATGGGCCCCGGCCTTCGCGCTGTGGATATGGCGCTCGAAGTAGGAGTACTCTGCGCCGGGTTCTAAATGGATGTTCGCATCCATCTCGTGGCGCACGTCGTCCGCGGTGGCGAAGGTGCAGTGACTTATGAACTTCGCTTTGGCGTTCCGTTCGAAACGCACATCCATGTCGATCTTCTGCAGTCCGTTTTCGAGCATGCCGAAACAGAAGTAGACCGGCTGTTCTATGCGGGTATTCTCCTTCACGACTATCTTCACGGCCACTCCGTCGGGCCTCTCCTCCGACTCTATCTCGAGTCCGTCCACGAGCTGAGTACCGAGGACCTGATTCCCGTGTATCTCTACGTGAGCGGAGTCCTCGGGAAAGTCGTGGCGATGCATGTTGATCGTTGCGAGTAGTTTATCTATTGCTGCTTGATTGCTCATGCCGGGACCTCCTTGTCCGGCTCGTTCTTGTGGGTGCAGGGCACACATTTACCCTCGAAGTAGTTTATCAGTCGGTCCACCGAGCCCTTGTCGACCAGGGCTCCGTTGCAGAGCAGGAAGGCATGATCCGCCTGCTTGAGCACCTCGGCCGAGTGGGTGATGAGAACAACGGTCGTGCCCTTCTCCTTCAGCGTCTGCAGCACCTCGAAGATCGACTGGATCGCTTCGATGTCGACACCCGAGTCCGGTTCGTCCATGAGCACCACCCTCGGTTCCATGGAGATGATGGAGGCGAGCTCCACACGCTTGCGCTCTCCGCCGCTGAGGGTGCTGTCCACGTCCCTCGCGAGATAACGGTCGGGATCCAAGCCTACGAGCTCCAGGACCTCCTTCGGCGTCTCGTCGGTGCCGTTTGCGCCGGCGGCCTTCATGATGAACTCGCGCACCGAGATCCCGTGAAACCGGGCAGGCTCCTGCCAGGCGAGTGTAATGCCCCGTTTCGCCCTCTCGTCTATCGAGAGCCGGCTTATCTCCTCTCCGTTGAAGATTACCTCGCCTTTGTGTTTCCTGTATGTGGGCAGCCCCATGATCGTGTGGGCGAGCGTGGACTTCCCCGCGCCGTTCGGGCCGACCACCGCGTGGATGTGCCCCTCCCATATGTCCATCGAGATATTCTTCAGAACCTCGGTCTCTCCAAGTGTGAGCGAGACTTGATCCAATTCGACGATACCCATATATGTATATCTCCTTCCTCTTACAGCTTGCCTCTCAGCAATTCTATGTAGTAGCGCTCCTCTATGCGCTCGCTTCCGATACCGATCTGCGAAAGGATGCTGCGGATTTTCTCGTTTGCCTGTGCTATTGCCGCCTCGTCGTTTTCGCCCTCTTCTCCGAACTCGACCATGTGTTCGATCTCGACGAACCACCCGAGATCTGCGACGAGGGAGAGCTCCACATTGGTCTCTGCCCAGGAGAAGAGCTCACCCTCCTTGCGCTTGTGAATGCAGGGAATGTATCCGACGGCGTCGGCGAAGTAGGTAAAGGTCTGCGGATCGGATACGGTGAACTCGTACTCCCTGTTCATCTCGGTCCCGGCCTCCCGCGAGCGCTCCTTGTAGGTCACCACCGCGGCATCGCCCTCTCTCCGCAATCTGAACTGCGTCCTTCCTTCTACCCCCTCACTGCTCTTGCAGAAGTAGGTGTCCTCCTTTACGTAGGATTTGCGGAACTCCGCGTGTTCGCGCAGAAAGCTGCGCACAGCCTGCGGATCGTCCACCCAGGCCTTCAATTCAACTTCCGTCGCCACTCTTATCCTTCCTATTCAGAAACTACAAATTTTTACTATATAAGTAAAGTATAATACGCTCAATCTTTCCACGGAAAGATCATTCCCTTCAGACTTCTCCGTCCGATCTTCTCTTGCTCCTCCATGAGGAGAGCCCCCCATGGGATCGGTTGTTTTTGCGAATTCGGATTCTCCTCGAGGTAGTCGTATTTGTACATCCTCAGCTTGAGGGCGATCTGCCGGCTCAAGCGGATACCGGCGAAACCGGGTATGAGAAAAGCGGTCGCCACCGATACGGCGAAGTTGAAGAGCGTGTAGAATGCGAGGAATAGGGTGAAAGCGCTGTTGTCGAGAAAGAGGATGAGGCTCTTCTTGAGCTGCATCTTCACGCTCGTCTCCAACTGCACGCTCACCGGATATACCCAGAGGGAGATGAGGTACCAGAGCACGGAGACCCAGAAGAGTATCGAGAGGGCAGCCATGGAGAAAATTCCCCCCATCGAGAGGTAGAAGGGAAAACCGATGGAAAGCACGATGAGCTGAATGCTCGTGATGCTCGCCAACGTGACGGAGGTCCGCCAGGTCTTCTTTACATAGGTGAGGAACTGCCGCAACTCCGGCCCCCGATCGAAGCTCACCTCTCCCAGGAAACGGGCGACACCGCCGGAGTAGAGGTAGAAGAGAAAAACACAGATGAGCAGCAGCACGAGGGTAACAGGGAGGGACGAGGGTGCAAGTGTGGGCGCAGCGAGAGTCGCCACGATGATCACCACATACCCGATGTTGAACAGTGCAAGGGTGAGCAGATTGTCCCACCCTTCGAAAAATGACTTCTTTATGAAAAAACCTATCATACTCGCTCCAATAGTCGGGATCGTATCGAGGCGTATCTCGCGCCTATTGCACCTGTTCCCGTATGCGGAGAAAAGGATAGAGGATAAGCGTGAAGATGGCAAGAGCGGCCATCGCCGCCGTGAGACCGAAGCCATCGGCTAAGAAGCCGAATGCGGGCGAGAGCAGCGCAACGAATACCGTCTTCATCTGAGACTCCATCGACAGGCCCGTCGCCATGCTCCGCCCCTGCACGATGTCGCCGAGATATCCTACCGTCATGGGTTTGCGGACATTTTCGAGGAGGTAGAGCCCGATAAAGATGAAGATGCCGACCACCGCTGCGGGTGTCTCCACGAAGAGTGCCACCACAGCGAGTACGAGGGCAATCGCGAGGTAACTGGTATTGAGGGCCTTTCTTCGCGTGCTGAAGCGCCTCTCCACCGCCCCCGCCCGAGAGCTTGCCGATGCGGTCAGGAGGTAGATGCCGAAATAGATGACCCCTGCGGCCACCGAAACCCTCTTCTGTTCGGCCAGCCCCGCAAAAAGGGGCAGCGCAACGGCGAGATTGCGTATCATCGGCTGGATGTAGTCTTTTACCGTCTTGAAGACCGCCGAGGCGAGGCTCGAGTGGACGAATCCGCGGAGTGTGACCGGATCCTTCAAGAGCGCCGTCAGGCTCTTCAGCAGCGCCGAGACACTCTGTTTTTGCGGAGGGGCATTTCCGCTCTCCTCAGCCGATCCGCTGTGCGCCTCCTCGGACTCCACGCTAAAATCGAGGTAGCGGGGATAGCTGGCCATCAAGAAGAACCCGAGGACGTAGGGGAAAAGGGTGTAGACGAAGACCGTACGGTAGGAACCCGATAAAAAGACGAGTACACCGGCAATGAGCGCGGAGAGCGCGGAGCCGCGCTGCGACCACGCGCGGGTACCCCCGTAGTAGACAACCTTCTCATCCTCCATGCCGTTGCGCGTGAGGTAATCGATGATCATCGACTTATGGGTTCCCGAACGGAAGGCCTCTCCTGCGGCAAAGAGCACCATGGCCATGGCGAAGGGCCAAAACCCGCCGGAGTAGTAGAAAATGAGAAAGGAGATGATGTAGACGAGGAAGGCGCTCATCATCGCCCGGCGGCGGCCGAAGAGGTCTGCAGTGAAGCCCGAGGGGACCTCGAATAGGTTGGTTGCGATCTCGCGGATGCTGAAGAGAATCCCTATGTGAAAGTAGTCGAGTCCACTCTCGAGAAAGAAGAGAATGAGGTATGGATCGAAGAAGCGAAGGTTCTTGAGGAATCCGTAGAGCGAGAATTTCGCGTACTGTAGGTCCTTTATCAATCTTTTTGCCATTTCCAGCTTCCCTTGTCGACTCTATCTATCTCAGCCGTGTCGATTCGCCCTCGCCTTGTAATACCAAAACTCTTGTAATACCACTTGTAATACCAAAAATTGTAAGACCAAAAAAAAGGCCTCTCCGCACGCTGCGGGAGGCCTTACCTCTCGTAGTGGCGAAGGGATTTGAACCCCTGACCAAACGGATATGAGCCGTTTGCTCTA
>CAYFVU010000075.1:0-18086 GCA_964346645.1 uncultured Spirochaetaceae bacterium | reverse complement strand
TGTAATCCGTTCGGCCGCACGTCCATCCCAGAGCGGCGGAATCCTGTAACTGTTTCTATTCATGTTTTTTATTTGTGAATACCCTTGAATTATTTTGTCGGGATCCGAGCCTACAAGCTGGTTTGACCCCGTTTCCACCGTAATGGGCCTTTCGGTATTTTCCCGAAGAGTGAGACAGGGGATTTTGAGGGCGGTTGTTTCCTCCTGAATTCCGCCAGAGTCGGTAAGCACAAGGGCGGCCCCGGACATGAGTCTGAGAAAGTCGAGGTAGCCTATCGGTTCCATGAGATGGAGTTGTGACAGCTGTTGGACGGCAACGGATAGACCATTGTTGTCGATATTTTTCCGTGTCCTCGGATGAATGGGAAAGAGAATCGGCAACTCACGTTGAATATGTTCGAGTCCCGCAAGAATGTGACGAAACACTGCGGGATCATCTACATTGGAAGGGCGGTGTAGGGTCATCAGTGCGTACTCATTACCGTCGATGGTACCCTTCGCTGTTAGCTCTTCTACTATGGAGGAGGCGGAAGCCTTTTCCAGGTTTTGCATGAGGGTGTCAATCATTACATGACCGACCAAATGGATCTTCTCATCTATTACTCCCTCTTTTTTCAGATTGTCGACCCCGCTCTGCTCGGTGCAGAAGAGCAGATCGCTTATGGTGTCGGTAAGAATCCGGTTGATTTCTTCAGGCATCGTCCTGTCGCCACTTCGAAGCCCCGCCTCTACATGAATGACTTTGATGCCCAGTTTTGCAGCTACCAGAGCGCAGGCAATGGTGCTGTTTACATCTCCGACGACGAGGACCGCATCCGGTGTCTCAGAAACGAGAACCGGCTCAATAGCCTTCATGATTTCGGCGGTCTGAACTGCATGACTGGCGGAACCGACGCCTAAGTTCACGTCCGGTTTGGGAATTCCCAGCTGCTCGAAAAAGAGCTCCGACATTTTTCTGTCGTAGTGTTGGCCGGTGTGGACGAGTATCGGCTCGATGCCGGGATGTGCCTCGAACTGTGCCATCAACGGAGCGATTTTCATGAAGTTCGGTCTCGCTCCAACGACATTGATGATCTTGATCAAATGTACGGCTCCTTCTCTATTTCAGAGGTTTTAATCGTGCAGTGATGATCTCGCGGATACCTAAAAAGAGAAAGATCGTATTTGTCACGAGATATCGCTTCCACATTCTCTTTGGCTCTTGGAGTATCCTGAAGAACCACTCCAATCCCGCACTCTGCATCCAGTGAGGGGCACGCTTCGTGCGGCCGGCGAAAACGTCGAAACTGCCGCCGACTCCGTGACAGACCGGAACCTCCATGAAGTCGTTCCACCGGTCGATGAAAATCTCCTTCTTCGGTGGTGTTATCGCAACGAAGAGCACATCTGCTCTGCTGGCCTTGATCACCTCTGCCACCTGTCGACCTTCACTGTCGATATCGAAATATCCATCGTGGTAGCCTGCTATTTTAAGGTCAGGATAGAGGTTCGTAGCCTTCTCGACGACTTCCCGAACGACTTCGGGCCGTGCTCCGAGAAAGAAAACACGATAGCCGAATCTGTTCCCTCGCTCCATGAGCATTGTCATTACGTCTATCCCTGTTACTCGTTCCGGCAGGGGTTTCCCTGCGAGCCTACTGAGCCAAACGATTCCCTGTCCGTCTGCTGCAACAAGGTCTGCCTGCTGTAGTCCGTGGCGAAGATGTTCGTCTTTTCGACTCTTCACCAGTTTTGCGACATTCACCATTCCGAGGACGAGCCTACTGCGCTCTTCTACCGCCTTATTACAGTAATCAAGCAGCTCATTCATCCGTATCTGATGAAGGGGCATTCCCGTTAACATTATGTAGGGGTGTCGAATATGGAGTCTTTTCATTTAAAACGGTCCCCATTTGATATGTATGCGTACAGTTGAACTTGCGGTCGCCGGTCAATGGTAGAGTGCATATCATACAGAGCGTGAAAACTCGTCGCGCTCCCACCTATAAGGTAAGTGGCCTTTGAGTTGTCTCCTAGCCCGGATTCGCACCTCGATGCTCAGCCATAGATATACGAACAGTTGTATTGGTAGACGAGGCCCCAAGGGAAAAGAGGTGATAATGCGAAAAAGGTTTTTCGGATCCGAAGCCTTTAAGTTTGGATATTTGTCTGCGAGCTGAAAACCACCAACACGACTTCTCGTTTTTACCCGTATGAGATCCGTCCATGTGCGCGGTGCGATAACCTGCACAGTTGCCTTGGGATCGGTGCTGCGCTCTTCTACACAAAACAGGGAACGGACAAAGGCGTCGTCTCCAATAATATGAGGAAACTCTCTGAAACGCGCACGCCCCTCTGCCGAAAGCACGTATACACCGGTGCCGACCATGACCTGGTTGTATGGGAGCTGCATCCATATGGCATAGAAATCACGTACGGGAGCAGTCGAGCGGGAGGTGTCGGCGTCGGCGACAGGGGAGGCGAGCAGGGTCCCCTCTTGTTTAAGTAACTCTGCAAGAAGGCGAAGACTCTCCAGGGGAAGTACCACATCGGCATCCACATAGGCTCTGGGATACGAGACGGCAACGGCATCGGCTGCATTGAGTGCCGCAGTTTTCGAAGCCGTTTGGGTCTCTATGACTTTGACCGGAGAGCCAAAGGCCCGTGCCTTTTCTGCCGTCCGGTCGGTACAGCCGTTGCAGGATACGATGATTTCGAGCTCATTTTCCCGGTGTCCGTTCAGGAGTGCGGTTATACAGCGATCGATGACCGCCTCCTCGTTGTGGGCAGGTATGATGACCGATATCATTGACGGCACCTGTCTACCCATTCGAGCCGGCGTTTCCAGATGCTGTGCCAGGATGTGTAGCTCAGGCGGGCCGACGGCCTGAGGGGAAAGAGGGTGCGCAGTACAACGGTGCGGCACCATGCACCGAGTTTGAGCATGGAAAGGGCGTAGCAAGTACCAACCACACTCCAGTGCTTTCGAAAAAGCAGAACTTTCGCCCTCAGTACGCGCATCATTTTATCTGCTCTTACCGACTCCGAGGCCCCGCCGTAGTGAATAATTTGAGCTGCCGGGTAGAGCACCGGTCGGGTGCCGGTTTCTTCCCTGGCACGCAGGCAGATATCGGCATCCTCCCCATACATACGAAAATCGAGATCGAAGCCTCCGAGCCGTCTCCACAAGTCGGCGGGTATGAGAAAGAAACAGCCGGTCACTATGTCCACCTCGCGAGGGCCGGACCAGTCCCACCACTCGAGCGACTCTGGGTTGAAAATACGCGACCGGCGGAAGAGGGAGCTGAAACCGACGGCGGTGGAGAAGAGGCTCCAGGGAGTGGCCATGTTCCATCCTGCGGTGGGATTGCGGCTCATGTCTTCGAAGAAGGTGGAGCCGCCGTAGATACCGTAGTCGGGATTTTTTTCGGCAAAATGAACGAGCCGGTCGACCGCGTTGTCCATTACCAGCGTGTCGGGATTGAGCAGGAGGATGTAACGGCCCGACGCCCTTTCGGCAGCCAGGTTGTTTGCCGCAGCAAAACCTGCGTTCTCATCGAGACGGATCATATGCAGGTTGGGATACTGCGATTCGGGAAAGCGCTCGGCAATGAGCTCGGCCGAGCCGTCGCTCGAGTCGTTGTCGACGACGAGGAGCTCGAAGGGTATGCCGGTTTGCTCGTACACGGAGTCTATGGCCGCGCAGGTGAGCTCTGCGGTGTTGTAGCTGACGACGATGATGCTGACAATCGGCCTGTCGAGCACCGGTTTTGCGCCTACGCGGCTGTCATGGGGATCGGCGCTCTTCTCCGCGGCCTCTATGGTGCCGACAGTGTCGATCTGATCTTCATGCCTCATTCGGCCGCTTCCTCATCCTCCGTGGTTTCTTCAGACGCCTCTTTTTCTGAGTCTATCGCATGCTTTTCCAGATAAATTACGATGCCGATAGAGGCATCGTTGCCGAGCCCTGTGCCGAATGCATGGTTCGTGGAGTCGGAACCACCGCCGGAATCCTGATCGACTTCTACCCGACTCACGGACGCTCCGAGCTCGTACTCGGCAAACACGGACAAAAACTCCAGGATGTAGACCTCGACACCCAGGAGGGCGGCTATCTTTGCCGAAAGAGTGGTGGAATCGAACATGTCGCCCTCATCTTCAACATAACCGCCTTCCAAAGAAAAACCCCAGAAAGGAGTCACTCTTCCGGTAAAGAACGGTTTTTCTAAGGCCACTCCGATGGTGGTGTCGAGGACCTCGGTACTGCTGTCGTAGCCCATACTGAGAAGCGTCCTCAGGGAAAAGTGCTCTCCCCGGAACTTCATACCGAAACCAGACTGATAGCCGCTGATGTCCATGAGCAAGTTGCTGGTGTTGAAAATGATGCCGGGGGTAAAACCCTTCCAGATCCTTTCGCCGCTCTCCTCCTGTGATGCTCCTTCTGAGGATTCCTCGGAACTCTGCGAGAAAAGGGGACCTGCGGACACCAGACTCAAAAAGATCGTCAGCAGTAGCACTATTAGTTTCTTACTCATTTTTCCCTCTCAAAACTTCTCTCCTAAAATCCTGAGTTCCGCTCCCGCATGTGTCATGTGGCGGTCTGCATCGATAATCATCGTCCCTTTATATCGGCATACCAGCCGCCCGGTGGCACTGCGGTAAAGTCGGACGAGGCATGGATTCCACTCACCCTGCCGTTGTTGCTCACACTCTCGACGCCGAACTCATATTTTCCAGAGCCCTTCAGCTCATCAACAAACACCATGGCTTGAGGAGAAAAATCTTCGGTAGTGCGGAGGAGTTTCCACTTTTTCTCATTCACTTCACGATAGTACACTTTGAAGTAATCTGTGGCTGACGGAGTATTCGGCAGGGGTGGTTCTTCCGCATCCCAGGCAAGAGTAAAGGTCGTGGACGTGATTTTTATGGAAACCGGCCCACTGTCCTTGAAAATCGGCTTGCAGCCGACGGAAAAAAAGCCGAACGACGCTATTGCAATTCCTAATACCGACAGAATGAATAAGTGCGGTTTGGAAATATGAAAGGAATTCATGGTAAACAATATCATTTCATTCCGATGGAATAGTAGTAATGAATGTTCCACTTTAACTTGAGGTATTGGATTGGATAGTCGGGATCATTCGATATCCGGGCGACCGATAAAAATCACACCCGGCCAAGCAAAGAAAAAGAACTACCGAAGGACGCCGCCGAAACAGGCTGTCCCGGTACCACAGTCTCTCAACAACAACCCTCTAGTATGACAGGGGCTTTGCGTGGTGCGCGTACATGGCAGCTCGCAGAAAAATGGTTGTGTTGTTTGAAAAAGTATAGCACATCAGGGAATGAATATCTTCGAGTGCGTAGAATAATTCTTTGCCAAATAAGAAAAAAGAAGTAATTACACATGTTTTCTATAATACCTCTACCTTATCTCGATGACCAAACCCGTACGAACCGCAGCCTGATAGTTGAGCTCATCATCTGACAGCGGCTCGATGTTGAAGTAGTACGTCCTGCCCTGCGCCGTCCTCCTGGCAAAAGACAGGATGAGTCCGAAAAAGTATCTCGTCTCGCGTTCGGGCGAGAACTCGCGTGTCTCTTCTGTGGCCGGAGAGATGTCCTGTATCGTGTAGCTGTAGCTGCGAAATCGGCCGAGTGCGCCGAGGCGCAGCATCGACTTCTCTCCCGTTGCAAAGTCACGCATGAGTTTGAGGTCGAGCTTGTAGCCGTTTCCCTCTTTCTGTTGGTCCTGGTTTTCGAAGTAGTTGCTGTGGATGAACGAGTAGCCGTAGGCGCCGGATATTTCGAGAGAAAGAGGGGCGAGATCCTCCTGCTTGAGCAGCATGATGCCGTAGCGCAGGCCGATGTTGTTTTCGCTGAGGTTTTTTCCCTCTACTTCGTCGTAGCGGACCGAAAAGACCATGCCGACATCTAAGATGCCGCCGATCGAGTAGCCGATCCTGCCGCCGAAGTTCTCCACGATTTCGTCCGGTTCGAAGGAGGAGTAGATGTCGAAGAGGGCCCCGTTGAGCCCCTTCTTGGTGAGACTGCTCTGTGCATGTAGATCCGCATTCGCAAGAGAGAGCGAGCAGATGATCAAAGCTGCAGCAAGGAAACAAGGTTTGTGCATGAGGCAGTCCTCTCTTCTTTAATGATACCCTCGTTTTTTCGGATTTACAATGAAAAATTGTCTTAGATTATCATGAGCAAGAGTGGTATAGTGTGAGCATATGGTCGAGAGGAGAGGAGGGGTGGGATGAAGGGCATAATACTCTCGGGAGGGCTCGGCACTCGCCTGTTCCCGATTACACGCATCGTCTGCAAGCAGCTGCT
Organism: uncultured Spirochaetaceae bacterium; assembly: GCA_964346645.1. Classification (GTDB taxonomy): domain Bacteria; phylum Spirochaetota; class Spirochaetia; order DSM-16054; family Sediminispirochaetaceae; genus CAYFVU01. The sequence continues at coordinate 11,771 of CAYFVU010000075.1, read as the reverse complement.
GCCGGTCTATGACAAGCCGATGATTTACTATCCGCTGTCGGTGCTCATGCTCGCCGGCATCCGCGATATTCTGATCATCTCCACACCGAAGGATCTGCCCAAGTTCCGGGAGCTCTTCGACGACGGGCGGCAGCTCGGATTGAGCTTCAGCTACAAGGAACAGCAGGAACCGAAGGGCATCGCCGAGGCCTTCATCTTGGGACGTGAGTTTATCGACGGCGAGCCGGTGGCGCTTATACTCGGCGACAATATCTTCTACGGTCACTCCCTGCCGGAGAGGCTGCAGGCTGCATCCGGCCTTACCCGCGGGGCACGCATCTTCGGCTACTACGTGAGTGAACCCGAGCGTTACGGCGTGGTGGAGTTCGACGAGGAGGGCAGGGTGGTCACCCTCGAGGAGAAGCCGGAGAGACCCAAATCGAACTACGCGGTTGCGGGGCTCTACTTCTACGATCACAGGGTCTGCGATCTGGCGGAGGCACTCGAGCCCTCCGCACGCGGTGAGCTGGAGATAACCGATCTGAATGCACGGTATCTCGAGATGGGCGAGCTCTCGGTGGAACTGCTCGGCCGAGGCTTCGCCTGGCTCGACACGGGGACCCACTCTTCCATGGTCGATGCCACGCAGTACATTCGTACGATAGAGGAGCGGCAGGGGCTGAAGATCTCCTGCATAGAGGAGATTGCCTACAAGATGGGCTATATCGGAAAAGAGGGGTTGGAGAAGCTGGCAGGCCCGCTGATGAAATCGGGCTACGGAGAGTATCTTATGCGCATACTGAGGGAGGAGTGAGATGCCCTTTACATTTAGCCGGTACGGTCTTTCAGGAATAGTGCTCGTAGAGCAGCAGACCTTCGCCGACCACCGCGGATACTTCAAGGAGACCTACAAGTACGGAGAGTTCGCCGGGGCCGGCATCGAGGAGACCTTCCTCCAGGACAACCTCTCGGTCTCCGCACGGGACGTGTTCCGCGGGCTCCACTTCCAGGTGCCGCCGAAGGCACAGGCCAAGCTCGTAACCGTGATTCGCGGTGCGATCCTCGACGTAGTAGTCGACCTGCGCAGTGAGTCCGAGACGTATCTGCAGTGGATGGCGCTGGAGATTTCCGGTACCGAGCACAAGGCCCTGTACATTCCGGAGGGTTTTGCCCACGGTTTTCTCACACTGGAGAACGACACCTTCGTCGCCTACAAGACGAGCGCCGAGTTCTGCCCGGAGTGCGAGAGGGGAATCCGCTGGAACGATCCGAGCATCGGCATCGTGTTGCCGGTGAGCTCGCCGCAGATATCGGAGAAGGATGCGGCACTGCCGTTGTTAGAGGAACTCGAGGAGCAACTCTTTTAGCTTACTCACCGGCCTGGGATCTCCGGAACCTCCTCGATGAGCAGAGGTGGAGCCTGCAGGTAGGCGGTGCTGCGGCGCTTTTGATCGATGTCCGCATAGACCCTCCTCAGCTGCTCGACGCTAATGCCCGCCGCTTCCGCAACCTCCTTCTCGGGCAGCCCGTGGTTCTTTCCGTAGAGACAGAGATCCATCCTCTCGTAGTCGAGGGAGAAGTAAAACTCCTTTTGCGTTTGGGGCAGCGAGTAGGTGTCGGTGGTGGGCCGGTGCCGGAGAATCTTCTCGGGTAGCCCGAGGTACTCGGCGAGCTGGTAGACCTGGCTCTTATAGAGGTGGGCGATGGGTTTTATGTCCGCCGCTCCGTCGCCGAGTTTTACGAAAAAGCCTTGGTCGCACTCGAGCCGGTTGGGGGTCCCGCAGACGGCGTAGTTGAGCCGGTCGGCGTGGTAGTACTCGAGCATCTTGCGCACCCGTTGTTTGAAGTTCGTCGCCGCGATGAGCTCCAGATACGCCTTGGTGTCGAGGCGCCTCTTGATCTCCTCGCCTTCGGGCGAGAGGGCGATGAGGGAGAAGAGTCGTAGGCTGCCCTCCTCGAGGAGGCTCGGCAGCACGATCTTGAACTTCCAATCCGGCCCGAACTCGGGGATGACACGTCTGACCGCCTCCGACTGTCTCTCGTAACAGCCGAGGGCCTCCAACACGGGAGTGATTTCCTGCACATGCGTCTCTATTTCGAGTACTTCTGCAAGCCGTCCGCTCAGCTTCGTCGACTCGGCTGAGGAGTGTCTCTCCGGCAGCTGCAGCCCGTAGACTCGTTCGGGGCCGAGGGCGCGAACACAGATCGCCGCCACGGTGCTGCTGTCTATTCCCCCAGAAATCGCCACAACCGTGCCCTGACGCTTGAGATGCTGCGCGAGCTGCTCTCGGAGTGTACGGGAAATGCGGGCGAGCTCCGCCTCCGGGTCTATGCGGAGCGTCTGCAGGCTGTATGAGGCGCTACTCATCCCTGTGGAAAGGGCTTCGATCTTCGAAGGCTGTGAGTTCGCCGGCGGAATTATCTGAGTCTGTGCCGATCTTGCGGCTGACAAATGACTCTACACGTTCGACCGAGTCCAGGTTCTCCGGGGTGAGCTCGGTATCGTCTATCGAAAAGCGGTAGGTCTCCTCGAGATAGTCGATCAGTTCTAAAATGCCCGTCGAATCGATAATGCCCTTCTCGAGAAACGAATCGCTGTCATCGAAGCTGAATCCCTCCTCGTTGTAGATGAAGTTTCTCACCAGAAAAGCACGCAGGTCGCTCCTAATTTCGTCGGTACTCAGCACAGTGTCGGCCACTCCTGCCTCCTTTCTCCCTTACTATTATTTTTCATCTTTGTTTTATGTATACACATTCTCCTTGTGTTCGACATCCTGCTGCCTCTCTCCGAAACCGGGCATTACGCCCTCGAGTATCAAGCCGATGATGGTGGGAAAGGTGAGGAGGAGGATCTTGATGTCGAGTAAGAGTGAGAGTTTGCGCGAGTAGGCTATGTCGAGACTCACCATCTTCTGAAAAGACAACTTGTTCTTTCCGCTGACCTGCCAGAGACCGGTAATACCGGGGACGATATCGAATCGCTGAGTGTGCCAGCGGATGTACTCTTCGGCCTCGTAGGGTATGCAGGGTCGCGGCCCTACCAGGCTCATCTCTCCCCGCAACACATTCCAGAGCTGGGGCAGCTCGTCGATGCAGGATTTGCGCAGCAGCTTGCCGCCGGGTATGATCCGCGGGTCTTGTTCGTCGAGCTTGTCCATGGGGACATTGCCGTGGGAGATAAAGTTGTGGGCGTGCTGGTTGTGGAACTCCTCGTCGTTGCCGCTGTGCATGGTGCGGAACTTGAGAAAGGTGAAATTGCAGCCTTTGTATCCCACCCGCATCTGTTTGAAGAAGACGGGGCCGCGGGAGACGAGCTTTATGTAGAAGCCGATGAGGCAGAAGAGGGGAGCGAGGAGGAAGAGGCCGGTCGCCGAGCCTATTATGTCCAAGCTCCGCTTCCAGACCGGCATCTTCTTCGAAATCCGGCACTTGATGGCCTCGTGAATCTTGAGCTCGTTCTGCCTGTATATCTTCTCCGGCAGCTCTTCTTCGTCCCTCTCCCCGCCGCCGTTCGGACCGCAGCCTTCTTTGTTAGGATAGCTGTAGATCTCCGAACTGTAGACGGGGCGCTTGCCGTTACTGTACTGGGTTTCGATGTGGGCATTGATCTTGTCGAGAAAGAGTTGGGCGCCGTAGATCCTGGTGCCGGTGAGCAGCACGCAGACGGTGTCCGCCTCGTACCAGCCGATGTGGTCGATCAGCCTCGTGCCGCTTTTCAGTGTTTCTACCAGGTCGGCGGCCCGTGCATCCAGACTATACAGCCTGAAGAGCACCATCGAAAAACAGCCCCCGTCTCTGTCTGCTCGGCTCCTCTCGTACTGCAGGATCTTTTCCACCAGGGCGGGAGAGTAGATACCGTACTTTCCCGCCTTGTCCTGCGCGCTGAGAAAGAAGGGTTTCCACGTCGAATCCTGAATCTTCTTGTGCATATAAAAGCGCCCCCTCGATTCTTGCCGCTACCGCCGACCGCAGTCTCTGCGGCCGGTGCTCACTACTCTTTCTCCATGTTGTCCATGGAGAAGGGGAATATTGTGTATTTCTTGTCGAACCGTATGCCGACTCCCCCCTCCTCGTGGCGGATAACCTCGCCGGTTACTTCTATCCGAACTTGGTTATCCATCTCGAAAAATTCCTGTAACTTTTTGATTGATAAGAAGAGCTCCAGGTTGACCTTCTGCCCGATTTCCAGCTCCTGCTCGATGCTGAGAAAAGTTCCGCCCGACGAGACATCTTTTGTATAGGCCTGCAATTGATGGAGGTCTTCTTTTTCGGGTATGCTTACCCTGGCCGGGAGGTTCAACGAGTATCGTTCGATTCGCCGCTTCTCTTTCATACCGCCCTTCATTACATAGTATTGTGCCGAGGTCTAGAGAAGGTAAATCAGTAGTTTTTATGAAATTGAGCTGACCACCGAGTAGTAGCAGCTTCGCAAAGAGGTACTAGATGTGCTCATACTTTACAGGAGCGACTCTAGTACTGGTGAGGATGTAAATGATTAAGCTATGTAGAGGATGATCGTATATCGAGGGACGCGATGAGTTTCACCGGCCGAAAGTCGGTTTACAAAAATTTACAAATTCTTGGCTGCCCAGAGGGCGGCCTGCAGCCGGTTGGTAACGTGGATCTTCTTGAAGATGTTGTACATGTGAGTCTTGACCGTGTTCACGCTTATGCAGAGCTTATCGCTTATCTCTTCGTTGTCGACCCCCACACTGACGAGTGAGAGAATCTGCTGTTCCCGCTCGGTGAGGAGTTGCTCACTGTGATGGTATGGTATTTCTTCTGCACCGCTGTTCATTACGTACCTGAGGAGGATCTGTCGGCTTATCCATATTTCGCCGTCGAATATGGCTGCGATTCCCTTGAGAAAGAGCTCCATTGTGTCGTCGGTGTAGAAAAATCCGCGTACTTTTTTGGAAACCGCCTTTCCCTCGGAGTCGGAGTACCCCGGAAGATTGTAGTATGCTACGAGATGATTGTTGATGACCGGATTGGTCATTATGTCTTTCGTAGTGCCGTCTATCTCTCTGCCGGTACAATCGACGAGCAGCAGTACGTTGAGATTACCGGCCGTGAGAAATGATGTTTCGAACTCACAGTTGTCGGGAAACATATGCAATGGGTGGGGATAGATGGAACAGGGCAATAGGAGTCTGTTTTGGACCGAGTAGGAGATCATCTGATTTCCGAGGTTGTTCGGACCAATGAGAACAATGCGACGCTCTCTGTCTAATTCCACCGACCGCTCCCCTACTATTTAACAATTCCTTAGAGTAATTAAATACTACTATATGAGGCTTAGACCGATTCTATTAATAGTACCATCTTCTACTACTATAGCATAAGAGTACTCATTTTACATTCGTTTACTTTTAAAACTACATTTTTTTTCGTAATTCACAAGCTGCTCGATGCGATGCGTACGGACAGGAACTGCGAATCGCTGGGGCAGACACATTTTCGTTGTGAGGGCCGAAACGGTGGTATATAATGAGGACAATGGAAAGAGTTTGGCTGGTTGGCAACCGAGGAATGCTCGGCTCTGCGGTCGAGAAGATGTTGAGGAATACGGACATTCCCTATATTGCCTCCGACAGGGAGGTGGACATCACCGACTACGATGAGCTGCGAAGCTTTACGGATTCACGTTTTGCCGGCGAAGGGGCCGGCGAAGGAGCCGGAAGAGTCGGCGGCGGGGTCGGTTGGATCATCAACTGCGCCGCCTACACCGCGGTAGACCGAGCGGAGGACGAACCCGGGGCCGCTTCACGGCTCAATGCCCTGGGGCCGAAGAATCTAGCCCGCGCTGCACGATACGTCGGCGCACGGCTCGTCCACGTGTCGACCGACTACGTCTTCGACGGGAAGAAGGCGGAGGGCTATCGAGAAGAGGACAGGCCGAAGCCGATTTCCGCCTACGGAAGGAGCAAGTGGGCCGGCGAGGAGGCGGTTCGGCGCTCGGGAGCAGCCCATTACATCGTGCGGACCGCCTGGCTCTTCGGCAGAGGTGGCAAGAACTTCGTCTCCACCATGCTCTCGCTCTTTACTGACGGAAGACAGGTGAAGGTAGTGGAGGACCAGTGGGGCTCGCCCACTTATGCAGGCGATCTCGCCGAGGCCCTTGTCAGGCTCACCCGGCTCGACCCGCCCCCAGAGGAGGGGGTCTACCATTTTACCAACGATGGCGCCGTGTCGTGGTACGGCTTCGCGTGCGAGATATTCAGTCAGGCGCGACGGCTCGGACTCTGCAGCGACGAGAGCAAGATAGAGCCGGTGCCGAGCTCGTCCTACCCTACGAAGGCGCGGCGCCCGATATATTCGTTTCTGCATACGGATAAGATCCGCAAACGGGTGGTGCCGGAAATTCGCAGTTACCAGGCAGCCCTCAACAGTTACCTCGAATCGTTACGGGCTTAAAGGAGAAGTGGATGGATCGAACTTTACAGACGCTGATGGTTACAGGAGGCTCCGGCTTTATCGGCACCAATTTTATTCGCTTTCTCTTCTCTCGTCCCGATTTCGATGGGAGAATACTGAATGTCGACAAACTCACCTATGCGGGCAATCCGCACAATCTGGCGGACCTAGAGGAGCGTTACGGCGCTGAAGACGGAGGCGGGGCCCGCTATCTCTTTGCCCGCGAGGACATCCGCGATGCTCCGAAGATGGAAGAGCTGATTCGCAGCTACGAGGTCGACACTGTGGTCAACTTCGCCGCCGAATCCCACGTGGACCGGTCCGTACATGGCCCGCAGGAGTTCATTGCGACGAACATCAACGGCACCTTCAGCCTCATCGAGGCCGCACGCAAGGTCTGGGGAGAAAACAGCTGCGAGGGAAAGCTCTTTCACCAGGTGAGTACCGACGAGGTCTTCGGCAGCCTCGGCCCGGAAGGGAGATTTACCGAGGAGAGTCGTTATGACCCACGCAGTCCGTATTCCGCTTCCAAGGCGGCGGCCGATCACCTGGTGCGGGCCGCACACCACACCTATGGCCTGCCGGTTACCATATCGAACTGCTCGAACAACTACGGCCCCTATCAGTTTCCCGAGAAACTCATTCCCCTCATGCTCCTCAACATGAGGGAGGGGAAGAGGCTGCCCATCTACGGCGATGGGAGCAACGTGAGGGACTGGCTCTACGTGGAAGACCACGCCGATGCAATCTGGCTCATTTTGAGGAGGGGGTGCATCGGGGAGAGCTACAATCTCGGCGGCGACAGCGAAAAGGACAACCTCACATTGGTGCGTCTGCTCTGCGACCTGATGGCCGAGCGCACGGGAGTGCGGCCCGAGGAGTACCGGAGCCTCATTACCTACGTGAAGGATCGGCCCGGACACGACCGCCGCTATGCGATGGACAACGGAAAGATATCCGCCGAGCTCGGCTGGCGGCCGAAGATCTCCTTTTCGGAGGGCATAGACAAGACGATTGCATGGTACCTCTCTCACGATGAGTGGATAGAGGGAGTACGCAGCGGTGAGTACAGAAAGTGGATAGAGAAGAATTACCGGCTGAGATAGTGGCGACTCGCATCGAGGAGTTCAGGGTCATGCAGGCCGACAGGCACTCGTCAGGCAGACCTTCGTCCGACAGACTTTCGCCCGAGAGCCCGATAGAGACGGCCCTCTTTCTCGAGGATGCCTTCGGCATAACTTTGGAGGAGGAGGAGATAGATGCGCGGCACCTAGGGCCTGAGGCGGACCTGTCCGCCTTCGTGCTCCGTAAATTGCGTGGAGAGTAGGGAGAGGTCATGTGCGGGATATGCGGGGTCTGGAACGGCGATGGTGCGCCCGTCGAGCGGGAGAAGATCGATGCGATGGTGCGGAGTCTGGACCACCGCGGCCCTGACGAGAGCGGAACCCACGTGCGGGGAGCCGCCGGGCTCGGTCACACCCGCCTCTCGGTTATCGATCTCGAGACGGGAAGCCAGCCCATGTGCAACGAGAACGGACGCATCTGGATAACCTTCAACGGCGAGATCTTCAACTACGTAGAGCTGCGTCACAGGCTGCGGGAGAAGGGGCACCGTTTCCGCACCGAGAGCGACACCGAGGTGCTGATCCACGGATACGAGGAGTACGGGACGGATCTGTTCCCCATGCTCAACGGTCAGTGGGCCCTCGCTATATGGGACGAGCGCAGGGGAGAGCTGCTGCTCTGCCGGGACAGGTTCGGAATCTGTCCCCTCTACTATGCGCGTGTAGGCAACAGGGTGCTCTTCGCCTCGGAGGTAAAGGCCCTTCTCTGCGATTCCAGGATCTCAGGCGAGCTCGATCCCTGCGGGCTCGCAGAAATTTTTACCTTCTGGACGAGCATTGCGCCGCAGACGGTGTTTCGCGGGGTAGAGGAGATTGTGCCGGGACGCTGGATGCGCTTCTTCGGCTCATCGGGGGAAGGGTTCGACAAAGGGAAGTCGCAAGAAGAGACCTATTGGGAGCCCTCTTTCCCGGCATTCAGCAGGGCCGATCGGCAGACCGCCGGCGATACGGCCGAAGAGCTGCGCGACTTGCTGACTGACGCCGTCCGTCTTAGGTTTACCCGCAGCGACGTGCCGGTGGCCGCATATCTCTCCGGGGGCATCGACTCATCGATAACCGCCGCCCTCATGCGCAGGGTGACCGATGCGAAGTTGGAAACCTTCTCCTTACGATTCGCCGAACGGGAGTACGACGAGGGCGAGGCACAGAGGAGGATGGTGGATCTGCTCGGCAGCGACCATGCCGAGGTGCGCGTCTCGGCGCGCGATATAGGCGAGGTCTTTCCCGAGGTGGTGCGGCACGCCGAACGTCCGTTGTTGAGGACCGCCCCGGCGCCCATGTACCTCCTATCGAAGCTGGTGCGTGACTCCGGCTACAAGGTGGTTGTTACCGGCGAGGGGGGCGACGAGGTCTTCGGCGGCTACGACATCTTCCGCGAGACGATGCTGCGGAGATTCATCGCCGCCCATCCCGAATCTTCGAAGCGGTCGGAGATCATCCCGATGCTCTATCCCTGGCTGCGGCGTAGTCCGGCCGAAGTCCCTGCATTCGCACGCAGTTTCTTCCGAAAGAGCCTTGATGTCGAGGATCCGGCGTTGTCGCACCGAATGCGGTGGCGATCCGCCGCATCCGTCGCACGACTCCTGCGGGAAGATATCCGGTACGAGGTCGAGGCGCGGGATACGGAGGGGGAATTCCTCGAGCGGATGCCGCCGGAGGCGAAGGAGTGGCATCCGCTCTCGCGGGCGCAGTGGATAGAGATGAGCAGCCTCCTACCCGGATACCTGCTCGGCTCGCAGGGAGACCGCATGCTCATGGCGAACGGAGTCGAGGGCCGGTTCCCGTTTCTCGATCCGGTGCTCGTCGACCGCACATCTCACGTGCCTCCCCGCTACAAGATCATGGGCATGGAGGAGAAATACATCCTCAAGCACGCCTTCTCGGACCTCGTCCCTGCGGAGATTCTGCACCGTTCCAAACAGCCTTACAGAGCTCCCGATGCCTCGAGCTTCTTCGGCGAGAGAATAGAGTGGGTGGAGGAGTTGATCGAGCCAAGAGCGCTGCGCGCCTCGGAGATTTTCGACCCGAAGGCCGTGGAGAATCTCGCGGCAAAGTGCAGGGAGAAGGAAGGACGGGAGATGAGCAACTTCGACAACATGGCCGTAACGGCGGTTCTCTCCACGCTCCTCCTGCAGAGGCTTACAGCTCGCTCTTCATGATCTTGCCCGAGCTGTTCTTTGGCAGGGCATCGCGAAATTCGATGTGCCTCGGGATCTTGTGGGCGCTGATCCGCGGTTTGAGAAAGGAGAGCACCTCTTGTTCTTCCAGTTCTTTTCCGGGGATCACAACGAGATAGGCCTTTACCGCCTCGCCCGTGACCTCGTCGGCCACCCCGACCACCGCAGCATCTGCAACCTGCTCTATCTCCAGCAGCCTCTCCTCTATCTCCTTAGCGCTCACCCGAAAACCCCGCACCTTGATAATCTCCTTCTTCCGGCCGACGATGAAGAAGTAGCCATCAGCGTCGCGAAATCCGAGATCTCCGGTAAAGTAGAGGCCGTTCCGCAGTACTGCGGCCGTGCCTTCCGGATCTTTCCAATAGCCCCGCATTATGTTCGAGCCCCTCGCAGCGATCTCCCCCTCCGTGTCGGCGGGCAGCTCGCGCCCCTCCTCGTCGACGACGAGGAGATTGACGTTGGGCACCGGGGTCCCGATGGAGCCGGATTTTTCGATGAGCAACGACGGCTCGAGGTAGGAGAGGCGGGGGGCCGCCTCGGTGGCGCCGTACATCACGTAGAGTAGCGCGGGATGGAAGGCTTCGCTCGCCTCCCTCTGCAGTGTCGGCGCCATGTGTCCGCCTGCCTGGGTCACGTAGCGGAGCGCCGGGAACCGGCGGCTGCAGAGCGACGAGCGGCTCAGCAGGTAGGAGAAGGTCGAGGGCACGCCGGCAAAGCCGGTGACCTCCGTCGCCGCCATCGTCTCGAGGACTCTGTTCGGATAGGCGAAGCGGTTGTCGATGACCACCGACCCGCCGACGAGAAAGTGGGTGAGCAAGAGTGACTTGCCGTAGATGTAGGTGAAAGGGAGGATCACCATGATACGATCCTCGGCGGTGAGCTGGAGGTAATCGACTATCGACCGCATGTTGCTCGCAAGGTTGAGGTGGCTGAGCATGACTCCCTTCGGGCTTCCGGTGCTGCCGGAGGTGTAGACGATCTCTGCGAGGTCGATGTCGATTTGCCTGATCTTCGGGCGGCGGTCCGGGTACTCGTTCTGGATCTGTGCAAAGGTGACCGTCGCGGGCGTGGTGTGGAAGGAAGAGGCCTCCGGCGAGCTCTCCGATTCGGCCTCGACGAGGACGACGGCGCGAAGGCTCGATACTGCTTCTGCGGCGCTGTGCGTCCGAGAGTTTCGCCGCTGCGTGCGGCGTCTGTCTCCGTCTCTGAGCCCGCCGAGCTGCCGCCACCGCTCCTCGGAGATGCAGAGGCATTCGGCCTCAGAGTTTTGTAGAAGGTAGGACAATTCATCCGTGCTGGTGTCGGTGTGAAGGCCGACTACCGCCCCGCCTGCCTTCAGTACTGCGAAGTAGAGGCTCACGAATACGGCACTGTTCTCCAAGAGCAGAACTACGCGGTCGCCGCGCTGCAGCCCCTGAGCGAGGAAGAAGGCGGCGGCCCGGTTGGCCCGCTGTTCTATCTCTCTGTAGCTATGCCAGCGTCCCCGGTCCCACACTGCCTTCTTGTCCGGGCAGCTTTCGCTGGAAGCTTCCAGGAATTCGTGAATAAGCAATTTTTTCATCTCACGGATTCCGTTCGAATCGCATCACTCGTGCCTGCTCCTCTCGTGCTGCATCCGCACCAAAGCCGTCGCAAAAGCATACTCCCCGCAGTGGGAAATGGAGAGGCTTATTTCTATCTCCGGCGCATGGGCAGTCCCCAGCTCAGTCCGTATCGCATCGGAGAGCCTTACCACAGGCGTGCGTGCGGCCGACGTGGAAGTACTCTCGATCTCTATCTCCTTCCAGCTGAAGGGGCGGTTCCATGCGAGCCCGAGGGCCTTGTAGACTGCCTCCTTGGCGGCCCATCTGCCGGCGAAGTGTATCGGAGGTCTCGCCTTTGCCCGGCAGTGGCGAATCTCCGCGGGGGTGAAGCAGCGCTCTAAAAAACGGTCTCCCCTCCGTTCGATGAGCGAGGCGATGCGGCTCACCGAAACTACATCGTTGCCTATGGAAAAATCGCCTAGGGAAGAGCCGCGGCCGCGATCCATTTTCATCTCATCTGTATGATAGCCCACTAACTTTGTGCGGGCAAG
>CAYFVU010000074.1:0-18128 GCA_964346645.1 uncultured Spirochaetaceae bacterium | reverse complement strand
AGATATGCATTCCGGATTCCATCCTTTTGTTTAACTATAAAGGCGGGAGGCGAAAAATGATGTAGTAGAGTTTATGAAGTTTTTGTCATAAATTTTGCTACAACCGGCAGGCTCGCTACGTCTCTGCGAGGTTGTGCGTGTAGACATACTGTATCAGGTCCCTCGAGCTGTGGAAGTTCATCTTCTCCATGATCCGCTGCTTGTAGGTGTGAACGGTGCTGACGCTCAGGTTGAGGGAGCCGGCTATGTGTTTGACCGACTCGCCGGCACCGAGCAGTAGGAGGATCTGGAACTCTCGGTCGGAAAGACGGTGGTGCGGAAGCTCGACGTGCTTCTCCCCCACATCCGCGGCGAGCTCTTCGGCCAGCGCCTCGCTGATGTAGCTGCCCCCGGAGACGACCTTGCGTATCGCCCGCTGCAGCTCATCCGGCGAGCTCCCCTTGGTAATGTAGCCGCCCGCCCCGTTCTCCAGGGCCCGCTTTGCGTAGCGCTCCTCGGGATGCATACTCAGGATCAACACCACGATCGAGGGAAAGTAGCTCTTGAGCTCCTTCAGTACGTCGATCCCGTGTTTGTCCGGCAGGCTGATGTCGAGCAGCACGATGTCGCAGGAGCTGCGCACGAGGGTCTTCATCAACTGCTCGCCGGTCTCCGCCTCGGCGACTACCTCCATGTCGTCGATGCGCGCAATGTACTGCTTGAATCCGCTCCGTATAAGGTGATGGTCGTCGGCAATTATCACGCGTATCACTTTTCGTATTCCCCGTCCTTCGAATCAATAAAGCGGCAGGCGGAGATGCACCTTCGTACCGGAACCGGGCGAGCTCTCTATACTTACATCGCCGCCGAACTGCTTCGCCCTCTCTCCCATGCCGACAAGACCGAAAGAGTCCCGCAGCCCCTTGCTCTCCGGATCGAAGCCTTTACCGTCGTCACGGACCCGGACCTCTATCTCGCCGTTGCAGAGACGAGCCTCTACCCGGATCTCGCCGGCCTCAGCATAGCGCGCGCTGTTAGTCAAGGCTTCCTGCACGATCCGGTACACCGCCAGTGCCCTCTCCTTGTCGATCTCTACGTCCTCTTCCGGCGTATCCAAGACGATCGGGAGGTTGAACTTCTTACGGTACTCGCCTACCTGCCACTCGATGGCCTCGATTATTCCCGATGAGTCGAGCACCGAGGGCTTGAGCTGCCACGAGAGCTCCCGCGTTTTCTCTATCGTCGAGCCCACGTTCTTCTTCATCTCCGAGACGGTCTCCCGTATCTCCCCACTCATCACACCCTCCGCGCTGAGGTCGCTCTCCAACACGGCGAGGCTCATGTGGAGCGAGGTGAGGGACTGGCCGAGCTCGTCGTGGATCTCTCGGGCGATGTAGGCATTCTGCTCTTCACGAATGTGCTGATGGTGCCGCAGCAGCTCGCGATACTTGCTCTCGCTTTCCATGTGCGCCTTCGTCTGCTCGAAGAGCTTGATCGCCATGTCTATAGTGGCGAGGATGAACTGCTCGTTGCCCGGCACCTTCTGTATATAGCCGTACTTAGTCATGTTGCGCGTGCTGTCGAGGGTCGCCTTGTCCGTGTAGGCCGAGTGGAGAACGACGGGAATGTCGTACTTCTCGTAGATCTTCCTCGTGACGGTCGGACCGTCCATCCTGTTTTTGCCGAGATTGATGTCCATCAAGATGAGGTCGGGCACGTTTCCGGAGTCGAGCTCCTCGAGACACTTCTCGCCGTGCGGAAACATCTCCGCACGATAGCCTTGTTTTTCTAATAATCTCTTCAGGTGCTCGTTGAGGATCATCTCGTCCTCTACGATAAACAGCGTTTTTTCCATATCTCTATTCTCGGAATGAGCTCGAAAAGCTAAAGATCCACAGTCTAAAAAATTACACTATCTTGTGATCGCTTTGCAAGCGGACTACAATGGAGGGTGTAATGGCTACATACGGACCGTCGATCGTAAGGGATAGACTCAAATTGATCGTTCCGAGTCTCCTCACCATCATCGCTTTCGTAGCGAGCCTCTTCTTTTTCTTCATCCCCCGTGTCGAGGATATTACGATCGAACAGGAGCGGGAGGCTATTCGTGAGCTCGTCAGCCTCCCGCTGCAGATATGTTCGTCCCTCGCCGCGCGTGCCGAGGCGGGAGAAATCGGGCAGGAGGAGGCGCGCAGTAGAGCGGCCGAGCTCATTCGGGACATGCGCTACGGCGTGGAGAACAAGGACTACTTCTGGATCCTCGACACCAGGCCGGTTCTGCTCATGCATCCGTACCGCAGCGACTTGGAGGGAACCGACGTCTCCGACTACCGCGACAGGAACGGTACCGCGGTGTTCATGGAAATGAAGGAAGTCGCCGAAGAGGAGGGTGCCGGCTACGTCGCCTACAACTGGCAACTCCGAGACGAGGCAAAAGAGATCGGACAGAAGCTCTCTTACGTCTCATTTTTCGAGGAGTGGGACTGGATCATCGGGACCGGCATCTATCTCGGCGAGGTGGAGGCGGAGATCGCCGGGATAACCCGATCGATGATCTGGGTCTCTCTCGCCGTGACCCTCGGCATCTCACTCATGCTGCTCTCCCTCATTCGGCAGGGCTTTGTCCTGCAAGAGAAGAAGAACGCGGCTGCCGCAGAGCTCTTCAAGAGCAAGCTGCAGTATCAGCAGCTGATTGAGCTCATGCACGAGGGCTTCGCCATGCAGGACACCGAAGGACGCTTCTCTTTCGTAAACAGAAGGTTCTGCACAATGCTCGGCTACAGGGAGGAGGAGATACTCCACAAACGAGTCGCGGATTTTATCTCGGATGAGTATCGCCCGACCTTCGAGGAGAATATGGAGAGACGAAAGGAGGGAGGAGAGGCGCCGTACCGAGTGGAATGGAAGACGAAGGGGGGTGAGCGTCTGGTTACTCTCGTCTCTCCGCGACCTTACTACGAGGCCGAGGGTACTCGCACCGGCAGTTTCGCCGTCTTTACCGACATTACCGACATGCAGAGGGCCGAGGAGAAGCTCACCGCCCTCCTGCAGGAGAAGACGGTGCTGCTGAAGGAGGTCCACCATCGCGTTAAGAACAACCTCCAGCTCATCTCCAGCCTCTTCAGTCTCCAGTACCTCAACACCAGCGACGAGATCACCGGCAGCATCCTGCAGGACTCGCAGATGCGTATACAGACGATTACCCGCGTCCATGAGTTTCTCTACCAGTCCGAGAGCCTCAAGGACATCGATATCCGGGAGTTCTTGGAACAGCTCATTCTCGACATCAGCGCCGCATTCGACACTGCCACCTCCGGCGAAATCCGTTTCGTGACCGAAGTGGAGGCGCTCATCCTCCCGCTCGACAAGGCAATACCCTGCGGTCTGATCATGAACGAGCTGGTATCCAACGCAGTAAAGCACGCCTTTCCTCCGGGGCTTCCGCTCGAGCAGGATAAGCGCGTCGTCCTCTTTCTACAGAAGGAAAATGGCTCCATCTGCTTCGGGGTAGAGGACAACGGCCGGGGTTTTCCCGATGATTTCCGCAGCAGGCCCTCCCGAAGTCTGGGTATGGAGCTGGTGACGATCCTCACCGAGCAACTGAACGGGGAGATATCCTTTCAGCAACCCGTCTCGCACGGCGGCAGCAAGGTAGAGATACGGATATCGCTATGACCACCTTCCCCAGCATTGAGAGCAGCATGAGTAGTCCCATCGCGAGAATGATCCCTGCGCTCCTCCTCCTTCTCGTGCTTTCGTCGGCGCAGCTATGGAGCTATGACTTCATGGAGCGCCCCTCCTCGGTCATTCTTTCTCCGGCACCCGACGGTTTCGAGCTCGCCGCCGCGGGTTTTGCGCAATCCGCCTACCACGCGTACATGTTCGCGCATACTCCGGTAGACCTATTTCAGATAGAAGGCTATGCCCATCATGCGCTCGTCGATCTCTCCCGTTTTCGTACGAGCATCTACTACGCCACCTATCTGCTCAACGGACCGTTGAACAACGAAGATTTTCCGGACACGGAGGCCGGCCTCTGGCTGATGCACGCGCTGCAGTTCGAATACGGCCTCAATTTCGCCTGGGATCTGAGGAGGGGGCCCACTCGGATTACCCTCCTCGGCGAATACTCGCGCAGGAGCTATCATCCGGTACACGGAAACCTTGCCGAGCCGGCCGCCGATCTGCTGCGCGCCGGTGTAGGAGTGATCGACTACCAGCCGTCCCGCCTCCCCGCCCTGTCGCTCGACTGCATGGCGAGGCTCTCTTGGACCGAGCTCTACGACTTCTGGGGCGCGAAATCCATACCCGACCCGCGAGCCTTGTACACGCTGCACACCGCCTTCGAGGCGACGGCCCCGACACCGGTTCCGCGGGTTTCAGGATTTTTCCTGCTTATGCCCGACTTCATCCTGCTCCGGGAAGGAGGGGCGGCGGTGGATGTAACCGCGCAGGCCGGTGCCCGTCTGGGCGGCGAGAGAGGAAGCATAGAGCTCTTCTTCGATTACTACCGCAGCGGAGACACCGAGCAGATTCCCGGAGAGAAGAGCCCCGCGGCCCTTCTCGGCTACGGAATTCGTTTCGTTCTCAATACATAGAGGTGCGGCCGGCGCGGGACTCTCGCAGGGCTCACTCGTTCCCGGGGGAAGCTGCTTTGGACCTTTCCTTCTGCCGATACATCCGCTCATCTGCCTTCTTGAGGAGCTCCTCCGAATCTATACGGAAGTCATGCTCTTCCAGATCGGCAAAGCCCGGACTCGCCGAGATTCCCTCGGGGCAATTATCCGAAACCCGATGCTTCTCGAGCTCCGCGTTAATGGAGTCCCAAATCCTCTTCGCCTCCTCCGTACCGCAGCCGGGCAATATGAGGAGAAACTCGTCGCCGCCTATACGGGCAACATTGTCCGACTCACGGATGTGGCTGCGGATCGTCTCCGAGAGCCTGCGTATCAACTCGTCTCCGGCCTCGTGCCCGTATTTATCGTTGATCTGCTTGAGTCCGTTCGCGTCGACGAAACCGGCCGTTAGGTTGACCTTCGAATGCTGTGCGTGCCGCAGTTTCTCCTCGAGCTCCTCGAGTCCCGAATGCCGATTGAGGACTCCGGTCAATTCGTCGTAGGTGGCCCGGCGCGAGAGATTATCCCGATACTCCTTGGAGTCGGTAATATCCTCTTTGAAGGCAACGTAATTGGTGATCTTGCCTCTTCGGTCCTTGACCGGCGAGATGAGGGCCGACTCCCAATAGGCGGAGCCGTCCTTCCTGCGGTTGTAGAACTCCCCCTGCCACTTGCTTCCTGCCTCTATCGTCTCCCACAGCTCACGGTAGAACTCCCTGTCGTGGTGACCGCTCTTGAGAATACTGGTCTTCTTGCCCTGCACCTCCTCCGGCCGGTAGCCGGTGAGACGGGTAAAGCTCGGATTGACGTACTCTGTTCTCCCCTTCGTGTCGGTGATTACCACCGTGCCGGTAGACTGCTCTACCGCCGTGTAGAGCCGGTTGAGATCGGCCTTGAGGCTGCTCTTGCTCAGAAAGCTGGCGAAGAGGGCAAAGCCGGTGCCGCTCAAGACGAGGAGAAAGGCCAGCGACTTGTAGAAAAAATGCCTCTGCTGCGGGTAGAGAAAGGCCTGCTCCGCGGGATCGATGATCGAAACGATCTTCCAGCCCATCGCAGAGAGCTCATCGGAGAAGGCGCGGAGTGGCCCATCTTCCTCGTTCGAAGCGGGCAGAATACCCTCGCCGGAGAGAGGAAGACCTGCGTACTGCGGCGACTCATTGAAGCCCCTCAGCCGATCTCTGCCTAGGGGATAGAGGGAGTGGTAGAGCCATTCCTCACGATTGGATTCTATGACGATACCGTCGGCGGTAACCATGACCATCGGGCACTCATACTCTTTCAGGGTAGCCGAGACGAAGGAGAGATTCTTCTTCAAGACCGCCACGCCCTTCGGCTCCCCGTCCACCCGCACGGGAGTACTGAAATAGACCCCTGTCTCTCTTGTCGTTACTCCCATGGCGAAACCGATGTGCTCCTCTCCGCCGATCGCCTTCTCATAGTAAGGGCGGAAGGAATAGTCGGTGCCGAGCATAGCCTCCACGATACCGTCCGGACCCGCGGAGGCAATGCACGTCCCCTTCTCGTCGAGGACATAAACGAGCTCCGCCTCTGCGGCGATTCGCAATGCCGAGAGCTGACTCCCTACATGGTCCGCCACCACGGGCTTCTCCTCCGAAGGAACGCTCGTGTCGATGAGTTCGCCGCTCTCGTACTCCCCCGCCGCGATTCCCGCAAAGAGTTCGGTAATATCCTTCGAGCGGGAGAACCCCCCTATGATGTCGGCGTTGTGAGAGAAGAAACCCAGCTCAATAGTCTCGGCGGCAGAGGCCACGATGTTGATCTGCTTCTGCTCCATGTTTTCGCTGCGCATTCTGCTGCGGCCGGCGAACATGCTCAGATAGATAACCGAAACCACCAGTACGGTAATTGCCGCTGCGAAAGGTATGAGATGTCTTCTAAATGCACTCTTCATCCACTTCTCATCCTGCTCTTGTGTCTACTCTCAGACTGCGGTATAGTATCATCACACTGAAAGTACCATGATCAAATACTCAAAGTAGTATAATGATGAGAGAGGAAAAGGTAAAGATATGATCGGTGAGACCCTAAAACTACTGCGCAGAAACAGAGGCATATCGAGAAAAGAGCTCGCTGCAGTTATCGGAAAATCTGAGGCAACGGTGAGCTCCTACGAGCAGAACAAGAAGAGCCCTTCCCTCGAAACGCTCGTCTCGTTTGCCGACTACTTTTCCGTAACCACCGACTATCTGCTCGGGAGGAAGTCCGACACCGGTGAGAAGCCGCTCGAGCTCGAGGAGATTCTCTCCCGCGCGCACCTCCACTACCGCGGCGCGAGTATTCCTCGAGAGGACCGTGAGGCGATAGAGGATGCGGTCGGGCTGGTAGTGCGGATATCTCAGTTAAAGAACTCCCGGAACTGAACCGGAGCGTGAGCACCATGACGACGACTGAAAACCGATACACACCAACCGCCGGCCCCGGCCGGTGGCCGCCATCCGGCTTTCGTCGCTCCGGGAAGTTCGTTCTCAGCTCGCCTCCTGCCAGCTGCAGGCGAGTGCTGTGCGCCCCTCGAACTCCCCCTTCTCGTCGAAGTGGCGCAGCATCTCCTTCGGCACCGCCTCTACCAGTTTCTTCGAAATCGTGATGCCCCCGGGCGAGGTAAAGGACTTCTCGAGGTGGGCGGCGTAGTTGATGGTGTCGGAAATTATCTGCCCGATATCGTCCTGGTACTTCACCTTCCCCGAATCCATGCCGATGCGCAGCTCGATGTCGTCTGGGATCGGCTTTCGCGGATTGACGTTAAAGACCTTGATCAGCTGCTGCAGCTCGAGGGCAAAGAGGATCGCCCGCTCCTGGTGCCGTTTGAAGGCGAAGGCGGCGAGCCCCCCGTCTCCCTGCCAGCTCCAGATCCGTCCGTCATAATCGGCGAGGAGGCGCCGGAGCAGCGACCAGAACTCGTAGTAGATCTTCTCCATCTTCTTCTGTCCGTGCCTCTTTACCAGCTCGGAGCTGCCCACGATATCGATGCTACCCACGGTGACCTCGTACTGTTTTCCGCTCTTGAGCGCCCCCCAGTTGGGCATGTCCTCCACACTCTCCTTTATCTTCCTCAGCTTCCGCTTCTTCGGGTCATAGATCAGGCCGTCCTTCGCCAGATGGTTCATAAGCCGCTCGAGGTCCCGAAGCTCGACGCTCTTGCCGAGCAGCTTCTCTCCGTCGAGCTCGATGAGGAATTTGACGAGCTTCTCCTCGCAGCGCTTCTCCACGCACTCGTCGACAAGCGCAGATGCCGCCTTTCTGGCGGAGACGGTAATGTGCGTGCCCAGCCCCAGGCTCGAGTGGGTGCTGTGGTTCTTTAACAGAAATCGTCCGATCTCATCAATTTGATCGGAGTTCAGGTCAAGCGACAGCAACTCTATGATCGTATTTCGCAATGTGGGGTCCAGCATGGCTCGCTCCTCTTGTGAAGTGTGACTGATGGAGTGTGACGGATGTACGCAAACGTCCTGTTCTCACGAATAGCTATTATATCAAAAACCACGAATAATAAGAAGGTGCTTCGTTCATCTACAGAATTGCTGGTTCATCTATTTCTGTTTTATAGCGGCACGGATCGGAGGCTACCTGCCGGTACACGCGGTCATAAGAATGGGTGCTATCTGTACAAGCGGTGAAAAATCGGCGAGAATGGGACCGCTATGGAAGATGCAAATGCCGGCGCAGAAGTCGTTCGCTGCCCCTGGTCCGAAGGGCACGAGCTCCTGCGCGAATACCACGACCGTGAATGGGGTCTCCCCCTCCACGACGAGGAGCGCCACTTCGAGTACCTCATGCTCGAGACGATGCAGGCCGGCCTCAGCTGGCTCACCATCCTCAAGAAGCGCGAGGCCTTCCGCAGCGCCTTCGTCGGATTCGATCCCGAGCGGATAGCCCGCTTCGGCGAAAGTGAGGTCGAGGCTTGCCTGCAGGATCCGGGGATAATCCGCAACCGGCGGAAGATCGAGGCGGCGGTAAGAAACGCCCGCGCCTTTCTCGAGATCCGCGGCGAGTTCGGCAGCTTCGACCGCTTTCTCTGGTCCTTCGTAGACGGGGAACCGGTCATACACGCGCTGGAGTCGGAAGATCAGATGCCGGCACAAAACGAGCTCTCCAGGTCGGTCTCGGCGGAGCTCAAGCGCCGAGGGTTCTCATTCGTCGGGCCTGTCATCGTCTACGCCCACCTGCAGGCGGTGGGCGTAATAAACGACCACCTCACGAGCTGCTTCCGCTACCGCGAGGTGCGGGAGTAGATCGGCATGTGACAGTTTCGATAGTGCTTCCCGCTGCCGCAGAAGCAGGGTCCATCCGTCCCGCGAGCCACCGGCGGCAGCTGAGCCTCAGCGTCGAGGCCCAGCACTTCACGCCGCGCCACCCGCGCCAGCTCGGTCAGCCGGGGCAGCGCACGCGACAGGAACCGTCGATGTCCCGCACAGAGATAGCTGAGTTCCCCCGTATCCCTCGGGCCGCGTCCGCGAAAGCGCATCTTCAGACAGTCTCCCGAGCAGTAGTCGAGGTACTCGCAGCCCGCGCATGCCTCGTTCCAACGGCTCTTCTGCGCCCCGAAGGCGCGGTACACGGGAGAGCTCTGAAGCTCCCTCCAATCCTTCTCGAGGACGGAGCCGAGCCGGTACTGCGGCTCCACGAAGAAATCACAGGGATAGACCCCTCCGTCGTGCTCCACTACGAAGTACTGGTCGCAGGCGCCCCGCATCGTGCAGCTGGAAAACTCTCCCGTTGCGAGGAAGTTGATGAGGTTGTCGAAGTTCCGCACGCTCACCCGCCGCACGTGCCCCGGATGCCAGAGCTCGAAGAGCTCACCGAGGAAGCTTCCCCAGCCCTCCGCATCCACCGTGTAGGAAAGAGGCTCGCCGTGCTCGTCGAACTCCACACAGGGTATGTACTGCTGGTAGAAAAAGCCTTGATCGAGAAAGAAGGACCAGATCCGCCGCGCCGCGCTTCTGCTCGTCACCATGCTGAGGATGTTGAACTCCGCATTGCGGCCCCGCAGATGCTCTACACCGGCCATGACCCTGTCGAAGCTTCCCCTCCCCGCGGCATCTCTTCTATAGCTGTCGTGGATCTCTTGCGGGCCGTCGAGGCTGACACCGGTGAGGAAGGAGTACTCGGCGAGGAACTGCGCCCACTCGTCGTCGATGAGCGTGGCGTTCGTCTGCAGGGTGTTCACGACGCTCGCACCGGAGGGAGCGTTGCGGCGCTGCAGCTCCACGACTCTGCGGAAGAAATCGAGCCCCATCAGCGTCGGCTCGCCGCCCTGCCAGTTGAAGATGTACTGCCGCTGCGGCGTGGCGAGGAACGAGCGCACGAGGGCCTCCAGGGTCTCATCGCTCATGCGGTGGGCTCCGGCGGGGCTAACTCCGGTGCCGGTGGGCTCCGCGCCGGTCCCATCCGCTCCGGCAGCCCCACTCCAAGAAGGCGGAAATATCTCGTGCTTGCAGAGATAGAAACAGTAATCGCAGCGCAGGTTGCAGTCGGGCCCTGCCGGCTTTATCAGCAGGGAGAAGGGCCGCAACCCGGCTGCCGTACCCTTCCGGCCCTGTCTATCCTGTCTACCCTGTCGGTTGCGTCGCTTCTTCGGTGTGCTCATAACACGGACCATTCTATCATCGAATAGTTTTTCACAGTAGAGAGTCTGATAACGTTAACCCGACCGCAATACTCTAAAATTTTGATAATAAACCTTGCATACCGAATGTACGGCTTTTATGCTTTTTAGTGGGTCAAATCTTGCATTTGACTCTGAGGCAGCTCTCATTACTACATTTTATGTGTGAATCTTCCTACTGATAGAGCCACACATATCCTGTTTTCTCATCGATGGGCGAGGGGTTCTACTGCCGATGCAAGATTTGACCCACTAAATAACCTTTTACACAAGGAGGAAATAATGAAACAGATTACGGAACAGCACATGATCAATGCATTCGGCGGAGAGAGCATGGCGAACATGCGCTATCGTCACTTTGCCGTTCAGGCGGAGAAGGAGGGCTACGCCAACGTGGCGCGCCTCTTTACCGCCGTTGCATATGCCGAATACATCCACGCCGGAGACCATTATCGCGTGATCAAGCATCTCGAGAGCGGCTACCTCGCCAACAGCATGGGAGCCTTCGGCCCCGGCGACACCGCGAAGAACCTCGGACTCGCGATCGACGGCGAGACATTCGAGGTGGAAGAGATGTATCCCGCCTACATGCAGGTGGCCGACATGCAGGGAGAGAAGGACGCCTACCGGAGCTTCGACTGGTCGTATCAGACCGAAAAGGAGCACAAGGCGCTCTACGAGAAGGCGAAGGCGGCCGTCGATTCCGGCAAGGATGTCGATTTGGGACCGGTACAGGTCTGCGAAGTCTGCGGCTACACGCTGGAGGGCGAGGCGCCCGAAAAGTGCCCCGTCTGCGGCGCGAAGAAAGAGAAGTTCACCGCCTACAGATGAGAATCCGGCTCAGGTCAGCGATTCTCTCATGAAGTGTGGGGCAGTCCCGTTGCGGCTGCCCCGTTCTTTTTAGCTTTCCGCACACAGTCACTCTCCGCACGCTCACTCGCCGGAGACTCTTACCTCATCCTCTTCCGACACGATAAAGACTCCGTTCATCTTGGTTGGATAGTAGTCGTCCCGAAAGTGGTAGCGCCCCGGCTTCGCGGGTGCGGTAAACTCGTACTCCTTGATGGTGTGCGCCGGCACCTCGACCTTCTCCACCAATATCTCTTGCGCGGCTTCTGTGGCATACACGGCGAAGTAGTGGCTGTAGGTGTCCACGTTCTGGATGCGAAGCGTCACATTCTCACCTGCGGGAACGGCGATGTGCTGCCGGTTGAAAGCGAGCCCCTCCATCTTCAGCTCGAGCTCCGACTCTACCTCTATCGTTTCGCCACCGCTGCACGAAGCGACGGCGAAGCTAAAGATGGCCGCGAGCAGAAACAGAGGTATATATCTCATATTCTTATATAGTTTCATATCATGCTCCTTTACTAAGGATAATAAGAGAGCTGAGCCGAAGCAAATCCAAGGAGGTGAGATTTCAGAACAGGGCAGATATGTTCGCCGAGGGAGTAATAAGCACTGCACTTCTCTTCAGGTCTATAAAGATTCATACTAAGCGCAGACAAATCGAGTACAACACATTTCTTAATATTTTTCTCATAAATATTATTTGACACCGGAGCCGGTATTCGTTATGTTGGAACCTGAGGAGGAAGCCGTATGAACATACAAGATGCCTCTACCAGCCTATCTCAGATGAATCTTCAGCAGGAGGTCGGTGCACGTCTACTGCGGATGGGCATGGACAACGCCGAAGCCCAGGGAGAAGCGATCTCCAAGATGGCGGCAGAGAGCGGACAGACAGCCGGCGGCTCCCAGGCACAGGAAACGGCCGGTTCTGCAGAGCAGATCCGCGAGAGCTACTTAGGGACAAAAATCGACACCTCGGCATAGCGACGACACGCAGAAGCTCCCTCTGCAAAGACGCTGCTTAGCAAGCTATCGCTGCAGCACCTGTTACTTCATAGACATTGCAGGTGTGACCCGCTCACAGTAATTATCACCTTTCCCTTGACCATGAATGCATCTCTCCATACGTTAAAGGAAAAGGGGGACAGAGATGACCGTGTACGAGAATATTAACGAGCTCATAGGCAACACCCCGCTCGTCCGATTGAGCCGTCTCTCCAAGGGGCTCTATGGCGATGTGGCGGTGAAGCTCGAATACATGAACCCCGGCGGTTCGGTGAAGGACAGGCCCGCCCTCTCCATGATCGATGCCGCGGAGAAGCAGGGTATATTGAAAGAGGGGGCCACCGTAATCGAGCCGACCTCCGGCAACACCGGCATTGGACTGGCGCAGGTCTGCGCGGTAAAGGGCTACCGCCTCATCATCGTGATGCCCGACAGCATGTCCAAGGAGCGAAGGAAGATAATCCGCGCCTACGGGGCGGAGCTCGAGCTCACCCCCGCCGCCGAAGGGATGAAGGGTGCGATACGACACGCCGAGGAGCTCGCGGCGGAGCTCGGAAACGCCTTCATTCCCAGCCAGTTCAGCAACCAAGCTAATCCTGAGATCCACAGGAGGAGCACCGCCGAGGAGATATGGAGGGATACCGACGGCACTGTCTCGGCACTCGTGGCGGGTGTAGGCACCGGCGGGACGATTACCGGGGCGGGTTCGAGTCTCAAAGAGAAGAACTCGGAGATACGGGTGTACGCAGTAGAGCCGGTGGACTCTCCCGTACTCTCGGGAGGCGAATCCGGATCTCACAAGATACAGGGAATCGGCGCGGGATTCGTGCCGGATGTCCTCGACACCGCGGTGTACGACGAGGTCTTGACCGCGACTACGGAGGAGACCTACGACACCGCCCGAAAGCTCGCCCGCGAGGAGGGCATCTTCTGTGGTATATCGTCGGGAGCAGTGACCTCTGCGGCACTCAGGCTCGCCGCCAAGCCGGAGTTTGCCGACAAGTTGATCGTTGCCGTCCTCGCATCAGGCGGCGAGAGATACCTCTCGACGCCGCTCTACGACTTCGAGGTCTGAGGGGAAAGTTGCTATGTCGCAAACTGACGATTCAGAGAAAAAGAGGAGAGCCGGAAGCCACGGGGATGAGCCCTCAGACCTCGCCGATCACAGGCTCGAATCGAAACCCGAGAAGCCGGGTAAAACCGGTGAGCAGCCCGAGAATCCCGCCGAAGAAGAGGGGGGGAGCCCCACGGGCAACCGCGATTTTATCGAGGACGTAGCCCGCCGGCTCTCCACCAGCGAGGTCTTGAGCAGCATCTACCACCACGGCTTCGAGCAGGTCCCCATGCCGTCGGTAAAGGAGCTTTCGTCCATTATCGAAGAGCTGAGGACGGTCCTCTTTCCCGGCTACTTCGGAGACCCCGGCATAAAGGACAGTCTGCTCCACTACCACCTCGGCAGTATCCTCGACAACGTATATCCGAGGCTCTGCGAGCAGGTGCGCAGGGGCTACTGCTTCGAGTGCAACCACCGCAACGAGGGAGTGTGTCACGAGTGCCGCCTGCAGGCCGAAGAGGTGGTGCAGACCCTCATCGAGAAGCTTCCGCAGATCCGCCACGTGCTCTCGACCGACGCGGTCGCCGCCTACGAGGGAGATCCGGCGAGCCGTAGTGTGGGAGAGACCATATTCGCCTACCCCAGCCTCCTCGCCCTGACCAACTACCGCATAGCCCATGAGCTCTACCTGCTCGACGTACCGCTCATCCCGCGCATCATCACCGAAATCGCCCATTCGAAGACCGGCATCGACATCCATCCCGGCGCGAGGATAGACGAGCGCTTCTTTATCGACCACGGCACAGGGGTGGTCATCGGCGAAACATCGCTCATCGGCAGAAACGTGCGCCTCTACCAGGGGGTGACGCTCGGGGCCAAGAGCTTCCCCCTCGACAACAACGGCCGCCCGATAAAGGGCATCGACCGCCACCCAGTCCTCGAGGACAACGTGATCATCTACTCAGGCGCCACCCTGCTCGGCCGTATACGAATAGGCCGGGACTCGGTTATCGGCGGCAACGTCTGGCTCACCAAAGACGTCGGTCCCGGCACCACCATCCGGGCGAATTTCGAGGAGTAGCGCACAATTCCTGCTCTCAGAACATATTTCGCCCGCCCGGCTCCCCGCCACCCACACACACTCCCTTCCCCTCACATTTTCTGTCCTTCACTTGCGTGCACTCTGCATAAGCATTAGAATCATAGTCAGATAGGAGTTTTGTGCGAGGAGGACGAGAATGAAATTTTTAGTGGTGGAAGACTCGGGCGTGATGCAGCGCATCCACTCCAACACGCTCAAGGAGAACAATGTGCGCGAGGAGGATATCCTGACCGTCGGCGACGGAGAGGAGGCGCTGCGAGTCGCCAAGCAGGAACAGATAGACATCTTCCTCGTCGACTGGAACATGCCGAAGCTCGATGGGTTAAAACTCGTGCAGGTGCTCCGGTCCATGGACGCCTACAAAGAGACCCCTATTATCATGATTACCTCCGAGGCGGCCAAATACAACGTAATAGAGGCGGTCAATGCCGGGGTAACGAACTACATCATCAAGCCCATTCGGGGCAACACCCTGTGGGACAAGATCAAGAAGCACGTCGAGGGAGAGTAGGTATGAAGGCGCAGTACATCAATCCGTTCACCAAGGCATCGGTCAATCTCTTCGAGGAGTTCCTCAATATCAAGGTCAAGCACGAAAAGCCCTTCGTAAAGAAGGATCCTCATCAGCTCGAGGAGGTCTCCGGCATCATCGGCCTCGCGGGTGAAACGAGCGGGGCGGTGGTGCTCAGTTTCTCACGTGAGACCGCAATACAGATGGTCTCTATCTTCGAGAACAAGAAGTACACGGCCCTCACCAACGAAGTGATCGACGGCGTCGGAGAGATGGTCAACATCATCGCCGGCAATGCCAAGCAGGATCTCACCGACTTCCGCATCAACATCTCGCTGCCGGGGGTGGTCACCGGCAAGGGACATCAGATACACTGGCCGGAGGGTATCCCCGTCATCACCATACCTTTCGAATCAGATCTCGGACACTTCAGCGTAAACGTGTCGCTGCGCGACATGGCATAGGCTCCGTATGCGCATAGGCTCGATACAAACCAAGGTTATTCTCACGGTCATGGGAGTACTCGCGCTCAGCGTCGCGGTACTCATCTTCTTTACCCTCCGCAACCAGCGCAGCAACCTGATAGACGAGAAGCTCAACAACCTCGTTACGACGAACAACATCCTCACCTCGGTCATCCAAAACCTCATGCTCGACGGCGAGGCCCCGCTGGCGGTGGGCACGCTCACCGATCTGCAGGAGATACCCGAGTTCGAGACCCTCGAGATCTACCGCAAGAATGGTGAGATCGCCTTCAGCGACTACTCCACCCTCGAGGAGGTAAACCGCAATCAGGACATGTTCGAGTTCTCGCGCACCCCCCGAGTGGATTCGAAGCGGATGGAGACCAAGAGTTTTCAGAAGGTCGGCGACTCCAACACCCCCCTCACGGTCAGGGACCTGGAAAACGAGCGGATGGAGTACTACTTTCCCATCCTCAACTATCAGGAGTGCCGCGCGTGTCACGGCGACGACCACTTCATCCGCGGCATCGCCTACTACCGCATCTCTCTCGCCGGCGTCTTCTCACGTATAGAGGAGTCCCGCAACACGTTGACCCTCTACAACCTCGCCATCGGTGTGGTCGTGGCACTGCTGATGATCCTCCTGATGCGCCGTCTGATTCTCAATCCCGTGCTGCACATCGGGCGTGTGGTCTCCCGCGTCGGCGAGGGGGATCTGGATGTAAAGTCCACCGTCAAGAGCCGGGACGAAATCGGCACCCTCTCGGACAAAATAAACGGGATGATCTCCGGCCTCGAAGAGAAGAACCGCTTAGAGGTACAGAACAGCGTAATCGAGGCGAGAAACCAGGAGAACAGAAAGTACCTGGACAACATCCTCGAGGGACTCCTGTTGCTCGGGAAGGACTACCGCATCAGCGAGCAGTACTCGAGCCACCTCATTACCCTCTTCGGCACCGAAGAAGTCGCCGGAGTCTATTTTCCCGACTTCATCTATCCCGACGAGGAGGAGCAGGCGGAGGAGCGCAGGGAGCTCGAGCAGTTCCTCAAGATGCTCTTCGAGAACACCTCCACCGACATAGATATGATTCTCTCGATCAACCCTCTCGCCGACAAGCGGCTGCAGGTGTCAGATAAGGAGGGAGGCCGAGAGATAATCGTCGATGCGAACTTCCAGCGCATCTACTCCGCCGGCGAGGTGGTAAACGTGATGGTCATATTCGAGGACAAGACGGAGATCGTACGGACTCAGGAGCAGCTCGAGGAGGAACGAGTACGCAGCCAGAGTGAGGTCGAGCACATCTCCTCGCTCCTGCAGATGGGTCCCGAGGCATTTACCGAATTCCAGGAGGATGCGGAGAAGACCCTCGGCCGGCTCGACGGAGCACTGGAGGGAGCGTCGGAGGGCGCCCCGAGCGCAGGGACGGAGAAAGAAGGACCTTCCGCCGAGGAGATTGCCTCGCTCCTGAGAGACACCCACAGCCTGAAGGGCTCGGCCCGCTATCTCGGCTTCAAGCGCTTCGGCGAGCAGGCCCATGCCGCCGAGGAGGTCCTGACGGCGGTGCGAGACGGGAGACAGAGCCTGCCGGAGGCCGCAGAGTCCTTGAGGGAACACACCGAGGAGATGCGCGAGGAGCTGAAGCACAGCCGGGAGCTGCACGAACGCTTTGCCCGTTTCGCCGAGTCGCTCGGCGGCGGCAGCGGTGAGAATGCTCCGAACAGACTCACGGCCTTCTTCGATCAGCTCGAGAAGATGACGAAGGAGATTGCCGAGGAGCTCGGCAAAGAGGTGCAGGTCGTAACGGTCTCCCACGTAGAGGACTTTCCCTACCTCAAGCAGCTGCGCACGCCGCTCATCCACATGGCCCGTAACGCGGTGGACCACGGTGTAGAAGAGGATGAGTATGAGCGGCTCTCGGCCGAGAAGCCGGGCACGGCGACCATACGCTTCGAGATATCCGCAGACGACAAGTTCTACCGGGTAATAATCGCCGACGACGGGCGAGGGATAGATTTCGAGGCGGTGCGCAGCAAAGCCGCAGAGAAGGGGCTCATAGATCCGGAACGGGAGTACAGCGACAAGCAGCTGCTCTCCCTCCTCTTCTCCTCGAGCTTCAGCACCCGTTCCGAGGCGAACGAGCTATCCGGACGCGGCGTCGGCCTGGATGCGGTGCACGAGGAGGTGCAGCGTCTCGGCGGCCGCATAACCGTGGCAACTCATCGTGGCCGGGGAACGAAGTACACGATCACCCTCCCTGCGCAAAGAGCAGGCGGGGGCGCATAGCTCGAAGCACGAGCTCGAAGTACGCAGAAGCGGAAAGACGCAAGGAGGCAAGATCTTGTTGAGAGAAATACTAAGAATTTTACACGCGAATCGCCCGCAAAGGAATCTCATCGCACTCACGCTCCTGGCGTGTTCCCTCATTCTTTTCTCTGCGTGCGGAGGAGGGGGAGGCGCAGAGCCCGCTGAGGAGCTCGACCCTCTCTCCGAGGAAGAGATAAACGGAAAACGGCTGTGGACGAGAATAAGCGAGGAGCACGACTACAGGGACTACTCATACTGGCCCGGCCACGAAGGCCTGCAGCCGGGACAGGCTCCGCACGGTCCCTACCACAAGGTCTTCGTAAACCCCACTCTCTACAACGCCCTACCCGTAGAGGACAAGACGGTTCCCGACGGCGGGATCATCGTAAAGGAGAACTACTCCGCCGACGAGCAGCTCGCCAGTCTGACCGTCATGTCCAAGGTCGAGGGCTACAACCCGGAGGCGGGCAACTGGTTCTGGGCAAAGTATGGCCCGGACGGAGAGATACAGGCCGAGGGGACGCCGAACGGATGCATATCCTGCCACGCGGGCATGAAGCAGAACGACTACGTAATCATCCGTCCGCTCGACATGTCGGTGTCGGAGTAGCTCTCACGAG
>CAYFVU010000073.1:5746-18417 GCA_964346645.1 uncultured Spirochaetaceae bacterium | reverse complement strand
TTCGGTGCCGCCGTCGGCATAGTAGGAGGCGTCTTCGGCTTCCTCGCCGGTCAAGGAGTACTCTTTCTCGTGGTGCAGAGGGCCTTTGCATCCTACCGCATGCAGCAGTTGGTCGCGGTTCCCCTTGCCCGTATCGTCGGATGGATCGTGCTCGGCATATTCATAGGAGCCGCCGACGGGCTTCGTGCACGCTCGCCGAAGAGGAGCATATTCGGTGCTCTCGGAGGACTGCTCGGAGGGCTCTTCGGAGGTGCGGCGATCGAGTATCTGAGGACTTTCTATCCGGATCTCCTCTACACCCGGCTCATAGGACTCTCCCTCTTCGGACTCTTGATCGGCCTATTCTACTCGCTGCTCGAACGGGGAGTCTCTCTCGGCGTGCTGCGGGTTCTCAATGGGAGCCGCCGTGGAAAGGAGTACAGTTTTGCACAGAATCGGCTGAGCGTGGGCTCGGGCGACAGGAACGACATCGTGCTTCCCGGCTACTCCGGCGTAGAGAAGAGACATGCCCGATTTCTCGTGCGCGGCAAAGAGGTCTATATCATGCCTGCGGAGCGGAGCACGGGACAGGACAACAGAGTCCTGGTAAACGAACGGCCGGTAGAAAAAGAGCGGATACTGAAATACGAAGACGTGATCCAGTTAGGCTCGGCCAAATTCCTCTACAAAACCGAATAGGAGGCCTCCATGAAACCTATACACAGAACCACGATCAAGACGCTGCTCTTCTCCTCGGCCCTTCTCTTCGGTCTACTCGGCGGTGCCCTCGGCACACTCGACGCTCAGAACCTCTCCATATCACAGATCGACTCCTCATCGCTCTTGCTCTCCCAGAGAGTCGAGCTCTATCTCAGCGTAACCGACAATAAAGGTAGTCCTATTGAAGGACTGACAGCGGAACAGTTCGAGGTTTTCGAGTCGGCGGAAGGCGAATCTTATCAGCAGGTCCCCGAGGTCGAGAAACTCGAGGCGAAACCAAACATGGAGCAGGGTATCCACATCATGTTGTTGATCGACAACTCCGGCAGCATGTACGACACCCTCGAAGGCGAGCCGACGAACGAGCAGAGTAAAATGAGAATTCGCCATGCAAAGGCGGCGATCCGCCGCTTCATCGACAGCTCCTTCAACCCGAAGGACGTAATCTCCCTCGCCTCGTTCAACACCACGATGACAATCCACTCGGAGGCACTGAAAGATCCGAGCGCCCTCGACGGTCTGCTCGAGTCGATCGACCGGCCCGAGGCTGAACAGGCCTATACGGAGCTCTACCGCTCGCTGCAGGACTCCTCCCGCGAGCTCGCCGGGCATCGGGGCCGCAAGGTGATAGTCGTCCTCTCGGATGGAGAGAACTACCCCTACTTCCGCCATGCGGAGAAGCCTCATCCCCAATACGGGACCGAGCTCCTCTCTTCGGATGAGGTACTGCGCAGCTACCAGAGGGAGGGTATCACCCTCTATGCCATACACTTCGGCATCGAGCAGGATCCCCACCTCGGAGACATGGCCCTCGAGACCGGCGGCAACGTCTACGATGCCCGTAACGAGGAGGAGCTCGCCTCGGTCTACAGAGACATAAAGGAGAAGATAGAGAACGAGTACCGCCTCACCTACCGCGCCACGATGCTGCCCGCCGAGAGGAAGTACGTGCGGGTCGATTTCTCCGGAGACGACAGGAAGAGCTCGGCCGAACGATACTACTTTGCCGGTACGATATTCGGCATTCCCGTCGATCCGTACCCCTACCTCATCCTCCTGGTGACGGCGGCGGCGCTCTTGGCATGGCTCCTCTTGCTGTTGCTGCGTTACCGCAAGCTGCGCAGCCACGCGGCGATAGAGGTGCTGCAGCCGGGTTACCGCACGAAGGTCAGCTCGATGACCATCCCCCTCAGCCGGGAAAAGACGGTTATCGGCGGCGGAGAGCGGGCGGATCTGACCATAAGCGGTCAGGCCTCTGTCAAACCCGAGCATGCCACGATCGTCTACGACGACAAGAGCGGCAACTATACACTTGCAGGAGAGGGGAACATCACCGTCAACAACCGCAGTGTGAGCGGCAGCAGAAAGCTGAGCGACGGAGACGTAGTCAACATAGAGGGAACAACGATCGTCTTCGATTCGGGCTCCCAAGGAGCAAAGTCCCAAGGGCCGAAGAGTAGAGGACCGAAACCCCGGGGACCGAAATCTTAAGATATTAAAATTAGGATACAATGCGTATAAACTGCGTAACGGAAAGAGAGGCACACAACACCCCATGAAAAAACACATCTTCGTACTCGGACTCGAGGAGTACAACCATCGCATACTCGAACACCTCCCCGGCGCCGACGACTGGGAGATCCACTCCCTGCTCGATTACGACGAAATACGCGGAGAGGACACCCCAGATGTGAAGGAGCTCCTGCGCCGTTGCGAGGAGCGGCTTGCCGCCTTCGACGGAACGGTCGATGCGATCATCGGATACTTCGATTTGCCGGTAACCGTCATGCTCCCCATTCTACGGGCGAGATACGAACTTCCCGCCCCGAGCCTCGAGAGTGTGCTCAAATGCGAGCACAAGTACTGGAGCCGTCTGGAACAGGAGAAGGTCATCCCCGACCACATTCCGCAGTTCGAGGCCTTCGACCCGTTCGACGACGAGGAGATACAGGGCCTCTCGCTCCTGTTTCCCTACTGGATAAAACCGATAAAATCGTTCCGTTCCTTCCTCGCCTTCCAAATCAACGACGAACACGATCTCTCGGTCGGCATCGAAGAAACGAGAGCGCATATCGGCAAGATCACCGACTCCTTCTCCTTCTTTCTCGACCGTGCACAGCTGCCGGCGGAGATCGTTGAAACCGAGCGGCGCTCCTGTATCGCCGAGAGCCTTCTCTCCGGCAGCCAGTGCACCATCGAGGGTTACGTCTATCACGGCACCGTGCAGGTCTACGGTGTGGTGGACTCGGTGAGAGAGAGCGACCGCTCTTCATTCTCCCGCTACGAGTATCCGA
Source organism: uncultured Spirochaetaceae bacterium (assembly GCA_964346645.1). Taxonomy (GTDB): domain Bacteria; phylum Spirochaetota; class Spirochaetia; order DSM-16054; family Sediminispirochaetaceae; genus CAYFVU01. Next base: position 15,424 of record CAYFVU010000073.1, on the reverse strand, counting down.
GCCGGCTGCCTGAGACGATCCAGGATCGAATGGCGGATATTGCCGAACGTGTACTCCGCCAGATCGGCTTCGACGATTCCCCCTTCAATATAGAGTTCTTCTACAGCCAGACGGACAACAAGATATACCTCCTCGAAATCAATCCGAGGATCAGCCAATCGCATGCAGAGATCTTCGAGAAGGTCAACGGCCTCTCCCACCACGAAGTGGCCGTCGACATCGCAATGGACAGACCTCCGCACTATCCTCTCGGTCGAGGCGAGTTCGAGGTGGCTGCGAAGTTCATGCTCAGACATTTCGAAGACGCGGTGGTGAGACGGGTCCCTTCGGAAGAGGAGATCCGGCGTGCAGCCGAGGAGATCCCGGGAACCCACGTGGATATTCTGGTAGCTCCGGGAACTCGTCTTTCGGATCTGCAAAATCAGGACAGCTACAGCTACGAGCTCGCCGACATCTACATCGGCGCCTCCGAGCGAAGTCAATTAGAGGAGCGCTACCGGCGTGTTCTGGAGATCCTCACCTTCGAGTTCGAACCAGGAGCCGAGGCCTACTGCGCGTAAATCATTCCTTCCAGGCTGTGTTTTCGGCTGTGCAGCTTTGAGACAGACTCAGGAGAAGAAGTGGTCGAGGACGAGGTCGCCGGCGCCTATGCCGGCGAGGATGGGGTCGTAGCGGCACGAGAGTACGGCGCACTCGTCGAGAGAGCGGCCGTTCGGCTCGCAGGAGAGGAGGTCCCTCACTTTCTCCTCGAGGAATGAGGAGAGCCGCTCGGAACGGGTAACGATGAGGAACGAGTCGGGCCCGAAGAGCTGAAAGAGAGTACGCATTCCCTCGGCGAGAATCTCCGCTTTCTCGGAGAGTAGCTTTAGAGTTCTCGGTTCTCCTTCGTGCAAGAGGAGGTCGAGCCTTTCTATGTCGACTTCCCCTACATGCACCGAAAGATCGGAGAGTATGGCATCCTCCGAAACGTAGGGCTCGAGACATCCCTCTCTGCCGCAGCCGCAAGCTCGTCCTCCCAAGTCTATGAGCATGTGGCCGATCTCGAGGGTGGTGCGGTTGTTGGTCACGAAGATGTTGCCCCGATTGATGAAAGAACCACCGACACCCGTTCGGATCAGGACCGTGAGCAGCGCTTCGTGCTCCTTGGCACTGCCGTAGCGGTATTCACTGAGGGCGACGACCGCCGCGTTGTTGTGTACGTAGACCGGCAGACCGAACATATCCTCCATCGGCTCTTTTATCGAGAAGTTCTTCATACCCGGAATACGTCCGTAGTAGAGCACCACGCCATTCTCTATATCTACCCTGCCCGGCGCGCCGATACCAATGCCGATTACCTTCTCACGTTCGACTCCCGACTCGCCGAGGGCACCTTCGGTGAGCCGTTTGAGCTCTTCGACCACCTGATTCGCGTCGAGCGGCATCGGAAACTCGGTGATGCTCTCGTGTATCGGATTTCCGGCAAAGTCGACGACCACGATGGAGGCGAGCCCCACCCAGAAGTCGATGCCGACGATATACCGGGCATCGGCCTTGACCCTGTAAAAAACGGGCCGGCGCCCCTTCTTCTCACTCTCCTCGACCTGTTTGTCATAGACCTCTATCAGCCCCTCGGATTCGAGACTCGAAAAGATTCTGAAGACCGTCGGAGGTTTGAGTCCGGTGAGCTGCACGACTTCGGACTGGCTAATGCCGCTGCTCTTGTGTATAATGTTCAGCACCAGCTTCTCGTTCTGCTGACGTATGTCGTTTCCCCGCAATGGTTCCATCTACCGGCCCACACCTTATATTTCTTTCAGTAAAAAACTTCGAATTAATAGTATCAGAGAGTTCGCCTCCTGTACAGCTTTTTTCGCATTCCCTCGCGCACGCGGCCTTCCCTCACGCAACCTTACCTTTCCCCGGCGTCCCCTCATTTCGCACCTAGCCGAGCGTGGAGTCTTTCCCCTACTTACAGAAGGTGCGGCGAAGCGCCTAAAATACGAATTCCTGCGCTAAAGCCCCCTTCGCCCCTTGGCAATTTCGCTTTTCTCTTCTATACTTATTTTCAGGAAGTAAATAAATTATAGCGGCTCGGCAGACAGCTGCCCGCTGCGCACATATAAAGGAGAAGCAGATGGACGAAGATACACTCCGGATGCTGGAAGACAAGGCGCTCCGCATTCGTTCCCTCACCATCGACGCGATAGGCTACCTCGGGGTCGGCCACATCGGCGGGTCCATGTCTATTGTCGAGGTGCTGACAATCCTCTACTACAAGCACATGAACATCGATCCGAACGATCCCAAGAAGCGGAATCGTGACCAGCTGGTCCTCTCGAAGGGGCATGCCGGACCGACACTCTACAGCGTTCTCGCCGACAAAGGCTACTTTCCCGAGGAGTGGCTCTACACCCTCAACCAGGGCGGTACGAGACTACCGAGCCATGCGGACATGTACCTCACCCCGGGAATCGACATGTCCGCCGGCTCTCTCGGCCAGGGGCTCTCGGCGGGAATCGGCAAGGCTCTCGGCAACAAGCTCGACAATATCGACAGCACGATCTACGTGATAATCGGCGACGGCGAGAGCAACGAGGGCCAGGTGTGGGAGGCGGCGATGAGCGCCTCGCACTTCCAGCTCGACAATATCATCGCCTTTACCGACTACAACAAGATGCAGATCGACGGCTACACCCAGGACATCATGGATCTCGACGACCTCGGCGCCAAGTGGACCGGCTTCGGCTGGAAGGTGCTCAGGGTGGACGGACACGACTTTGCCGCCCTCGACAGGGCGATCCGCAAGGCGAAGGCCGAACGCTGCCGGCCGACCATGATCATCATGGACACGATAAAGGGCAAGGGCGCCTACTTTGCCGAAGCAAAGCTCTCGAACCACAACATGCCCTTCGATCACGATACCGCCAAAGAGGCGATACGGCGGCTCGAGAAAGAGGCCGAGGTAAAACGTGCCGCACGGGCCGGAGGAGGAGAATAATCATGGGCAAAGTACAAGACATGCGCGCAACATACAACGACACCCTCATCGAGCTCGCCGAGCAGGATAATCGGATCGTCGTACTCGAGGCAGACCTCATGAAGGCGAGCGGCACCGTCCCCTTCAAGGAGAAGTTCCCCGAACGCTCCTTCGACATGGGGGTGGCCGAGGCAAACATGACCGGCGTAGCCGCGGGCCTCTCGTCGGTTGGAAAGATCCCCTTCGCCGCCTCCTTCACCAGCTTCGCCGGGAGGAAGACCTACGACCAGTTCTTCATATCGGCGAACTATGCGCGGCTGAACGTCAAGCTCGTGGGAACCGACCCGGGCGTGACGGCGATCTACAACGGCGGCACCCACATGTCCTTCGAGGACGGCGGCATCATGCGCAACATCCCCAAGCTCACGGTCTTCGAGCCTTCGGACAACGTGAGCCTCCGTGCCCTCGTCAAGAAGAGCGCCGCGTACCAGGGCTGCACCTACATGCGGCTGCACCGCAAAGGCGGCAACTTCTTCTACGACGAGAGCCGGGAGTTCGAACTGGGTAAGGGCGTCGTAGTCAAAGACGGCAGCGACGTGACTCTCATCGCCACCGGCTTCGTTATGGTGCCGGAGGCCCTCGAGGCGGCACAGCGTCTCGAAAAGGAGGGAATTTCCGCGGCGGTCATCGACATGCACACGGTAAAACCCATAGACCGCGAGCTCGTGAGCAGATACGCTGAGAAGACGGGAGCCGTCGTCACCTGCGAGAACCATCAGGTGGTCAACTTCCTCGCCTCCGCGGTGGCGGAGGTGCTCGTAGAGGAGAGGCCGGTACCGATGGCGCGGGTCGGCGTGCAGGACGAGTTCGGCGAGGTCGGTACATTAGACTACCTGAAGCAGCGCTACGGCCTGACCGCCGAGAATATCGTCGAAAAGGCAAAGACGGTCATAGAAAAGAAGTAGGAGGATACACACATGAAGATAGCGTTAGCATCCGATCTTTCGGGTTTTCCGCTCAAGAAGGCGGTAGTTGAGCATCTCGGCGAGCGAGATGACATCGAGATCATCGACTTCGGTATCGACTCCGAGGAGCATCCCCAGCCCTACTGGAAGCAGGCACCCAAGGTCGCCGAGGCCGTGCAGAGCGGCGAGGCCGATAAGGGAGTTCTCGTCTGCGGCACCGGTCAGGGCATGGCCATCGTGGCGAATAAGCACAAGGGCGTCTACGCCGTCGTCGCCGACGGCATATTTGCCGGAGAGCGGGGCAAGATCATAAACAACGCCAACGTCCTCACGATGGGAGGCTGGGTCACCGCCCCCTTCCTCGGCATCCAGATCGTCGACGCCTGGCTCTCGATGAGCTTCACGCAGAAGATGGAGTTCAAGAAGGACTTCCTTACCAATGCATTCGAGAAGGTGCAGGAGCTCGAGGAGCGGCATTTCAAGTAAAACCCGCACGAGGGATCCCGCGGCACAGGGATCCCTCTACAAGAAGGATCACAGGAGAGGAGAGAAGCAATGGCCGAGGAAGAGGTTCAGAAAACGATATCCCAACTGATGGAGAAGGCGCGTGCGGCGCAATCCGTCGCCGCTCACTACAGCCAGCAGCAGGTCGACGATGTCTGCCTGGCCGCCGGCTGGGAGGTCTACAACGACGAGAACATACGGAAGCTCGCAGAGGCGGCGGTCGAAGAGACGGGCATGGGCAACGTCGAGGACAAGATAAAGAAGCACAAGGGCAAGATCCTCGGTGTGCTCGACGACATAAAGGATGCGAAATCCGTCGGTCTCGTCGAGGAGATCCCCGAAGAGGGCATCCGCAAGTACGCAAAGCCCGTAGGAGTCGTCGGAGGACTGACGCCGGTGACCAATCCCACGGCAACCCCGGGCAGCAATGCCATCACCGTGCTCAAGGGCCGGAACGCCGTCATCTTCGCCCCTCACCCCAAGGCCAAACGCAGTTCCAAGATGGCCGTCGACTTCATGCGACAGGGACTCGCGAAGATCGGCGCACCCGAGGATCTCGTACAGATCATAGAGGAGCCGAGCATCGACCTGACGAACGAGCTGATGCGGCAGGCGGACATGGTCCTCGCCACCGGCGGGGGCCCCATGGTCAAGGCCGCCTACTCCAGCGGCACACCCGCCTACGGGGTCGGGCCGGGCAACTCGGTGCAGATCATCGCCGAGGATGCCGATGTCGCCGACGCGGTGCAGAAGGTATCGGTGAGCAAGGTCTTCGACTACGCCACCAGCTGCTCTTCCGAGAATTCGGTCATCGTCCAGGACTCGGTATACGAGAAGGCGCTCCAGGAGTTCGGGAAGAACGGCGCCTATCTCTGTTCCGAGGAGGAGAAGGCGAAGCTGCGCGAGTGGATGTGGGTGCCGAACAAAAATGGCAAGATCGGCATCAATCCTGCCGTCATCGCACAGTCGGCCGAGAAGATCGCCGCCGATGCGGGCCTCTCGGTTCCCGAGGGAACCTCGATTCTCCTGGTGAAGGGAGAGACGCCGGTCGAGGAGGACCTCTTCTCCGGTGAGAAGCTGAGCCCTGTGCTGACCATCTGGAACTACGGCTCCTTCGACGAGGGGCTGACCCGGCTCGTCGAGATCACCGACTTCGCCGGCACCGGCCACTCCTGCGGAATCCACACCTACAACGAGGAGTACATCGAGACCCTCGGCCTCGAGATGCGGACGAGCCGCATCATGGTGCGCCAGCCGCAGGCCCCGGCAAACGGCGGCAACTTCTTCAACGGGATGCCCTCGACGGTGACCCTCGGCTGCGGTACATGGGGAGGGAACATTACCACGGAGAACATCTATTACAAGCACTTCCTCAACATCACCTGGGTCTCCGTACCCTTCGAGCCGAAAAAACCCTCCGACGAAGACATGTGGAACGATTTCTGGAAACGCCACGGCGGCCCCGATACGGGAGGAGGCAGACAGTGAAGCTCTTCGAATATCAGGCAAAGGAGCTCTTCGAGAAGTACGGAATTCCAGTACCGAAGAGCGCGCTCGTGGAGAGGCCGGCGGGGACGGCCGCCGGAGAGGTTTCCGTCAGCGCAGATACGACTCAGGCCGCTAAAGGCGCCGGAGGGGCCTCCGTAGCAGGGGCGGTCGAGAAGACCGGCACTCCCTGCGCGGTAAAGGCCCAGGTTCTGCGTGGCGGGCGCGGCAAGGCAGGGCTGATAAGGCTCGCGAAATCAGCCGAAGAGGCCGAGAGCGCCGCAGAAGAGCTCTTCGCCCACCCCGAGGGGGTTCCACGCATCCTGGTCGAGGAGGCGGTGGAGATCGAGAAGGAGCTCTACCTCTCCGTAACCGTCGATCCTCTGCGCGCCGAGGGCATGGTCATTGCCTGCGCCGAGGGAGGCGTGGAGATCGAGACCCTCGCGAAGGAGCGGCCCGAGGCGATCGTCAAGAAGCGCTTCGACCTCACCCGGGGCCTCGAAACCTTCAGAGCAAAGGCGACGGCCTACGACATGGGACTCGAGGGGGATGCGGCAAAAGCGGCGGCGAAGTTACTCCTGTCCCTCTACCGCGTCTTTGCCGACTACGACGCCGAGCTCGTCGAGATCAACCCCCTCTTTCTGACGAAGGACGGGGCGCTCGTGGCCGGCGATGCGAAGCTGATGATCGACGACAACGCCTCCTTCCGCCAGACCGAGTTCGAGCGGACCCGCGAGTACTTCGACAGCGACATGGAGTACGAGGCGGCACAGGAGGGCATTCCCTATCTGCAGTTCGACGGAGATATCGGACTGATGTGCGCAGGGGCTGGGCTGACGACCACCGTCTACGACCTCATCAACTACGAGGGCGGATCGGTGGCCAACTACCTCGAGTTCGGCGGCCCGAATTACCGCAAGGCGGTACGGGCCATGGAACTCTGCCTGCAGAATCCCTCCAAGGTCATCCTCATCGTCACCTTCGGCACCATCGCGAGAGCCGATGTCATGGCAGAAGGAGTGGTCGAGGCGATCGGAAAGCTCCAGCCCGACCGGCCCATCGTCACCTGCATCCGCGGGACCAACGAAGAGGAGGCGGTCGAGATCCTCCAAGGAGCGGGACTCGAGCCGATTTTCGACACCGAAGAGGCGGTGCGCAAGGCCGTCGCCCTTGCTCGGGGCGAAGGCGGCGGTGATGCATCCGCACACGGCGGTGGAACCGGCGGTGCGAAAGCCCACGGGGCAGACCGCCGTGCAAAGGAGGAGCGGTCATGAGCATCTTCATCACGCGCGAGACACGAGTGCTGATCCAGGGAATTACCGGCAAAGAGGGCTCCTACTGGACTAACCACATGAAGGGGATGGGAACGATCATCGCCGCCGGAGTGACTCCGGGCAAGGAGGGGCAGGATGTCGAAGGGATTCCCGTCTACCACAGCGTCGAGCGAGCGGTACGGCAGCACGAGGTAGACGCTTCGATGCTCTTCGTCCCTCCCCGCTTTACCAAGGATGCGGTTTTCGAAGCTCTCGACTCGGGGCTAAAGAAGATCGTCACCGTCGCCGACGGTATTCCGGTCCACGACGCGATCGAGATCCGAAAAGCGGCCTTGAATGCCGATGCCACGGTGGTCGGCGGCAACACCTCCGGGGTCATCAGCCCCGGCGAGGCGATGATGGGCTTCTTCCCCTACTGGATCAAGCGCGTCTACACACCCGGACGCATCGGGGTCATGACCCGCAGCGGCTCGCTGACCAACGAGGTCACCTCGATGGTGGTCTCGGCGGGCTTCGGCGTCTCTACGCTCATCGGCGTGGGCGGAGACCCGGTTCCCGGCACCCGTTTCGCCGAGATGCTTCTCCGCTATGAAGCCGACGAGGGCACCGATGCGGTGGTTATTATCGGCGAGCTCGGCGGCACCATGGAGGAGGAGGTCGCCGAGGCGATAGAGAGCGGCAGCTTCACTAAGCCGCTGGTGGCCTTTCTCGGCGGACGCACCGCTCCCGAGGGAAAGAAGATGGGCCATGCCGGCGCCATAGTCACCGGCGGTACCGGCTCGGTGGAGGACAAAGTCGCAGCCCTCGAGAAGGCGGGAGCCCTGGTTGCCGAGCGGCCGAGACTGGTCGGAAAGCTCCTCGCGCGAACGCTCGGGGAGACCTCAGCGCGCGGCGCAAAGAACGGCGGAGCGGTATCATGAGCGAAACGGACGGCGGCCGGAAATCCTCCTCTAACTCAGATAACTCGAGCCAAAACAACTCGAGTCCAAATAGCTCTAGTCAAAATAGCTCGAGTCCGAAGAAACTCAAACACAGTCCCTCTCCGGCGGCGAAGCTTGCCATACTCGTCGGCGCCTTTGCGGCGGCGATGGTGCTCGCCTACATTCCCCTGCCCGAATCGGTGCGGGTCTTCGGCGATGCCGAGCTCACCCGCTCTGGACAGACCGCAATGGGCATTCTCCTCTTCGCCCTCATCCTCTGGATGACCGAGGCGGTCCCCTTCCACATCACCGGACTCCTGGGGGTCTTTCTCCTCGCCCTCCTGAGGGTCGACGACTTCCAGTCGATCGTGCGGGTCGGTTTCGGCAACCACATCTTCATCTTCTTCATCGGCGTGCTGACCCTCAGCTCCTTCATCACCCACTCGGGGCTCGGCAACCGAATATCCGTCTACCTCCTCTCCAAGACGGGAAACCGGACGAGCATCATTATCCTCGGCTTCCTCGCCGTCGGTGCGCTGCTGTCGATGTGGATCACCAACACTGCCGTGGCGGCGATGCTGATGCCCCTCGGCGTCTCCATTCTCCAGGAGGAGGGAGTCACGCCGATGAAGAGCAACTTCGGCAAAGCGCTGATGATCTCCGCCGCCTGGGGCCCGATCATCGGCGGTATTACCGCCCCCTCCGGTGCCGGGCCGAACCCCCTGGCCGTCGGCTTCCTCAAGGAGATGGCCGGCGTCGACCTCTCCTTCGTAGGCTGGATGATGTACGGCGTGCCTGCGGGTATTCTCCTGCTCATCCCCTGCTGGGGAATGATTCTCCTCTTCTTCCGCCCGGAGATGAAGCGGCTGAAGAAGAGCAGGGAGGAGCTGGAGGCCGAGTACAAGCAACTTCCTGCTATGGGTCGAGAGGAGAAGGTGACCCTCGTGATCTTCCTGGCGACGGTGATCCTCTGGCTCTCTACCCCGCTCTTCGAGATGATCCTCGGCATCGACATTCCCATCTCGATGCCGGTGCTCCTGACCGCCAGCGTCTTCTTCTTCCCCAAAGTCAGCGGCATCGCCTGGAGCGATGTGGAGAAGGAGATCTCCTGGAGCAGTATTCTCCTGATCGTCTCGGGCATCTCGATCGGCATGATGCTCTACGAGACGGGAGCGGCGAGCTGGCTCGCGGTGGTCTTCCTCGGCGGGATCGGCGGCATGCACGCCTTCGTACAGGTCTTCCTCGTGGTGCTGATCATCAGTTTTCTCAAGATCGCCTTCTCGAGCAACACGGTCACCGCCACCATCATCATTCCCATCATGATCACCCTCGCGCAGAATCTCGGAATCGAACCGATGTCCATCACGATGCCCGCGGCCCTGACGACGAGCATGGCCTTCATCCTCGTCACCTCGACGCCGACGAACGTCATCCCCTACTCCGCCGGCTACTTCTCGATAAAGGACATGGCCTTTGCCGGAGTCTTCATGACGATCGTGGCGAGCATCATCGTTGCGGGAACAATCTTCGTGATAGGGAATTTTACCGGACTGTACTGAGCGAGCACGTCT
>CAYFVU010000073.1:0-5646 GCA_964346645.1 uncultured Spirochaetaceae bacterium | reverse complement strand
GGGAACAATCTTCGTGATAGGGAATTTTACCGGACTGTACTGAGCGAGCACGTCTCCTGTTACTGCTCCGCCACGTAGGATAATCGAAGCTTCATTTTTTCCACCTCATCTCATGGTATCATGCATTCTTTGTCTGCGACACATCTCCAGCCCCCGTCTTGCAATTCGTACGCTCGAGGAGTATCTTCATCCCAGTGGGGTAGAGACCGAGTAGAACTAGCAGAACGAGACTACGGAAAGGAGAGATACGCACGTGCCGAACAGCCGAAGAAAAATCGCCATTGTCGCAGACGACAACACGGGAGCAACCGATGCGGCGGGCATGCTCACCTCCTGCGGAGCCCGCGCCCTCCTCATCCTCGATGCGGGGCTCCTCGAGAAGACCGAAAGCCGGCTCCCCGCCGGTTACGACGTCGTGGTAGTGAGCACGCGCATCCGTTCGATAGAGCCGGATGAGGCATACGAGACCACACGGAAGGTGCTGCAGGGACTGAAGGCACAGGGCTTCGATTCGATACAGATGAAGTACTGCTCGACCTTCGACTCGACCGAGAGGGGAAACATCGGCCAGAGTCTCGATGCCGCCTGCGATCTCCTTGGCTTCGCCTCCACCGTGGTCTGTCCCGCCCTCCCGGTCAACGGACGCACCACCTACCAGGGCTACCACTTCGTCCACGACCGGCTCCTCTCAGAGTCGCCACTCAGCAGACACCCCCTCAACCCTATGACCGATTCCTTTCTGCCGCGCTGGCTCGGTTATCAGACACAGAGAGAGATCGGCCGTATCGATTTCCACACTATTCGCCGTGGGGTGGAGGCTATTCGCGCCGAGCGGCGGAGACTGGAGTCAGAGGGAGTGAGCTACATCGTCACCGATGCCTTGGAACAGAGCGACATCGACCTCACGGTGGAGGCTTACGGAGATGCCGAATTCCTCAGCGGCGGCTCGGGAATCTCACAGGCCTACGGCAATCTCTACTTCGCGGAAGCCGAGGCGGCCGACTACGGCGGCCGCCTCGCCTCGCTGCCGGAGGGTCTCGTGGTCATCAGCGGTAGCGAGTCTCCCGCCGCCGCAAGGCAGAGACAGTACGCGCTATCCCATGGCTTCGCCGAGGTTACCGTCCATCCGCTCGAAATCCTCGAGACCGAAGGGGCCGAAGATTTCGAGCGTCTCGTCGAGACGACTGCCTCGAGCATCGCTTCGCACTACACCGGGGGGAGAAGTGTGGTTGTGGCACTCGATCGCCGCAGCGGCGGTGACGTCGAACATGTGAACGAGAAGGCGGGGGTCCGCGGACTGACTCCGGTGGATATGGGCAATCTGATCGGCAGTTTTCTCGGACGGGTGGCGGCCGGGCTCGTGCACGAACACCGGCTCGCGAGACTGCTCGTCGCCGGCGGTGAGACTTCCGGCTCTGTCTGCTATGAGTGCGGCTTCGAAGCACTGGAGGTGGGACTGCCGATCGACCCGGGAGTGCCCTTTTGCTTTCCGGTACATCTCTCCGGTGCCGGGGGATCCTCTGATGCCGCCGCGGGAGACAGCCCCGCCGGCGAGAGAGAGGAGGGGCCGACCAATAGCCCCCTGGTGGTGCTCAAGTCGGGCAACTTCGGCGCGGAAGACCTCTACCTGCGTACCGCCCGCTTGGGATAGGGTGACGATTTCGGCACTACCGAAGAAGGAGATGTATATGGCACCTGAAAAATGGCGAGAAGCTGGAAAAAGCGAAGACGTGACGGAGGGCTCCTACACCTCCTTTCAAATATCAGAAGATGAGAACGTACTCGTGACGCGGCATTCTGGGAAACTTCACGCTTGGGCCGATTACTGTCCCCATGTTGGCTGCCCCCTCTCGTGGGGACACATCGATGGAAACGTGATTATCTGTGCATGCCATAATGCGCGTTTCGACCTTACGAGCGGCAATATGATCACCGCCCCCTCGCTGGACGACCTTACCGCCTACGAAGTCTCCGAGGAGAACGGCCGTATCTACATAGGAGCGGCACGGCCTCCTTCGTTTCCCGAAGTGCGGGGCGATACTGAGCACACGGTGGCAATCGTCGGGGCGGGAGCCGGCGGAAGCGCCGCCGCAGAACAACTCAGACGAGAGGGATTCTCCGGGCGCATAGTCTTGATATCCGCAGAGGCTTCGGTACCCTACGACCGCACCGTGCTCTCCAAATTCTTCCTAAAAGAAGATATGTCGGTAGACGACATCGCTCTTCGACCTGCAGGCTTCTATCAGGATGCGGGAATAGAGCTCTGGACAAAGCGCTCCGTTACCCGGGTGATGCCGAAGGAGAAGCGTATAGAGCTGGCCGACGGCGGCGATTTACACGCCGACTCCATTATCCTGGCTACGGGATCGAGAGCGAAGACGCTCTCCATACCCGGGGTCGAGCTCGAGGGCTGTTTCACTATCCGCAGCATCGAAGATGCCTTGGCCGTACGCAGCGCAGCACGGGAATCCAAAAAGGCGGTGGTAATCGGCGCGAGCTTCATCGGAACGGAGACCGCCGCCTACCTCTGCGGACTCGGCCTGCAGGTACGCATAGTTGCCCCAGAGTCTGTCCCCTTCGAAAGGATCCTCGGCGAGCGTGTGGGAAAACGCTTCGCATCGCTCCACACCTCGCAGGGGGTGGAGCTCCGTCTCGGGGAGAAGCCTTCCCGCTTCCTCGGCAACGGCAGAGTAGAGCGAGTCCGGCTCGAGAGCGGGGAGGAGCTCGAAGCCGACCTTGTTATCGTCGGTGTCGGCGCCGTGCCGAACACGGAGTACCTGGCGGAGACTGAGCTCCTCGAGGACGGCGCCGTCGACGTGAACATCTTCCTCGAAACGAAGGCGGATGGAGTCTACGCAATCGGCGACATTGCGCGAATTCGGTACGACGGTGAGCTGCAGAGGGTGGAACACTGGGTCGAGGCGCAGCGCCACGGACAGGAGGCTGCCCGGACCATCGTGGGGAGAGGAAAGGGACTGCAGTACGAGCCCTTCTTCTGGACCATGCAGTTCGAAACTCCCCTCGCCTATATAGGCTACGCTCCCGAATACGAGGAGATTCGCTACACCGGCGATGTGGAAAACGGCTCCTTTCTCGCCGGCTATTTTCGGGGTGGAACGCTCGCCGCCGTGGCTTCTATCGGAAAGAGCGACGAGGTGATCCGTTATGGAAATCTGCTCGAAGAGGGACGCCGCATATCACCGGAGGAGTTCGAAGAGGGGTTATAGACCTCCACGACTTGACTCGAGGGAGACGTCCCACTCTTCGATGCCGACCTTGCGGATCTCCTCGCCTACCCGTACGCGGAGGATCCGGCCGGGCACCTCGCGGGAGTACCAAACGTGGATGTCGCCGCCGAACTCCGATCCGAGCTCCCGCCTGAGGTGAGTGGCCTCCGTAGTACGCCCGGCCTCCTCTATCTTCTCTGTGCCGACGATCTCGAGCCCCTGATAGTAGGGCGGCAGGTAGCGCCGGACTAACTCCTCCAACTCGAGCTGCCGATACCCCGGTGCTTCCGCAGCAGACTGGGCCCCCGCAGCGGGGTTTTCCGACAAACTCCGAGAGGAAGGCCCCGAATGGGCGCCCTCCTCTCCCTGATCGAGCATGCGCCGGTACTTCGTTTCGCGCTCTATCCGCCTGCCTGTCGCAGGCTCGCGGTAATCGATTTCCAGAGGGATTCCCCCTTTGTTGACCAGCACCTCGAGCAGGTGCCGCTTCCCCTCCACCTCGTGGCGGAGCTTCCACAGGGCTCTCCCCTCACTACTTTTTCGCGCCGTGCGAGTGAAGCTGTGATATATCTCTCCGCTCTCCCGATAGACGGCTCGACGTACGGCCTTCTCTATCGGCAAGGGGCCTTTTTCCAGGGAAAAGATGAGCGCCAGCGTCTCGTCGATCTCTTCGGATCCGCTGCCGAGACTCTCCAGCGCTTTCGGAAGCTCCATCCGGAGGGTGAGCTGCAGCAAAGACGCCTCCACCTCCTCCACGCTCACCGGGGCCGCAGGCTCCTCCTCCTGCTCCTTCGACGATCCTCTGTCGATTTCCTCCTTCATCCTCGTCTCGGGCGCAGACGGGCCGAGGATACAGGAGCTTAGTACCAACAGACTGCTAACCGCGAGGACAACGCTCACTCTCATGATGCTCGTAACTCGTTTCTCGCTCATTTCTCAACAAACTCCGTTCGGATCTCGATTATGCGCATATACTTCTCCCGCGCAGGATAGCAACGGGAGAAACAACGCCAAAAGGTATCTCACTATATCGCAGTCTTTCCGCAGAGTCGACTCCAAACCTTTAGCCATTTCCCCTTTCTCTAAGGGGTTGTGAGCATTCTAAATGTGAAGTGTGTTTAAAACACACTTCACATTTAGAATCGCTGCAGAGTCGATGAGGAAGTGAGGCAGATGTTCGATAGAGGGGAGGGCAAAAAAGGGAACTACACTTGACCTTTTGGAGTTTCATCGTTAAATTTTAATCGATAGAGATGTGAATCGACTTTCCTTTCTTGAGAGGTGCGCAGTCCTTGGAAAAGCGAACTGCGTACTTCGAATATGGGAAAAGTCCGTTTCGTCGTGCCCCGAGGCTGTGGACCTCTGCAAGATATATCTTTCAGATATAATCTTCAACTTTCGAGTGATCAGCACAGGCCGATACGCGGAGATTCGCTCTATCGAACAGACCAATTTAATTAGGAGGTGTAGCGTGGCTACCCATCATACAGAAAACGAAACTTCCACCCAACCAAAAGAGAACAACACGTTGAAGACGATCGGCGCACTCGGAGGCATCGTCGTACTGCTCGCTCTGCTCTTTATCGGCGTATCGCAGAGCCAGCCGGCCGGTGCCGAGCTCATAACCGACGTGGAAAAACCCGATGAGGCAACCTACGAATCGGAAGCGTCGGAGCTCGATTTCGAAAAGGCAAAGCTCAAGGAGTACACATCCGGTAAACTCATCGAGCTCGAAGGAAAGATTCACAAACAGTTCGAAGAGCCGCAGAAGGGTGAGGCGGCGGTACTTCTAACCATCAACAACCAGAGCAGCGCAGCCGCCGGCGTCGAGAGCCATCAGATTATGCTCATCTTTCTCGAGGAGCCAGATAAGATCGAGGAGCACGCCGAGGCCCATGTATTCGGCCGCTATATCGGAACTCTCGAATACGAGACTGCCATGGGTACCGACAAGGAGGTCCCCGCAATCCAGGTCGACTACTTCTCTGTCGGGAGTTAGTGCGACTATACAACGGAACGCCTCTCTGCGGTTAAGCCCGCCGAAATGCTTCGGCCCCCGCAAAGGGGGCCGAGGGGGCGATGCAGAGACGAGAATTCAGGCACAACGCTCCGTTTTTCCGCCGACTGCGACGTAAAAGCGGTGGTAGTTGACACTCAACAGCGGCCTATGGTAGTTTTTATTCCGCACATAAGGAACAAACGGGCTGTAGCGCAGTGGTTTAGCGTACTTGTCTGGGGGACAAGGGGTCGGCGGTTCAAATCCGCCCAGCCCGAAAAGAAAAAAGCACGCCGCAAGGAGTGCTTTTTTCGTTGTGCTTCGAAGAGGCGGATTTGAACCTTGGTCCGAGTACTTGCGCAGCAAGTACGGTGGCTGTAGGGCCGAAGGCCCGGAAGCTCAAATCCGCCCAGCCCGAAAAAA
>CAYFVU010000072.1:0-18798 GCA_964346645.1 uncultured Spirochaetaceae bacterium | reverse complement strand
GAGAAGATCCTCATCCCCAGACTCGTAGAAAACAGGGTTGCTGGAGTCATCCTCAACACCCTTGCTTCAAACTACAATGACTTCTCCCATCTCGATATTCTCGACTCCCATCACATACCCTACGTGCTCATCAACAGGCTCTTCGAGAAAAACCACACTCCGGCCGTAAACGTGGACTACCGTAAAGGTGCATACATCGCCACATCTCATCTGCTCGAAAAAGGCAAGCGCAGGCTCGGCCTCTTCCTCGGAAAGGTGCGTCAACCCCAGTCTAAGATCAATCTCGACGGCTATCAGGATGCATTGGCGGCACACGAGCTGCCTTATGACGAAGAGCTGGTAAAGGAGTGTATGTATCAACACGATCTCATTGCAGGACAGGTAGACGAGCTGTTAGAAAAAGGAGTCGACGGGGTGCACTGCCTCACCGACTTCATGGCGGTACACGTAATAGAGAGACTGAAAGAGCGAGGAGTTTCCATACCCGACGAGGTGGCGGTCATCGGTACGGGTAATACACGCTATACCACCATAATCGAACCTCACATGACCACCGTGGACATCCACAACCAGGAGGTGGGGAGAACCGCCGCAGACCTTCTTTTCAAACTGATTCTCGGCGAGCAGGTAAAAACCATCATCAAGACGGATATACGTCTCGTAAAGAGGGACTCTACTTGATCTCGAAGATCCGTTAGAAGATGCGCCGTCTGAGATGCGGCTCAGCCCGCGGTGGGCTGAGCTGTGAAACCGCGGCACACGGCCGCGGACCGGTTGTTACCTGTTTCGCTGAGCCGAGAGGCGGCCGAGAGAGGCCGCCTCCTCGTACCTAATCCTCCCAGCCTTCGTTTTCGCCGGGTACGTAGATCTCGCCGGACTGAATCTTCGGCAGGAGTTCGTCGTAGAGTGCCACCACGTCGTCGGGAAGCTCCTCCTTCACTCGGTCGTTCCAGACCCATTTGATTGCACCGGATTCCACTCCCAGCTTGACCGTCTCGCCGCCCAGATTCCCCTCGAGGTACTGCTCTACCACGTAGGTGTAGAGCACGTTGAAGTTCTGAGTTGCAGATGCGATGGTCACCTCGGGAGCCTCGTTCTGGATGTCGGAAACGCAGCCGAAGATGTAGGTGTCGGTCTCTCTCGCGGCCTTGATCGAGCCCTGGCTGGCCTGGTTCGCATTGGTCCAGACGATGTCCGCACCCTTGTTGATCTGCGAAAGGGTCAGCTCATAGCCCTCGTTCATGTCCGCAGAGTTCTGTGTTACGCCGAAGAGGAACTCCGCATCCTCGTTGAAGTCCTCTATGCCCATCCTGAAGCCGCGCGAGGTCTTGGTGTAGGCGGGAAAGCTTCCGCCGACTATGGCGCCGACCATGTCGGCCTCAGTCAGCTTGGCGGCCATGGCGCCCTGAATGTAAGTGAGCCGTTCCAGCACGAACTCGGCCACCAGCTGGTTATCGGTGACTATGTCGCCGCCGGCGGTTATAAAGAAGGTGTTCGGATAGTCTCCGCTTATCTCGGAGAACGGCTGTGCATACTGGCCACCGTGTCCGAAGATGAGGTGAAACCCCTCTTGGGCAAGTGCTTCCGCCTCACGCTTCATCAGATCCGCCGTCGCAGCCTCGACTATGACAGGTTCGAATCCGTAGATATCCGCTGCATTCTTCAGGCCGTCGGCTCCTACCTGGCCCCACCCTCCGTCGGTGGGAGAGCTCGGCAGAATCACCGCCACCTTCAAATTCTCCGCCTTCATCTCGGTCGGGTCCATCGCATCTCCCGACTCACCCTGTCCGCCTGCAAACAGCGGAAGTCCTACGGCGCATGCCAAAAGCAGTGCCGACAATGTTACAATAAGTTTCTTCACGTCTTACCTCCTTTAAGGTACGTGTATAATCAAGACCGGCAATTGTTTTTGCCGATCAACCGTCCGTTGATCATGCTCGGATTACGATTTCTTGTAGGGCACCCCCAGAGCTCTCGGTGCTCCTACCTTTTTCCTGCTCACCGCCAACACGGCGAGCACCGTTGCCACATAGGGAACCATCATTATGATGTTCTGCGGTACCTCGACCCCGGAAATCTGAAAGAGCATCTGCAGCGCGCTCGCAAATCCGAAGATCAGGGCACCTCCGAGAACTCCAACGGGGTTCCACTTGCCCAGTATCACCACCGCCAGTGCGATAAATCCCCGTCCGTTGGTCATGTTCTCTCCGAACGAGGAGGCCTGGGCGATGGACAGGAAAGAGCCCGCAACTCCGATCATTGCCCCGGAGAAGAGCACTGCGAGATAGCGCAGTCTGATAACGTTGATACCGAGGCTGTCGGCTGCAAGCGGGTGGTCCCCCACCGCGATTATCTTCAGGCCCAGTGATGTCTTCTTGATGATTATCCACAACACCGCCACCATGATGAAGCCGAAATAGACGATGAAGGTGTGATTGAAAAACATCGGTCCTATGACGGGAATCGCCGAGAGGCCCGGAATGGGAAGAGATGGAAAGGTAGCTGCCGCGATACCCTCGTCAAGCCTTCCCGTACCGAAGAAGAGACGCCGGTAGAGGAAGCTGCTCAGCCCGGCGCAGAAGATGTTCAGCGCCGCTCCGATAATGATCTGGTAGGCCTTGTACGTGATAGTGGTGACGGCGAATATCATGATCGTCAACATTGCAGACAAAACACCCACTAAGAGGCCTATCCAGTAGTCGCCGCTGAGCTTTGCTCCTACATAGGCCGAAAAGGCGGCCATGAGCATGATTCCCTCGATGCCGATGTTGATCAACCCCGCGCGCTCCGATATGACGAGTCCCAACCCGGCAATGAGCAGGGGTGTTGCCAAACGAACCGACGCGCTCAGGAATGCGGATAGTTGCGCCACATCCATCTATGCTCCCTCCTTCTTTTTGACAGCCTTGCCGCTCATGCTGCTTCCCACCGCCGCAAGGGCGATGGCGACGATCATGACACCTTGAAAAATTCCCACGAAGGAGGAGGATATGCCGGCCAGCCGCTGCATCGACATGCCGCCTGAGCTGAGCATCCCGAACAGGAGTGAGGTAAAGATCACTCCTATGGGATTGCTCCCGGCGAGGACCGCCACCGATATGCCGGTGTAGCCGTAGCCCGGCGAGATTCCCTCCAACAGGTAATGCACATTGGCTATCTCGATGGCTCCTCCCATGCCGGCGAGGCCACCGCTTATCAGCATGGTGGAGGTGATGGTCTTCTGTACATCGATACCCCCGCTCTTCGCGGCATCCCTGTTGAGTCCCACCGCTCTTACCTCGTATCCGACGAAGGTCTTGAAGAGGAGGTAGAAGATGAGGACGGCGAAGATGATGCCGAGAAAGTAGCCGAAGTGCAGCCTGGTACCCGGCAGTATAGAGGGCAGAAAGCCCTGCTCCGCGATGGTGTGGGACATCGGCTCCGCACGCTGCGGGTCGCGCATCGGACCGCGGACGAGATAGCCGATGAGGTGCAGGGCGATGTAGTTGAACATGATGGTGGTAATTACTTCGCTGACCTCGTACCGGGCCTTCAGAAAACCTGGAATAAATCCCCAGATTGCTCCGCCGACTGCTCCTGCGACGATCATCATAGGAATCAGAATCATCCCGGGAAACGCAGTAAAATTGACGCCTACGAAGGTGGCGAAGATGGTTCCCATCAACAACTGTCCCTCGGCACCGATGTTGAAGACGCTCCCGCGAAAGGCGATGGCCACCGCCAGTCCCACGAAGATCAAGGGGGAGCTGCGGTTTATGGTGCTGGTAATGGTGAAGAGGTTGCGGAAGGTCCCGAGCCAGAGGGCGGTAAAAGCCTCTATCACATCGTAACCGGCGGCGAATAGGATGACTGCACCGATTGCGAAAGATACAAGTATGGCGAATATGGGACGTGTGAGACTCTGATTACGCATGCTCGCCTCTCCCCTTGGGCTTGATGCCGCCCATAAGCATGCCGATTCTCTCCACCGGCGCATCGGGGGGGAGAATTTCCAAGATCTCCCCCTTGTAGATCACCGCGATGCGGTCGCTCAAGGTCAGTATCTCATCTATGTCCGTAGAGACGAGGAGCACGGCCTTCCCCTCGTTCCTCTGCTTTACTATCTGACTCCTCACGAATTCTATGGCCCCTACATCCAGGCCCCGCGTCGGCTGCAGCGCCACGAGCACCTGAGGGTCTCGTGAAAGCTCCCTTGCGAGGATCACCTTCTGCTGGTTGCCGCCGGAGAGGCTACCGGCTGGAAGGTCGATCTTGGGGGGCCTGACATCATAGGTTTTAACCAACTCCTTCGCCTCCTGCGCTATTCTGTTGTAGTCCATCAACGGTCCATTGCGGTGGCGTGCAGCTCTATGTGAACCGAGAATGAGGTTTTCCTTTACAGAGAGGGATAGTACGAGGCCTTTCTTGTGGCGGTCGTCGGAGATGTGGGCGATTCCCGCATCGAGCATGTCGCGGGGAGAAGGGTCGTACTTCACTTCCCCGCCTATCGATATCTTACCGCTCTCGAGTTTCCTCAGACCCACGATGGCTTCTCCCAACTCGAGCTGACCGTTTCCGTCCACACCTGCAAAGCCGAGAATCTCTCCGGCCCTTATTTGGAAGGATACATCGGTCACCGCCTTCAGACGACGGTTGTCCAACACGTTCAGATTCTCCACTTCGAGCAGCACTTCGCCGGGCTCTTTGGGAGACATGTTTCTCTCGAGAAAGACCTCCCGTCCCACCATCATCTTCGCCAACTCGTTGAGCGATGTGTCCTGTACCTCCACGGTGTCGATAACGCGCCCCTCACGCATGACCGTCACCCGATCGCAGTGACGCATGACCTCCTCGATCTTGTGGGTAATGAGGATGACCGAGTAGCCTCTCTTCGTCAGCTTATTTACCGAGAGGAAGAACTCGTCCACCTCCTGGGGAGTGAGCACCGCAGTGGGCTCGTCGAGGATGAGAATATGGGCATTCCTGATCAGCGCCTTCAGGATCTCGACCTTCTGCTGTATTCCGACGGGAATCTGCCGGACGTAGGCCTCCGGCTGCACGTTGAAGCCGTACTGCTCGTTTATCTTGCGAACCTGGGCATTGAGCTTCTCCAGATCGAGAAAAAAACCTGCCTCTTTCATGCCCAGGAAGATGTTCTGAGTAACCGTCATCTGAGGAATGAGCATGAAGTGCTGGTGAACCATTCCGATCCCGTGTTCGATAGCCCTCTTGGGATTGTCTATATCCACCGGCTCTTCATTGATGCGAATGCTCCCCTCGTCGCAGCTGTAGATGCCGTAGAGGATATTCATGAGCGTGGTCTTGCCTGCCCCGTTCTCACCGAGAAGAGCGTGGATCTCCCCCTCCTCCAGGTCGAAACAGACTCCCTGGTTGGCATGCACGTCACCGAACGCCTTGTGAATGTTGTCGAGCTCCACGACACTCATGCGCACCTCCTCCGTGTCCTGAACAAAACGGCATCTTTGTAACCGGTTACAAAACCGTATAGAAATATAGCATGGAACAGCTATCCGATCAACCTCTTTTGTTAATCGTTTATGTCGATGAGCCCCCATCGAGCATCTCAACACGAGGCGTCTAAACACGTGAGTGCAATCTACGATCGAATTTGAACTCACTCGTAGGTCTTACTATACTATATAATGAGAGAGAAAAGAAAAGAGTCAAAAGAGAGGTGAAAAACATGGGAAAAGTAGAAAAAGAGAATCAAAAGAACGAAAACACAACAAATTCTGCGCCGGACAGAATCATGATGATATCGACCCACGGCTATGTGGCCGCAGATCCGCCGCTCGGCGCTCCAGATACCGGAGGACAAGTCGTCTATGTGCTCGAGGTGGCACGAAAACTCGGCCAGTTCGGGTACAAAGTAGACATATGGACCCGCCAGTTCGAGGACCAACCTCAGACGGAAGAGGTCGACGACAATGTGCAGATCATTCGCATGCCCTGCGGCGGCAAAGATTTCATTCCAAAGGAGTACCTCTACAAGAAGCTCCCAGAGTGGGTGGCGAATGCAAAGAAGTACATCAAGAAAAATGGGATCACCTATGCATTCATAAACAGCCACTATTGGGATGCGGGAGTCGCCGGAGAGATGCTCTCAGATCAACTGGACATCGTCCACATTCACACTCCGCATTCGATCGGCAGCTGGAAGAAGGAGCAGATGCTCACCGACTATCCCGACAGCGCCGACGAGTTCGAACACAAGTACAACTTCTCAGAAAGGATCAAGCACGAGACGCAGATATACCGCTCCGTAGCCCTCATCGTGGCAACCACGCCGATACAGGTCGACAAGATCGAAGAGGACTACGACATCCCGAAGGAGCGTATACGCATGATCCCACCCGGTTACGACGACAACCGTTTCTTCCCCGTCGGGGAACCGACGCGTCAAGCCGTGCGCGCGCAATACGGTTTCTCGGGAAAGACCGTTTTTGCCGTCTCACGACTCGCACACAACAAGGGGCTTGACCTTCTCGTCGACTCCTTTAAGATAGTGGCCGACCGCATGGACGATGCACGGCTGGTGCTCGCCATCGGGCACGAGGACCGCTCGGAATCCGAGGAGGAGATATATCAGAATCTCCTCGCCCTTACGAAGAAGCACGGTATCGAGGACAAGGTCTCCTTCATCGGATTCATCCCCGACGAGGAGCTGCCGGACTACTACCGTTCTGCGGACCTCTTCGTCCTCTCGAGCAGGTATGAACCCTTCGGGATGACTGCAATAGAGGCGATGGCCAGCGGTACCCCTACGGTCGTGACGATCCACGGCGGTCTTGCTCGCGTGCTCGAGTACGGCATCCACGCCGTCTTTGCCGACACCTTCGACATAGAGGAGCTCGGCATCACCATCGTGAAGGCGCTCAGGTACAAGAGCCTCCACAGACGCATGTCCGAGCGGGGAGCACAGCTCGTGAGAGCCCGATTCACATGGACGGGTATTGCTCAGGAGATCCTCAATGCGGTGGAAAACCGCACAGATGCGTTGGAGTCGCTCCACGTAAAACCGAAGGAACACTTATAGGCGGAGTTAGATGTCACAAGCCAAGCGATTATTCTCGTCCGACTTAGACGGGACCCTCATCGGGAAACCGGATGCCACCCTCGCCTTCAGAAGAACATGGAAGCAGTTGCGGTCATCCGCTGATCCGGAGGGGGTCCCACTCCTCGTGTACAACTCGGGCAGACTCCTGCCCCACACGCTCGAGCTCGTTCAGCAGAGCTATCTTCCCGACCCCGACTATCTCATCTGCGGAGTCGGCACTCTCATATACGACTACCGCAAGAAGCACATCGTAAAGGTCTTCTCCGACACCCTCAACACCGGATGGGACCGGCAGACCGTTCGCGAGGTCCTTCTCTCATACCACAACATCGAGGAGCAGCCCCAGAAGTACCAGAACAAGTTCAAGTCGAGCTGGTACCTGCACGAAGCCTCGCAGGAACGTATTGCACAGATAGAAAAGGATTTGGAGGAGAGAGGCCTTCACGTGAACGTCGTATACTCATCGAGCAGGGATCTCGATGTGCTGCCTCTCTATGCGAACAAGGGAAACGCCCTCAAGTGGCTGATCGATTGGCTGGAGATCCCCTCTGAAAACACCGTCGTTGCCGGTGATACCGCCAACGACAACTCCATGTTCTTTATCGACGGGGTAAAGGGGATTATCGTGGAGAACGCGCAGCCGGAGCTGCTCCTCGCCACCATCGAAAAGCCGACCTACACCGCCTCCAAGCCTTTTGCAGATGGGGTCCTCGAGGGACTGCTCCATTACGGCTTCATTGACTCCATTGCCAACGTGAGCGGCGAGGAGCTCGCACACCACAAGTTCGACCCCAAACTGCACAACCTCGTACAGTCCGACAGCTTCAAGGCCCTTTCGAAAGAGCAGCTCGCCTTTATCGACGAGGCATACGAGCGTGCCATAGAGGCGCTCAAGAGGAACATCACCCCGCTCGGCTTCTCCGCCTGCTCCCTGACCGACAACAGCTTCGGCACCACCGACGAAAACTACCGAAGCATCTGGGGGAGGGACGGCGCGATCACCGTCATGAACTCGCTCGCGGTCGATGACGACGACATACGCGCCGCACAGCGCGTCACCCTCACCACTCTGCTCGAGCATACATCCCCGAGAGGGCAGGTGCCGAGTAACGTGCGTATCGACACAGAAATGCCCGACTACTCGGGTGTAGGCGACATCGCCTCGATCGACAGCGGTCTGTGGCTCGTCATCTCCTTCTACCACTACATCCGCACGACCCGCGACTACCAGTTCCTGCGAAACTGGTCGGGAGAGATATACCGTGCGATGGACTGGCTCGAGGCGCAGGACAGCAACTCGGACTCACTCCTCGAGATCCCCGAGGCGGGCGACTGGATGGACCTCTTCGGCAGGAGTTACAATGTCCTCTACGACGAGGTGCTCTGGTACTACGCCAACCTCTGCCACGGAAGGCTCGCGGAGCTCCTAGGCGATTTCGATCTGGCCGGCTACCGGTTGCGGCTGGCCCAGCACATAAAGGAGACCATCAACCGGAAGTTCTGGCCGTCCATAAAGACGGACAATGTGAGGAGCTTCGCCGAACAGCAGTTCTCCCTCGGCGATACCAGCTACCTCCTCGCCGAGATTACCCCCTTCAACTACGACTGGCGCTGTGACGTCTACGGAAACATTCTCGCCGCCCTCTTCAATGTGCTCAGTCATGAGCGGGCCAAAACGGCCTTCCAGTTTATGTGGGGGGTCGGCGCGAACGAACCGGCGCCTGTGGTCAATCTCTATCCTCCCGTCGGCTCCGGGGACCCTTCGTGGCGCACCTACTACACGGTAAACCTTTTGAATCTACCCCACCACTACCACAACGGCGGGGTCTGGCCCTTCATCGGCGCCTACTGGGTGATGTTCATAAGCCGTCTCGGCCTCCGCGACCTCGGCCAACAGGAGCTCTACCGATTGGCTCAAGTCAACCATTTAGGTATAGAGGAGGACTGGGAGTTCAACGAGTGGGTACACGGCCAGACCGGCAGGCCGATGGGAAAGCGTTTTCAGGCATGGTCTGCAGCCGGTTACCTTGGCGCCTACTACACACTGCAGTTAGAGATGGGCGGATAAACTCTTAGAACCGGCCCGCTGTATTCCCATCGCCCTTACCTCTTCTGAACGGTTTTATTATGGATTTTGTGCAGCCTTCCGGGCGAAAAAAAGGGCCGCCTGATTTTCAGACGGCCCTTTGGATTTCATTATCCTTTTTACGGTTTACGGAAGCCAGGTTTCGACAAGATCCATGTTGTCGTTCATCCACTGTCTCGCACCTTCTTCCTCGCTGGAAGCCTCGTTAACAGTGACTATGAGGTCACCGAGCTGTGCTTCGGTAAAGAAGTAGTTACTGAGAAACTGTGCAAGCTCAGGCTTTTCGGTCATAATGTCTCTGCGGCCCATGATGTGGATGTTTCCGGTACCCCAAACCTTATCCTTGTCCTGCTCGAGGAACCTGAGGTCCCAGCGTCCGAACATAGAGTGGGGGGTCCAGCCGGTTACCACAATAGGCTCCTTGTCGGCGATAGCTTCCTGGAGGGCGGCCATCATTGCGGGTCCACTGGAAGCCATGAGCTCCACATCGAGATCATAGAGCTCTATTACCTCTTCGGTGGTCTGCATGACGCCGGCTCCGGCATCGATACCGGTGATCTTACCGCCGAGCTCGTCGGCAATGTCGTTGATCTCGGAAATAGTGGTAATGTCCATGTAGTCGGGTACTACGAGACCGCTCTGGGTGCCTTCGAATACATAACCGAGGTCGGTAATCTTATCGCGGTACTGCTCTACGTAATCCTTGTGAAGGACCGGAAGCCAGGTCTCCATAAATGCATCTTGGTCGCCCTGGGCAACCGAGGTATACGCAGGACCAACATCAGCAGCGGTAATATCTACATCGTATCCCATCTTGTCTTCCAGTACTACCATTGCCAAGTGGGTGTATGCTACACCCTCTTCCCAGTTTACATATACTAGGTTAGCTGTTTTCTGTACTTCCTCAGCTTCGCCTTCCTGTCCAGCTTCCTGCTGGCCTTCTGCAAATGCAAAAGTTGCTGTTACCATCATGATGATGGCGAGTATAAAGAGTTTTTTCATTGTCTTCATATCTCCTCCTTGAAAAAAATTGAAATTATTTATTTTTCCAGAGACGGCTCCTACAGAGCCGCCTCGTCCATTGCTGCTACTGTTTCTCTATTCTGACTGCTTCTGTGATGCGACCCCCAATGCCTGGGTTACACGGTCGAGAAAGATAGCAAGAATTACAATTGCAAGACCGCTCTCGAAGCCAAGGTCGATTTTAAGCTGAGTAATACCCTTGAGCACCTCGTTACCGAGTCCGCCCGCACCGATCATTCCGGCGATAACAACCATGGAAAGCGCGAGCATAATGGTCTGGTTGATACCGGCCATAATGGTCGGCATGGCCACCGGTATCTCCGCCTTCAGCAACATCTGCCGGTTCGTCGCCCCGAAGGCCTGTGCCGCCTCCTTTATCTCCTTAGGCACCTGACGAATACCGAGGTTGGTAAGCCGTACCGATGGGGGCATCGAAAAGATGAGCGTCGCCACAACTCCGGGCACCGCACCAAGACGGAAAAAGAGAACCGCCGGTATCAGGTATACAAAGGCCGGCAGGGTCTGCATAAAGTCCAGAATGGGACGAACTATACCCTCAACTGCATTGCTCTTAGAAGCCCAAATACCAATCGGCACGGCAATAATAATTGCCAGCAGTACCGAAGTAATAACTAGAGCAACAGTCTCCATCGTCGCTTCCCAGAGTCCCATCGCGTAAATGATGAAAAACCCGACAAGGGTAAAAACGCCTACTCCCTTCTTCGCAATCCACCAGGCAAGAGCCCCGAAGATTACTATTAACACCAGTGCCGGCGGCAGCATTAATATGTCGAAGAATGTGGTGAGAATCGTATCGATTACATCGGCTATGAAATCAAATAAGGGCGAAAAATTCTCGGTAAGCCAGTCGATAACCGCTTCGAAGGCCCCTCCTATGTTGAATATTTTAGCTAAAAGCTCACTGTTCATTGTTTTTTACTCCTCCGTCCTTTCCTATTCGGAATCCTTAGCCGTGGCTTCTTCCCTTTCCGTCTCAATTTCGGAGAGGTGGGTCGGCGTATTCGCATCATCACTCTCTTCGCTTACCTCGGCCAAAATAGCGGCCCTGTCCACGATTCCCCGGAAATGGTAATCTTCGTCGATTACGGCTATTGGATACTTGGTCTGTAATGCCGTAGCAAGGAGATCGGAAATAGCCGTCGATCCGTAGGTTGTGTAGATATCGTTTACGAGAATCGATTCGATATCCTTGCTCTTCTCCTTTTGGAGCTTTATTGCATCGTCTATTCTAATGAGCCCCTTGAGGTTACGGTCCGAATCGACAACAAAGGCAGAAGAAATGTGGTTCTTCTCCATCATCCGGGTCGCGGCACCGGGGCCATCCTTTGGAATATTAACCACAGGTACCTTGCGCATGATAGACTCCACGGTAATTACCTTCGTCTTATCCACGTTCTGTACGAAGGCGGAAACGTAGTCATCCGCAGGTTTAGAGAGTATTTCTTCCGGCGAACCGATCTGACGGATAACACCACCGGGACCGAGAATGACGATCCTGTCACCTAGCTTAAGCGCCTCGTCGAGATCGTGCGTAATGAAGATGATGGTCTTGTGCATCTTCGCCTGCAGCTCGAGAAGCTCATCCTGCATCTGAGTACGTATGAGTGGGTCGAGGGCGCTGAAAGCCTCGTCCATGAGTAGCACCTCCGGATCGTTGGCCAAAGCACGCGCGAGTCCTACACGCTGCTGCATACCACCGGAAAGTTCGTCGGGCATGCTGTGCTCGTAACCTTTCAAACCGACCAACTCGATTGCCTTTATCGCCTTCTCCCTTCGCTCCTCTTTTTCCATTCCCCCGATTTCGAGGCCGAACTCTACGTTGTTTGCTACGGTTCTGTGGGGAAGGAGGCCGAAGTGCTGAAAAACCATCGACATGGTATAGCGACGACTCTCACGAAGGGTCTCTCTGTCCATCAGCATGAGATCTTTATCGTCAATTATTATCTGCCCGTCCGTCGGATCTATCAATCTGTTGAGGCAGCGAATAAGCGTAGACTTACCACTTCCGGAGAGCCCCATAATAACAAAGGTCTCCTTCTTGTGGACCTCGAAACTCACGTTGTTTACCGCAACGGTACAACCGGTCTTCTCGAGGATCTCCTCTTTCGTCTTCCCCTGCTCCATCATGGGGTAGACTCTCTTGGGGTTGGTTCCAAAAATTTTATAGAGATTCTTTACCGTAATCTTTACATCTTCTGGTGTTCCTTCTGCCATATTTATCCCTCTTACTATTTCAACTCTATGTGTTATACGTTAAAAACACAAGCTATTCAGTCACTATGTATCTAATACTATTCACTAAGAGATAGAAAGTCAAGGGATGATTTTCATATAATTTGGTCCTAGACCGTATTTTACCTCATATAAATGATATAAACACACTAAAAAGTCAATTACATCATTTCAGTAGAACAATTTATTCCTCTAAAGTTAATACACAAATATCGAGTAAAAATCTTTTAGATTGAGTTATATCGATATATGCCGAAACGAATCTCTATTCACGTAGGGGAAACCTTCGACCAGCTCTCCGATGCAAGATTTGATCCACTAAATAAGGCATTTCTCAGATCTCCTGTAACCTACTCCGGATTTATGCTACATTCTGTACATATGGATTACAAAGAAGCGTATTTCAACGGTAAAGACGGGAGCTTGAGATTTTTCAGGACGTGGAGCCCCGACACCTCTCCCGAGGGACTCGTCGTCATTTCACACGGGTATGCAGAGCACTCCGGCAGATATGAACCGACCGCAAAACGCCTGCTCGACGAAGGCTTTGCCGTCTGGGCTCACGATCACTACGGTCACGGGAAATCCTCCGGCCCAAGAGCGCTGATAGAGAGGATCGAGTTGCTCTCCGATGATCTCATGATTGCCCTTGAAACAGCCTCGGCACTTCACGACCGAGCTCCCGTATTCCTGTACGGGCACAGCATGGGCGGCGCTATAACAGCGCTGACCCTGCTTCGCAGTACCTTTCCCGTTACCGGTGTAGTCTTTTCCGCTGCTGCGATCCGCATCATGCAGACGAGCTCTCCCCTCGTACGTGCCTTTACACGGGGGTTACGGAGCTTTGCACCTGCCATGCCTATAATTCCTTTTCACTCCGACGGAATCTCGCACAACTCCCAGGTCATAGAGGAGTATCGGAACGATCGGCTAAATTATCACGGAAAAGTGAAGGTTGCTACAGGGCTCGAGATGATCGAGGCGGAAAAAATGCTCGACGCAGCAGCCCTTTCGAAGATACGCGTACCGGCCCTCATAATCCACGGCGGGGAAGACCCGCTCATACCCCCCGAGAGCTCTCAGGAGCTCTACGACCTGCTCGGGTCGGATGACAAAACGCTGAGGTTCTTCGACAATGCCTACCACGAGGTCCACAACGAAGAGTCTGCTGATGAGCTCTACGACATGCTCGTCGACTGGCTGAAGAGCCACATTACTTCCTCATCATAGAGCCATGCCGGATCCGCGCTATTCGGCTATTTACTTGAACTCCTGCTGGAGCTCTTGCTTGGGCTCTTGCTGGAGCTCTTCTTGTTTCCGCTCTTCGAAGCGTTTTTAGAACCGCTCTTTTTCCCGCCTCTCTTGCCGTCTCCTGAGACCTCGCGAGCTATATCTCGAACCTCCTCCTGTGAGAGCTTCTCGATAGCCTCCTTCTCCCGCTTGTCGTCGGGGAGCCGTATGTTCTTCGAGCCGAGCTTGATGTAGGGCCCGTACTTTCCGTCGTAGATTGCCAGCTTCTTCCCGAGCTCCTCGTCCTTGCCGAAGTCCCGCAACACCCTGCGGCCGCCCCTTCCGCGCTTGGGCTCTGCGAGGATTTCGAGAGCGCGATCGAAGTCGATGGTAAAGAGATCGTCTCCCTTCTTGAGAGAGCGAAAATCGCCGTCGTGCACGATAAAAGGGCCGAATCGCCCCCGGTTGGCCTCTATCTCCTTTCCCGTCTCCGGATGCACTCCGAGCTTTCTCGGCAGGCTCAGCTGCCGCAGCGCATCCTCGAGGTTTGCATCCTTCGCCTTCATGCCCTTGGGAAGCGCCGCCCTCTTCGGCTTTGGCCCCTCTTCGGTCTTCTCGCCGCGCTGATAATAGGGGCCGTAGCGTCCGGTGAGGCAGTAGATGTTTTCTCCGGTCTCGGGATCCTTACCGAGCGGCTCCGGGCCCCTCTTCTGGAGCTCGATAATCTCCTCGACATCATCCTGGCTGAGGTCCGCCGGCGCATACTCCTCGGGAATGGAGGCGTGAATCTCCTCCTGCTCCTCGTCGTGATGGATGATGTAGGGACCATATTTACCGACCTTGATACCTTCGACCACATTTATATGGGGAAGACGTATGGTTCTCGCCTCGTCGGCCTTTATCTCCTTCTCGCGCTTCTCGACCCGCTCCTTCAAGCCCTCTGTCCCGAGATAGAAGCCCTTCAGATACTCGTGGCGGTCGACATTTCCCACTGCAATCTCGTCGAGGGAGTCCTCCATCTCTGAGGTAAAGTTGTATTCGATGAGGTAGTGAAAATAGTCCTCTAAGAGCTGCACCACCGCGAATCCTGTGAAGGTGGGAACAAGGGCGTTGCCCTGTTTGCGTATATAGTTTCTCTCGAACAGGGTGTTGATGATACTCGCATAGGTAGATGGACGACCGATTCCGAGATTCTCCAAGGTACGCACAATGGTCGCCTCGGTGTAGCGGGCAGGCGGCTTGGTCTCATGATACTGTGCGAGCAGATCGAGGAGCGAGACCGTATTCCCCTCGTCGAGAGCCGGGAGGAATGTCTCCTTGTCATCCAGCGCGGCATCGGGATCGTCTTTGCCCTCGACATAGACGCGGATAAAGCCTGGAAAGACGATTCGCGTACCCGAAGCGGAGAACAGGCATCTTCCCGCGCGAATTTTAGCCGTGGTGGTTACCTTGCTCGCCTCTGCCATTTGGCTTGCGAGCGTCCGCTTCCAGATGAGGGAGTAGAGCTCCTTCTCACGCCCCTGAAGGCCCGTTTCGTCGGGGTGATAGAATTTCTCGCCTGCCGGACGGATCGCCTCGTGCGCCTCCTGGGCGGACTTCGCCTTTGTAGCATACTGTCGAGGCTGCTCGCTGAGGAAATCCTTCCCGTAGAGCTCCTCGACCGCGCTCCTCGCGCCGCCGACACCCTCCTGACTCAGGGTGGAGCTGTCGGTACGCATGTAGGTGATAAATCCCTGCTCATAGAGGCGCTGAGCACTGCGCATGGTCTCGCGGGCGCTCATCTTGAGCTTTCTGTTGCCCTCCTGCTGCAGTGTACTGGTTATGAATGGTGAGGCAGGCCTGCTCTTCGACGGCTTCTCGCTGACTTGCTCCACCTTCCACTCGGTTTGCCGCAGTTCCTGCTCCAGCTCCCCCGCGCGTGTCTCATCGATCACCACTACATCCTTGTCGGGAAGCACCTTACCCGTCTCGGCATCGAAATCCTTACCCCCGGCGACTCTCTTCTCATCCACCGTCTCGAGAAGGGCCTCGAAGGTGCCGGTCTCGGCTTCCCCGTTGCCTTGCCCCTCACCCTTGTGCAGCTGTGCCTTGAGGTCCCAATATATGGAGCGGACGAAACACATCCGTTCCCGCTCCTTCTCTACGATGAGCCGCAAACCCGGCGACTGCACCCGTCCGGCCGAGAGTCCATAGGCGATCTTCTTCCAGATCAGCGGAGAGAGGGTATAGCCGTAGAGCCGGTCGAGGATGCGCCTAGTCTCCTGCGCATTCACCAGGTTCATATCGATGTCCCTCCCGTGAGCGAGGGCGTGTTCTATGGCGCTCTTGGTAATCTCGTGAAAGACCATTCGCTTGACGGGAATATTCGGCCGGAGCTCCTGAATGAGATGCCAGGAAATGCTCTCTCCCTCCCTATCTTCATCGGTTGCGAGCAATATCATGTCGGAAGACTTCATCTTCTTCTTCAGATCGTTTAGGACCTTCTTCTTGCCCTTGGGAATGATATAGAGGGGTTTGAAGCCGTTTTCCACATCGATCCCGAGCCTGGCCCACGATTCGGACTTGAAGTCCGCCGGAACATCCGAGGCTGATTGAGGCAGATCGCGCACGTGTCCTATACTCGCCTCCACGGTGTAGGATTTCGGCAAAAAGCGCCGAATAGTGCGCGCCTTCGTCGGGGACTCTACTATTACCAGTGCATTTTCACTCATAGTACGTTCCTATACCGGATCGATAATGCATGTAAAGGGTTGATATTACCATTTCGAAGGGGATTTTTAGAGTTCAGGCCCTTTTTCGACCTTCTGGAAGGATAAAGCCGCCTCCTATAAGGATGTCTCCCTCATAAAAGACCGCCGATTGTCCGGGGGTAATGACCGCCTCCTCCTCGAGCACAACCTCGGCCGTCTCACTTCTCGCCTCATCTCGAGGCACACTCCGTTCGACTCTGCAGGGTATGGGATACGAGTTATACCGAACCCTCACCTCCGCATCGAAACTCCCACGGCGATGGTCCATGAGACGAAGGCCGCTTATAGTGAAGCGGTACTTCCCGAGCTCGTTCCGCCGATGGACGATGACCGCATTGCGTTCGGACTCGATCGACGCGACGTACCACGGCCCGTCGGAGAGTCCGAGCCCCTGCCTCTGCCCTACCGTGTAGTTCATGTAGCCCCTGTGTGTCCCGAGCCGTCTGCCGGCCGAGTCTTCTATCGGGCCCGGATCACTCGTATAGCCGAGATACTTCTCGATGTAGTCGACATAGCTGCCCTCGATAAAGCAGATATCTTGGCTCTCCCCTACCCCTGCGGTCGGAAGCCCCTTCTCCTCGGCAATACGTATGACCTCATCCTTTGTATACTCGCCGAGGGGGAATATGCAGCAGGGCAGGATCTCGGGATCCACACGATAGAGCATATAGGATTGGTCCTTACTGTTATCGACAGCCCTAGCGAGATACGTTTTGCCGTTTCTCTCCACGGAACGGACATAGTGTCCCGTTGCAGTGTAGAGGCTCTCCTCCGGAGAGAGCAAACCCTCACGCTCTAGACGCTCTCTCACCAAGCGCGGAAAGAGGCCGAACTTGATCTGCTCGTTGCAGAGTACACAGGGATTCGGTGTAAGCCCTTCCTCGTAGCGGCGGACGAAATCCTCTACTATCCTCCTGCGAAAATCCTCGGTAATGTCGATGGAGAAAAAGGGGATCCCGAGATCTCTACAAACCGCTTCCGCACGCAGCTCGGCAACCACATGGGGATTGGAGGGAGAGCTCCACACACGATGGGATACCCCTACGACCCTCCACCCCTCCCTCTTGAGCATGAGCGCCGCGACACTCGAATCGACTCCGCCGCTGACACCGACGGCGACCACCCCTTCCCGCCCGTTCTCCTCGGGCTGTGCACCGCCGGTTTTCGTCCTGCCGGTGCATGTCCGGCAGGAATCTGCGGGGACTGAGTCTCTGTCTCCGGAGCTCATTCAACAGGTCTCCCTATATATCATGAGGGGAGACAGGATCTCCTGCATGGGGGGCTTTACATCCACACCATCTAATAGGTTTATCAGCCGTTCGCAGGCCAACCGTGCGTGCTCCTCTCTCGGCTGGTGCACCGTGGTGAGCTTCGGGCGAAAATACTTTCCGAGCTCGGTGTCATCGTATCCTATCACCTTCACACTATCGGGCACCTCGACCCTCAATTCCTTGAGAGCCTCGATGGCACCGAGAGCCACCAGGTCGGCCTGAGCAAAGACCCCGTCGATTTCGGATAGCTGTTCACGCATAGACATTATTGTATCGAAACCAAACTCGAACGAACAGTCCCCGCCTACAATTAGCCCCTCCTCGAAGGGAATATCGTGCGCATCGAGTGCTTTGCGGTAGCCCTTGGTCCTTTCGATGTATTGTATTTCGCGGGAATCCTCCCGCAGGGTGAGAATACGCCTGCAGCCGGAGTCTATGAGACTCTCGGTGGCCATATATCCACCCGTCACATGATCGGTAAAGAGGTAGTCCATCCAAGAATAGTCATAACTCCTCGGCTTGAAGTGGAGCACGACAAAGGGGATCTCAGAAGAGCGGATGTATTCCCATTCCTCAGCGGGAATTTCGGGATGGATGATGAGCAGTCCGTCAATCTTCTTGCGGCTTATCAGCTTGCGGATATTGCTCTCTCCGGTGTAGTGGTTGAGGGGAAAACTACCTATGCTGTCGAGAGAGGCCTTTTCAAAACCGTGTCGCAATCCCTGTACGAGCAGACCTAGATATAACGAATTGCCGAAGGTGTCGAACAGCTCCGGATAGATGATGCCCACGGTTCCCGTTCGGTTGGTCGAGAGACTCTGTGCACTTGCATTGAAGGCAAAGTTGAGATCTCTCGCGATTATTTGGATCCGCTCCTTCGTCTTCTCAGAGATGAGAGGACTGTCGTTGAGACTTCGTGATACCGTAGAGTGACTTACACCTGCGATTCGCGCAATGTCGCGTATGGTTACTGTTTC
This sequence comes from uncultured Spirochaetaceae bacterium, assembly GCA_964346645.1. Classification (GTDB taxonomy): domain Bacteria; phylum Spirochaetota; class Spirochaetia; order DSM-16054; family Sediminispirochaetaceae; genus CAYFVU01. The sequence goes on along the minus strand of CAYFVU010000072.1, from coordinate 151 downwards.
TTTCTTGCCGCTCTGTTCTCTGTTTTCTGTGCACACGGTTGCATACCCTTTAACCAGTATATCCTCTTCAGTACAGTTGTCAAGCTAAGATTTTTATTGTGGTTCAAATCCTGGGGTAAGGAAAATCGGCACTCGCCGAGAGCTGACCTCT
>CAYFVU010000071.1:7113-19184 GCA_964346645.1 uncultured Spirochaetaceae bacterium | reverse complement strand
TAGGGCCTAAGTGGACCCCCTGCTTTCTCTATACCCAATCTTTGAACCATTTTCCAAGGTGTACCCGTTTGCTCCAGTGCGCCGCTTACGGCAGCATGGATAGGCCGTATCGGAGCGCAACTGCACAGGCGGTAAAAAGCAGCGTAGCCGTCCACATCAATCTCACCGCTCCCATGATATCCTCATGCCGCAGGGGCCTGGTCCCTTCCCCAAGGTAGGGCTTGTCCACCATCGAGCCGAAGTAGTGGCTAGGGCCACCGAGGCGTATCCCCAGGGCACCGGCTGCCGCAGCCTCCGGGTACCCGGCGTTCGGCGACGCGGCCTTCCCTTGATCTCGGATCATCATGCGAAGGGCCTCCCGCGCATCGGTGCGCCGCATGAGGAGCGCGGAAAAACAGAGAATTAATCCGCTCAACCGAGCAGGAAAGTAGTTAACCAGATCATCCGCCTTGGCCGAGAACCAACCGAATTCAGCATACCATTCGTTCTTGTAGCCGAACATCGAATCCAGTGTGTTGACCGCCTTGTAGATCATCGCCGCGGCCGGGCCTCCCAGTGCGGCGAAAAACAGGGGGGCGATGATGCCGTCCGAGAGGTTCTCGGCCACGCTCTCCACCGTAGCGCGCAGCAGCCCCTGCTCATCCAGGCTTCCTGTGTCACGGCTGCAGAGAAACGAGACTCGGCGCCTCGCCTCTCCCATGTCTCCACGTTCGAGAGCCCGCTGCACCCTTAGGGCATGGACGGCCAGGTCCCGCGAGGCTATGGAGAAGTAGAGGAGGATGGAAGACACCAGCATCCCCGCGGCGGGATGGAATCGGTGAGAGACCGTCAGGAGAAGGAGGCTGAGCACGGCGGTGCTACCGACAACGACGATCCACGACAGCATCCCTGCCGATCCGGGAGACAGGTGCGAGCGCCTGAACAGCCTCTCGCACCGGCTCGCCAAGCCCCCCATCGCCTTGACCGGGTGGTGGATCCAGGGCGGGTCGCCTATCGCGGCATCGAGGACGAGGGCTATCACAAACGGAAGCGTGAGGAGCGCCATCTCATGCAATACCCAGCAGTCGATAAATCGCCTCTACGTCCACATGCGCCCTCACCAGGTTGGCGAGACGGTCTATGGAGGCATCCACGTCATAGGAAGACGTCTCTCGGAGGGGGGGAAGTCGCTTCTTCTCTCTCAGAGAATTGAGGAGGTGCCTGCGAAACTCATCCGCGTCGAACACCCCGTGGAGGTAGGTCCCCCACACCGATCCTTCCCGGTTCTCCACGCCGAGGATGGTTCCCTTATCATCCAGAATCGCGGCGCCGGCGCCGTGCAGGTCCGTCACCCCGTGGTGGATCTCGTAGCCGCTCACCGAAAGACCGGAGCTCCGGTGCACGCCCCTCGTCTTCCTGAGCGTTTTTTCGGGCTTCAGCACCGTGGTAACATCCAGAAGTCCCATGCCGTCCGCCCCTTCGGCGTCGGATTCGAGGTGGTCGGGATCCTCTACCCTCCTGCCCAGCATCTGCAGGCCTCCGCAGATGCCTATTATCATCGGCCGGGGCCCGTCCCTGCGGGCCAACTCGAGAATCGCCTCCGTGATCCCCCGCCGAGTGAGGTGTCGAAGGTCGGAGATCACGTTCTTCGTGCCCGGGATGATGAGCGCGTCGGGGGCTGGTTCGGCCGACAGCTCCTCGGCCGTGGAGACCACCCTCAGTTCCACGTCGGGCTCTATCTCCAGCGCATCGAAATCCGTGAAGTTCGAGATGTGGGGCAGATCGACCGCCACGATACGCAGCTCTCTTGATTTCCGCCGGCGGTGGCCACCGGACTCTATCTCGTTCTTGAACGTCACCGAGTCCTCCTCGGGGATTCCGAGGTCCTGAATGTACGGAACCACGCCAAAGATCCTCCGTCCCGTGTGCTCCCAGGTGTAGTCCAGGGCCGGTTGCAGAAGGCTCTCGTCCCCCCTGAACCTGTTGACTATGAAACCCTTCACCAACCGCCTCTCCCACTCGTGGAGCACCTCCATGGTGCCGACGAAGGAAGCGAAGACCCCGCCCCGGTCTATGTCCCCGGTCAGCATTACAGCCGCATCGGCGAACCGGGCCATCTTCATGTTGACGATGTCGTGCTCTCGGAGGTTGATCTCCCCGGGGCTGCCCGCCCCCTCCAGGACCATCACGTCGTTCTCACTGCAGAGCCGGCGGTAGCTCTCGTGTACCGGCTCCACCAGATTGCGCTTGTGGCCGTAATACTCTCGGGCAGACATATTGCTGAGCGGCTTTCCCATCAAGATAATCTGTGAGCCTACCTCCGAGTTGGGCTTAATGAGGACCGGATTCATCCTCACGTCCGGCTCCCTGCGGCATGCCTGCGCCTGTACCACTTGGGCACGCCCCATCTCTTTTCCATCCTTCGTCACGTAGGAGTTGAGGGCCATGTTCTGCGCCTTAAACGGCGCCACCCTGAACCCGTCCTGCAGGAGAATCCGGCAGAACGCCGCCGCCAGTACGCTCTTTCCGGCATTTGAGGATGTACCCTGAAGCATCAAGGCAGGGGTGGCTCCGGGTGCGGAACGTCGGCTGGCGCTGCTACCGCCGGCGGTTGGGCCGACGGCGTCTGTGTGGCCGGTCTCCCTTTTGTTTCCCGTAAAATAGGAGTGTAAGGCCTCACAAAGATGCTCATTCTCCTCCCGCGTGCGCACCGCGATTCGGAAGTACGAATCATCGAGGCCGGGAAACGAGGCACACTCACGCACGGCGATTCCCCGCTGCAGAAGGTATCGGGAGAGCTCTGCGGCGCCTCCGGCGTCGCCCATATGAGCGTCCCGGACAATCTTTACCAAGAGAAAATTTGCCTCACCGTGGAAGACCTTGAGACCCGGAATACCCTGCAGCTCACGTAGGAGGAAGTCACGCTCCTCGGCCACGTACTCCCGACTCTTTGCGGCGTACTGATCGTCCTGAAGAGCCCGCACCCCCACCGTCTCTGCCAAATGGTTGAGGGACCACGGGGGAAGCGCAGTGCGTATCCGGCCTGCGATCTCCTCAGGCGCGGTCATCCAGCCCACCCGCAGTCCGGGGACCGCGTAGAATTTGGTCATGGAGCGGAATACCAGGGTATTGGCGGAAACACTGCCCGCAAAGGAGACTGCATCGGGCACGAAGTCCGTGAAGGCCTCGTCCAGGCAGAAGAGGGTCTCCGGCATCCTCCGTATAAGCTCCGTCAGCTGCCCGGCATCCGGACTCAGTCCTGTGGGATTGTTGGGAAGCCCTAAAAACACCAGGGACTCACCCTCGATCTCCCTCAGCACATCTTCGAGCCCGGCGAGGGAAAGACAAAAATCCTCGTCCTCACGGAGCTCGATGCGCCGAATGTTCATGTCGGCCGCCCTGCAGCTCTCCTCATAGTCCGCATACGATGGGACGGGGATAACGGCGGTCCGCCCGCGAAATACCCTTCCCACGGCGTGCATCAGCTGCGCAGTGCCGTTTCCCGTCACTACCCTACCGATTGAGATGCCCCAGCGCTCCGAGATCTCCCGCCGTAGCGCCGTCGATTCTATGTCGGGGTAGTGGACCAGGTTCTCCACCTCTCTGCTGAGAAGCGGTCGGAGCCACTCGGGAAAGCCCAGAGGGTTGATGTTCGCGCTGAAATCGATGATGCTCTCCGGGGAGAGCCGGGTAGCCTCCGCTATCTTCCGAATGTTACCGCCGTGCGCTGGATTCATGATACGTTCCCCTCCTGCTTGCCATTCCGATCAGAGGCAGCTGTATACGCCGCTGATCGCGTCGGCGGCCCGCCGGGCGTACAGTCGCTGTATCTCGGGATTTTCTCCGAGACCCTGCATGTGCACTTCCACCTCGAATCCCTCGCGGCGCAGAATCGATTCCCAGGAATTTTCTCCCCCGCCGGCCATATCCTTGCGGGCATGCTCTCCTGCCACCAGCATGAAGGGCATCAGGTGGACCCTGCGTATTCGACGCGCCTTCAGCCGCATGATGATCGTATTTAGCTTGGGATACCCTTCCACATTGCCAACAAAGACCGGCAGCCCCTCGTCATACAAAAAGGTCTGCAGGCAGGAATAACAGGCGTTCGAGGGATGACTGGTTCCGTGACCCATGAGAACCGCGGCGCTTCCCTCATCGAGTTCGGGCATCCGCATCATCAAGGCCCGTATGACCTCGGTATAATCCTTCTCATGAAAAAGCAAGGTACGACCCATCACCAGCTTTTTGAACCTGCCCCTGAAGGAGACGGCACTTCTCATGATCTTCTCGTGAAACTCCGCTCCTGGGATGAAGTGCAGCGGCTGTATTACCACCTCACCGCATCCCTCCTGAGCCAACACCTCTAGCGCCTCCTCCGTAGTGGGCACCTCCATGCCGTCACGTTCCCTGAGCCGGCGAATGATGATGTGCGAGGTGAAGCTGCGCCTAATCCGATAGTCCGGGAATTGCTCGGCCATACGATCCTCACATGCATCGATAGTTTTTTCCCGGGTGTCGGTGTAGGTGGTGCCGAAACTGGTCACGAGAATGGTTTTCTCGGGCATAGTGTATCCTCCGTGTGCGGCCTCTCGGCCATATTAGATGTAGCCTCTGGGAGTAATCATGAACGGCCCCTTGGAGTAGGTAACGCTGTTTCCGATGTAGAGCACCGTATTCATCTGCACCTTCTCCCCGAGCCCCCGCATATCGCCGAGAGACGCGATGGTTACCTCCTGGTCCTGACGGTGTGCGGAGGTGACAATTCCCACCGGTGTCTCCGGCTTCCGGTAGTCGAGGGCCATCTCAATCATGGTAAAAAAGAGCTCCGTCCGCTTACGGCTCTTTGGATTGTAGATTGCCATGACGAGATCCCCTTCAAGCGCCGCCTCGATACGTTTCAGAATAGTCTCCCGCGGGGTGAGCAAATCGCTCAAGGAGATGGATACGTAGTCGTTCATCAGCGGTGCTCCCAGGAGGGAGGCGGCACTCACCGCGGCGGTCAATCCCGGCTCTATCCGGATATCGAGCTTCGCGAGGTCTTCCTCGGTGGCAAGCTCCAGCACGAGCCCACAGATTCCGTAAACGCAGGAATCTCCGCTGGAGACGATGGCCCCGCTGCGTCCGGCGCGCGTCTGCTCCAAGGCCCACAAGGCCCGCTCCCGCTCCCTACGCATTCCGGTGGTGAAGACCTCCTGGCTCGTGAGTAGCGGCTCGATGAGACGGACGTACTTGCTGTATCCGACCACGAACTCGGCACTCTCCAGGGCCCTGCGGGCCGAAGTGGTCAGCAGTTCCACTGATCCGGGCCCTATTCCTACGCAGTGAAGTGTGCTCACACCCACAGCTCCTCGAGGTCGACGAATTTGCGCTCACGGACGAGCGCCACCGTCACCGGGCCCACTACGGTCCGGGACTGAATGAGCACTCCGTTGTCCGCCGCCAGCAGTGCACAGGGCTCGGCTACCCCCGCAAGACCCACCTGCCGCACCGCCGCTGGGGAAGAAGTGATCAGCTCCGGGTTGAGCATGTCGATACGGCGGCGGTGAATGAAGCGCAGCGGAATGTCGAGGGTCTCCATCCCTTGCGTAAGCCCCTTCTCGCCGTACTTGAGGTAGGCGGTTGCCGCCGTGCGAACCTCCGCTACGCAGATTCCGTGGCGGCCGAGCACCGTGTTGACAGCCTCCAGCACGTCCTCTTTCCGTACTCCGCGGCGGCATCCTATCCCCAGCACCACCGTCTTGTTGGTCTCCGTACCGGTGCTGATGACCGGGACGGCCCCCACGGCAGCGGCCACGTGGTAGGTCAAACGGTTCGCACCGCCCTCGTGACCGGAGAGGAGGCTCACGGCATACCGGCCGAAGTCGTCCAAAACCACCACCGCGGGGTCGCGGTGTTTGTCTGCCTCCAGCGGTGCAATCATCCGGACGGCGATCCCCGTGGCCATGACGAAAACCAGGCCCCGGTATCGGGTGAATGCATCCGCTACCGCCGCTCGGAGCGATTGTCCGTCTTTATCACCGGCGGCGGCCTCTATACCCGCGCGCCGTCTTCCATGTGCACCGCCGGGGCAGTGGAAGAGCTCGGCACCGGGCAACTTCGACACCAGCTGCCCGGCACACTCCAGCCCCTCCTCGGTGACGGAAAAAACCGCTACGCTCACGAGTCCTCTCCCATGCGAAACCCATGGCTGAAGCCCCGGTCATAGAGCCTGGAGAGCTCGTACTCTGAGGCGAGCACCGGCCCCACGTAGATGAGGGCCTGCCTGCTGATGTCGGCCTCCCTTACCTCATAGGCGATGTCTCTCAGCGTGGCCCTGCAGATCCGTTGGTCGGGCCACCCGGCGCGGTAAACCACCGCTGCGGGGGTATCCTCGTGGTAGGAGCTCTTCAGCTTCTCCACCACCTCCTCTATGCGGCCAATCGAGAGGAAGATCACCATGGTCGTCCCGTGGACCGCCAACCGTTCCAGGGCCTCCCGGGGCGGCGTCTTGGTGCGGCCGGAGATCCTGGTGAGGATGACCGTCTGCCCCACCCCCGGCAGTGTCAGCTCACGTCTCATCGCCGCGGCTCCCGCGGCAAAGGAGGAGATACCGGGAACCACCTCGTACGGAATGCCGTTCTCCGCGCAGAAATCCATCTGCTCCTGTATGGCGCCGTAAAGCGATGGGTCTCCGGTGTGCAGCCTCGCAATGGTCCCATCCTCATCTCTGCTGCTCAGGTAGATAGAGGTAATCTCCTCAAGATTCATCTTCGAAGAATCATAGATCCGGACATCCCCTCTCGCCTCTGAGAGGAGCTCGGGATTGACGAGCGATCCGGCGTAGATGATAACCGCAGTTTCCCTGAGTATCCTGGCGCCCTTGACGCTTATCAGTTCCGGATCCCCCGGTCCGGCCCCTATGAACAGCACCCTCATGCGCGGGCCTCCCCGGTCTTTACGATCACCGTCGAGAGGTAGCCCCTCCGCCCGTCCACCTGATCGAGACCCTTGGACAACTTCTCCTCCGGTCTCCCTACCCTGCTCGCGAAGTAGGCTCCCCGCTCGAGTCCCTCCTCCGCGAGTAACTCCTTCAACTCCTGCAGCCGAGAGCCTATTTTGTAGATCACCACGGTGTCGAACCGGCGAAGCACCTCCCTGAGAGTCTCCAGCTCCTCGGGAAGCGGCGTCAGGACGAGTCGCTGGCTCCCTGTCAACAACGGAAGGTTGAACCGTCCGGCGGCAAGGCTCATCGTGGAGATGCCCGGGACCGTCACCACCTGAAGGCTCGGCTCGAGGCTACTCAACTCCTCGACCAAGTAGGCGAAGGTGCTGTAGATGCTCGGATCACCCAGGGTGAGAAAGACAATCGTCCGGTGTGTTCGACAGGCATCCCGGACGGTACGGGCATTCTCACACCAGTGGCGCCTCAGCACCGCCGGGTCGCTGCTCATAGGGAACTCGAGCTCTTGAAACCGGTTCGCAGATTGCCCCTCCAACAGGCCCTCCACGATCCGTCGAGCCAGGGAGCCTCCGCCCTTTCCGCCGGTGGGGGCGAATACGACCTCCGCATCCTTGAGGACTCGGAAGGCCTTCAGCGTGAGCATCTCCGGGTCCCCCGGACCCACGCCTATCCCATAGAGGGTGCCCAGTTGTTCGCTTACAGGATGATCATCACACATAGTCCCTCTTCTCCGCTCTCGGCAAGCCCTTCGAGCGTGTTCTGATACACCGTCTCGTCCTCATACGAGAGGTTCTTTGCCACCCAGACCCGCCTTCGAGGATCTGCAAATTCGAGGCAGTAGCGGGCCACCGCCGATGGTGTGTTTCGACGGTCGGTCAGCACCACCACCGGAATCTCATCGTCGCTGGAGCCGGCCTCAAACTCCCCATTCTGGTCCCCGTGCCCCCTGTCTTCCAAGACCTCCCGCAGCCGTTCCAGGCTCCTGCCATGAACGGAGATCGAGACTGCCCGGTCCCATAGGACGCCCGTGCGGCAGCAGGCCAGCTGTGCGCTTGAGACCCCCGGTATGATCCGGTAGTCATAAGGCTCGAACGTAGTTTTAATTCGTGTAAAAAGTGAGTAGAAGACCGGATCTCCGGACACCAGAAGCGCCACGTCCCTCTCCTCCATCAGCTTTCGTACCTCCTCCAAGGCCTCGTTCATACTGCCCGTGATCTCGAAGGTCTCCTGCCCCTCCACCGCCAGGGCGAGATGACGCGGCGCCCCCGCCACCACCCCCGCACGGTCGATGGTCTTTCGCGCGACGGGAAGAAGGTACTCAGGTGAGCCGGGGCCCACTCCTACGACAAACAGCTTTCCCATCCCCCCTCCTCGGTGAAGCGTTTTGGGATGGCCGCAAGGGACTCTCCCTTCAAATCAAGCAGCACGACGCCCACCTCCAGCTTCTCCCCGCAGCGGCTGTGAACCCGTTTCCGTAATCGCACGGCCAACCGGGAGAAGACGGAGCTCAGGCCGTTCTCCCGGAGGAGGCCCACCGCGGTCTCTGCCAACTCCTGCGAGAGCAGCTCCTCCACGAGCCGTTGGTCGGCTCCCTCGGCGGCGGCCAGGGCGGCGAGGGTCTCCAGCCTGGCATCTCCGTACATGTTGTGCGTGTTGAAGATACCCGCGGCGAGCTTCACCAGCTTCCCTATGTGGCCCACAATGTAGACGGCGTTGCATCCCTGCTTCACGCACTGGTCAAGCGCAAATCCGAAGTGGTCCCCCACGGTCACGATGTACCGGCCGGGAACCCCAAGCCTCCGTTCCAGATACCCCTCCCCCACGTAGCCCGAGGCGATCACCAGCCGCCTCCTTCCCTGAACCACGGCGGTGTGAATGAATGAGGCGAGAGAACCCTGAAAGGCCTTGGAGGACTTGGGCTCCACCACCCCGGTCGTACCGATAATAGATACCCCCCCCTCTATCCCGAGTCTCGGGTTCCAGGTACTCCGAGCCACCTCCTCTCCCTCGGGAACCTCGAAGGTGAGGTCCACCCCGGCGTGCCCGCCTAGTAGCGGCTCTACCTCCTGCCTAATCATCCGCCGAGGCACCGGATTCACCGCAGGTTCCCCGGGAGACACCGCGAGCCCCTCCTTCGTGACCACTCCCAAGCCCCTTCCGGCGGTGATACTCACCCCAGGAGTCTCACTCCAGCGGGCAGTGCAGAGGAACAGCAGCCCGTGGGTGTCGTCGGGGTCGTCGCCGGCATCCTTTCGAACTGCGGCAGTCGCGGAGGCGCCGCCGCACTCGGCCTCCTCCAGAGGAACGGTGATGCTGCGCTCGGAGAAGCGGCCGTTGCTTCTGGGGAGGGTGATCCTGACCGAGCGGATAGGGTCTCCCGTAGACAACATGATCACCGCCGCCTTTGCGGCGGCCTGGGCGCAACTGCCGGTGGTGAACCCCCGCCGCAACCCGTCCACCGTGCCCAGCACGCGTCGGTACCAGTCCTCGGCGGACGACTCGTCCGGTACCCCGGAAGAAGTCCCCATTGCGGCCCGTCTCTTCCCGGTCCCCCGAGCGGGGCCACTCCCGCTCATCCGCCCGCCCTCTTTATGAGCGCGTTGACCGCGGCCGCCGCTATCGGGCTTCCTCCCCGCTCTCCGAGCACCGTGATGTAGGGGATGTCGAGGCCGGTCAGTCTCTCCTTGGACTCGGCCGCCCCCACGAAGCCCACTGGAACTCCCACGATGAGGGCGGGACGACTAGTGCCGGCCTCCACCATGTCGCAGAGGGCGAAGAGCGCGGTGGGTGCATTGCCTATCGCCACGACACCGCCCTCCATGTGGTCCGCCGCCTCTACCATGGCCGCGGCGGAACGTGTCGTCCCTCGGCTCCTTGCTCTCTCGGCTACCTGAGGATCGTTGAGAAAGCAGAGCACCTTACCGCCCAAGCGCTCCACCTGCGCTGAGCGAATGCCCGTCCGCACCATCTCTACATCGGTAACCACGTTTCCGCCGGCCCGGAGGGCCTCGACCCCGGCCCGCACCGACGCCTCGGGCACCGTGCATCGCTTCGCAAACTCGACATCGCCGGTGGTGTGCGCAATGCGGATAACCACGTCCAACACGGCTTCCGGCGCCTCGTAATCTCCTAAGCGCGAACGGATGATCTCGAAACTCTTGGATTCTATCTCATGCGGCTTCATCCCTGCCTCCTCATGCGTGTCCTGTTTCCCTTCATACTCTTACTCGTGCCACCCCTGGGGAGAGCCGCGGCGGTTCGCGTAGGCTCGGCAGCTGCGGACGAAGTTGCGTGCATACGAAAGTTCGCCGGCAAAATGCAGGTGCAGGTAGCTTGCCACGGTATTGTGACGAATGAATCCGTCGTACTGGTCGTCCCTACCAGGTTTTCTCAGGACGAATGCCCGGCACAGCTCATCCGAAGGCTCCTCTTCGAGCTCCGACCAGTGATAGACGTGGCCCAGTAGATGCTTGCCGGTGCGCCCTAGAGGACAGGAGCACTGCAGCTCACCCGTGTAGTATCCCAACATCTTCAGCTTGGGTCTCATTTTCATCCGTCCAGGAAAGAGCCCCACCATCTCGTAGTCCCGCCCGTCCAGCGGCCGAAGGTACCGTACAATATACATCAACCCGCCGCATTCGGCAAGAATGGGCATTCCGGCGGCGCTCACACGGCGGACATGCGCCTTCATCCCCTCGTTGTTCTCCAATTCCTCGGCAAAGAGCTCCGGATACCCGCCGCCGAAGTAGAGCCCGTCCAGACCATCAGGCAGCATCTCATCTTGCATAGGGCTGAACGGCACCATCTCCGCCCCTATATGCCCGAGCATGTCCAGATTGTCCTGATAGTAGAAGTGAAAGGCATCGTCCAGCGCGTAGCCTATACGCACGTGCTGCTCGGTTTTCCCCTTTCCGTAGATAACGGGACTGTACACCGGAAGCGGCGGCGCAGACCGGGCAAGCCTCAAGAGCCCGTCTACGTCGATGTATTCGTCTATCAAGGATAGAAGCCGGTCACGCCAGCACTGCTGAGGCTCCGATTCCCAGGCGGGAACGAGCCCCAGGTGACGCTCCGGAATTCGCAGATCATCCCTGCGTGGAAGGTAGCCGAAGACGGGGAGGCCGGTCCTCCACTCTATCGCCTCCTTGGCCATCCGGTAGTGGCGTTCACTGCCGACATTGTTGAGAATGAAGCCCCCCACGTCTATATTGCGCTCGAACTTTGCATAGCCGTGGGCCACGGCGCCGGCACTCCGGGCCATGGCCCTGGCATCCATCACCAGCACCACCGGTGCTCTGACTATCTTCGCGATGTGGGAGGTGCTGCCACGCTCATCCGTCGCTCCGGCACCGTCGAAGAGCCCCATTACCCCCTCGATGATCGAGACGTCCGCATCCCGGGCATTGACGTCGAAGAGCTCCAAAACGCGGTTTGCGGGTATGAGCATGGTATCGAGGTTGCGGGAAATGCGGCCGCTGAGCACGGTGTGATAGCCGGGGTCTATGTAGTCGGGCCCGCACTTGTAGGGCTGCACGGTAAGCTTGCGGGCAACCAGCGCGAGGATGAGGCCCTGGGTGAGCGTGGTCTTGCCCGCCCCGCTGTGGGTGCCGGCCACCACCAGCCGCGGACGGTTCATCTCTCTATCCCCCTGCGGGCACCTACGCCGTGCTCGAAGTAGTGGCGCACCGGACGCATTTCGGTCACCAGATCGGCGGCCTCGATCAGCCGCTGCGGAGCTCCGCGGCCGGTGAGTACCAGCTCCACCCCCTCGGGCTTCTCCCCGCAGAGCCCCAGCACCCGATCCGCCTCGGCGAGCCCCTTCGAGAGGACCACCAGTATCTCATCCAAAACCACCAGGTCGTAATCGCCACCGTGCACGAGCCCCTCGGCCCGTTCCAGCCCCCGCTGCGCAATTTCACGGTCCTCTTCGGTGAAAGGAGTCCCCACCCTCCTCTTTCTGCCGAAGAACTCGGTGTGTATGGCGGGCAAAAAGCGGGAGAGGCCCGTGATTTCACTCGATGGCTCGTGTTTGAGAAACTGGATGAAGGCGACCCTCAACCCGGCGCCGCAAGCCCGCACGGCGAGTCCCACCGAAGCGGTGGTCTTCCCCTTGCCGTCGCCCGTGTAGATCTGCACGAAGCCCTTCATCGGA
>CAYFVU010000071.1:0-7013 GCA_964346645.1 uncultured Spirochaetaceae bacterium | reverse complement strand
AGTACCGGGATCTCCTCGTACTCCTCTGCAAAACGGGGAAGGATCTCGTCATCCATGTAGGCGGTTCCCGCCATCGCGGCGGCGGCGGATGCAAACAGCAACAGCGCGGCCAGTGCGACGGCTCTTGCCGCATGCTTCATGGGTGCAGTGATTGATGCCATAGTCTTCCTCCTACATGGAATAGATGGGGAGGAACAACAGCTTTAGTGACAGGGCGTGAATAGGATTGGTAATCCGTGGTCTGTGCAAAAGCCGTATCTTCCCTCGAAAACAATCATCATCGGGGAGTGGACCTGGCTTCCGGGTAACCGGTTACAGTGGCGGGGCCGCTGCGGTCTTTCACCGCATTCCTCTCACCCTAGACTGGCTTTGTCCTACCTTTGTAGACCACTACCGCCTATGGGTCAAGTCCGACACCGGCGATGCGCACCCTCCACCCTCTTACTTCTGCCCATTCCCGTCGTCGGAGTCACCGGCCGTTGCGATAGGAACAGTGCAGCAAGCGAATCCTCCCCTTCTGAGCCGATGCTTTTACCTCCAAGAGACCGTGGGGCTGATCACCGGCAGCTTTAGTCCCACCGTCGGTAACTCTCACGCCGCACTCAGTTTAGGCTACCATCAGATAAAGCACAAGCAGTGCGGCCAGTTCGCCCAGCTCGATGGCGAGGCCGTAGGCGTCCCCGGTGAGACCGCCCACCTTATGCTGGTACTGACGGGCGCAGAAGAGGCCCACAGCAAGCGGCACGAAGAGGGCTCCTGCGCCTATCACCATCATGTCGTTCGGTGGCGCATGCATACCCGCCGTGCTTGCCGCCCACATCGCCCCCGTAGGCACCGCAGCCGACAGGAGTACCCCCAGCGCAAGGGCCGGCTTTGAGTACCGGTTCTCCGGCCCGAAGCAAAGAAGCGCACCGAGGCCCGTACTCCTCACAGGCCGTGCGAGCACTGGGAGCCACGCCCCCGCCATTCGCCCCCAAATCGGCACAGCCATTAGCAGCAGGAGGCCAGAAACATTCTGAGCTTCAATGAGCTCGGAGAGCAAGGCCACCTTCATCAGCAGGTAGAGAATGCCCGTAAAGTGGGCAAAGCTGCCTATCTTATTATCCTTGAGGATCTCTAAGCGCCTCTCGGCGCTGGTACGGTAGAGCAGCGCATCTGCACTGTCTAGAAGGCCGTCGTAATGGAAGATATTGAAGGCGGCGTACTGAACAAAGAGGCCGATCCCGGCGGCAAAGTATGCCGGCAGGCCCAACGTACCGGCTGCGGCACCAAATCCCAGTAGTATGAGCCCGGGAAAAAACCCAAGCAGGGGAAAGTAGAATCCGGCCCGCCGGTAGACGGGGCTCTCGACAGGCGGAGAGGGTATGCGGCTGAGTAGCATGAATGTGCTCCAAAAATCCCGTCCCACGGCGCTCATCTCAGTAGGACTCCTCCTCGTCCTCGCTTCCGCTTACCCCGGCGTCGTCGAAACTGGCCATCTCCGAGCTGAATCTGGCGGCGCTCTCCACCAGCATGCCACCCAGAACCGCGCCGGTCCCTTCACCGAGGCGCATCTCAAGGGTCAGCAAGGGATGCAGTCCCATGGCGCTCAGGAGCAGCTCGTGGCCGCGCACCTTGCTGCGATGCCCTGCGATGAGGAACTCGGCTACACCGGGGTCTTCCGAGTAGGCGGCATAGACCCCCGCGGTGACGGGAAAACCGTCGGTTATGCATACGATGCCCCGATCCCGCAGTGCGAGTACCATCGCGTAGATCGCCGCCTGCTCGAAACCTGCAAGCTTTCGCACCGCATCACGGGGACCGGAGTAGGGGCCGTTCACCTCCACCGCCTGCAGCGTCACCTCCCTTTTGTGGGCCAACTGCTCCTCCGTGATTCCCGTCCCCCGGTCAATCACCTCCTCGCCAAGACCCAGAGCCAGCGCGAGGGCCGCGGCACTCGTGGTGTTCCCGATACCCATGTCGCCGAGGGCCACCAGATCATACCCCTCCTCATCAAATCGGTCTGCAAGATCCTCGGTCAGCCGTTCAATGCTCAAAAGTTGCTCCTCCTTCATCGCCTGACCGGCGGCGATATTGGCCGTCCCGGGCCCGGCCTTTCCATCGACAAACTCCACACCAGAGCTCCTCCGGTTCATCTCCAGCGGTGCCTGTCCGAGATCACCGGCTACCCCTACATCCACCACGGTCATGGAGTAGCCGCCCTGATTGCTGAAGGCGTTGATTGCCGCGCCTCCACTCATGAAGTTGAGTACCATCTGTGCGGTCACCTCCTTGGGGTAGAGAGAAACCCCCTCTTCGGTAACCCCGTGATCGCCTGCAAAGACCAGCACTCCCTTCTTCTCTATCTTCGGAGGGACTCTGTCCTGAATGACCGCGAGACGTACGGCCACCTCCTCGAGCCTGCCAAGACTCCCCTTCGGTTTGGTCAGCATATCCAAGTGCTCTTGCATACGGCCCTTGATGTCCTTCATTTCATTCTCCTCATGTCTCGCAGTGTATCGAGCTGTCCCAGCACCTCCAGCGAACGCAGTATATGATCTATGGAAAAGAGCTCCAGCTCTACGATACCGCGAAAATCGCCGAGACCGGTGTACAGCTCCTCCAGCCACGGCTCGGAGAGATCGAGGGGTAGGTGGTCGGCTTCTCCCCGCACCGCATGGAGGTGTATCTGCCGTATCCGATCTCCGTAGCTGTAGAAGAAGCGGGCAGGATCTTCCCCCTGGACCAGAAGATGACCAGTGTCCATGCAGAGGGGCCAATCCGTCTCCTCGAATAGCGAACCATGGGGACGGTCTATGAGGTTCTCCAGAAGAAAGCGGTCTCCGTAACGTTCCCGCCATCGCTCCACGAGGTGTCGGAAGTTAGTCACTCCCCCTTTCGGCGGATGAAGCACGTAGTGGCTCACATGCGTACTTGTTTTTGTTATGAGCTCCTCGTGTTCCGGTCCCACCGGATCCGGCATGTGGAGGGTGAACCGCAGCGCTCCCCTTTCTGCGGCGAGAGTCGGCCACTCGACGTCCAGGAGCTCCCTCATCTGGTCATCGAATAGGAAGAAGAGCAGCTCCATGGCGCCGATGGAGGATAGGCGGGGTTCGTCCTTGAGATAACGAAGATTTTCCGCGTAGGTTCCCGGGATGATGTACGAAGGGCAGGCGAGTGTATAGGAGGTCGGTGGTATCGAACTCACAAGCCGTTATCTGTGTCTGCGGGCTTGTCTAGGCCGGGCCCATGCCCCTTAACCCACAGTGGAAGGCCCGCTACCATCAGCACCACCTGGTCGGCCCATTCTGCAACCATCTTGTTTGCCAAACCGAGTTCGTTGTTGTAGGCTCGAGTCATAGCGTTGCCGGGGATGTTGCCCCAGCCCACTTCGTTAGTGACCACCACAAGATCCCGAGGCGCATTCTCCAAGAATGAGTTCAGGATCTCACGCCACCGCCCTGCACGTCCGGCGACATGGAGGTTAGACATCCAGAGCGTGAGACAGTCCAAAACCAACGGATCGGTGCCGGTATCCCCCAGTCGAGAGTGTATCTCCGTCGGCTCCTCTAAGGTGAGAAATCGCTCGTCACGCTCGGCCTGGTGACGAGCGATCTTTTTTCTCATTTCGTCGTCTGAACGTGTTGCAGTAGCGATGTAGTAAATAGGCTTAGGCCATCCCTCAGCCAGACGGAGGGCCATGCTGCTCTTTCCCGTCTTGACACCGCCGGTGATCAGCGTCCTCATCTCTTCTCCTCCCATCCTGCCGTCCCGCTCGGAGCCTGCGAGTAGTCACAGTAGTCGGTGCGGACGTCCACCTTGTCCACCACCCCTTTGGTGACAATCGACAGCAGCACAAAGGCTGCATTGCGACACTACCGCCGGCGTGCGGTATCTGACAAGAGCACCTCGAGCCAGGAGAGGATAACTGCTGTAGTGTATGGGCTGATGAAATCAATGTCAACGGGTCTTTATTTTATCTCTTTCCATGATTGGTATTATATCGCACTTCCGCCAAGATACCAGCGTAAAAGTTCAGGTCCGCTGGAAAAAACCTTTCCCGAGGCTCTTCCCGAAGCCTCGGAGAAACGCCGGTCCGATTCCACACTGCTTCGGCTGCTGTCGTAGAGCACGTAGGGCACCGGTTCTCCTACATGAATCCGCAGAGAGACAGGTGTGGGATGGTCCGGCAATACAAGCATGCGGAACTCGCTGCCGGAAGCTTCAAGAGCCTCTTTAACGGGCCCTATTACCTTTCTGTCTATAAGCTCCATGGCGTGGATCTTCTCCTTGTAGTCTCCCTGATGGCCGCACTCGTCCGGCGCCTCGAGGTGGAGGTAGAGGTAATCGGTATCGCCGGAGAGCGCCTCTACAGCCGCCTTTGCTTTTCCCTCGAAGTTGGTGTCAATAGTGCCGGTGGCCCCCTCGACCTTTACAGGGCGCAGCCCCGCGAGGATTCCGATGCCGTATATAAGGTCTACCGCCGAAATTACCGAGCCCTTGAGGCCGTAGCGATCGTAAAACGGAGTAAAATTTGGCTTCTTCCCCTCCCCCCAAATCCAGATAGAGGTGGCGGGGTTTTTACCCTCCTCCCTCCGCTTCCGGTTTACCGGGTGCTTTTCCAGTAGCTCCAGGGACTTTCTTGTCATATCGAGAAAAAGCCCTCCATGGGCGCCGCCGGGTAGATGGCCGGCAATACCCTGCCCAAGAATATTGTGGGGAGGTGTTAGTTCGTAGCCCCAGGGGCCGTTTTTCCACACCAGCAGATGGCGGTAACTTACTCCGGGATAGAAGCGCAGCCCCTCTCCTGCGAGTTCTTTGTCTACCAGTTCTATCAGCTCCCGCGCCTCCCCGCTGCTTATCTCCCCGGCGGAGTGGTCGAGCATCGTCCTCTCCTCCAGCGGGCCGTCGCCCTCGAGGCTTACCAGGTTACATCGGAAGGTTACATCGCTCTCGGAGAGCTCAACACCCATACTCGCCGCCTCCAAAGGTGAGCGGCCGGTGTGGTAAACATCGGGCTCATAGCCCATTAACGAGAGGTTGGCAACGTCCGAGCCCGGAGACATCCCCTCCGGTACGGTGCTCACCATCCCCACATCCCCCCTTTGTGCCATATCGTTAACTACGGGAATATCCGCCGCCTCCAGGGGGGTCTTTCCTCCAAGCTCATCTATAGGATAGTCGGCCATTCCGTCTACGAGAATTGTAATATATTTCATGTAAGAAACTCCTCCACTTTTTGTCTCATCTCCTCTTTTTTGCAAGTCTCGGGGTGCCGTACAGGCCTTTCGGCGATTCCCCGTATCGGCTCGGGCACCTCCAGGTCGGCACCATCTGCAAGCAGATCGATAAGCTCAAAATCGCTTCGCCCCTCGATCTCCAGTCCAAGCCCCTCGGCCACACTGCGGCCGAACTTAAAAGGGCTCGCGGTAGAGGCAATAAGACTCGGTGTATGGTCTCCGGTCTCCTCCACATACCGGCGGTAGACTCGGTAGCCCACGGCAGTGTGAGTGTCCACCACGTAGCCGTAGTCTCTAAAGAGCTCGCCTATAGTATCTACAGTGGCCGCGTCGTCGTCAAAGCCGCCGTAAAAGTTCGCCATCTCCGCCTTCATCTTATCGCTTATTTCGTAGGAGCCGGACTCCTTTAGCTGCTCCATAAGGGATTTTACCGTATCCGGGTCCCGCTCGGAGAGCTCGTAGAGAAACCGCTCGAGATTGCTGGAGATAAGAATATCCATGGAGAGGCTGATGGTGGGGGAGAATTCTCTGTTCAGGTCGTAGCGGCCGGTATGTATAAAATCGGTAAGCACCTTGTTGCGGTTGGAGGCGCAGATAAACTTTTTTATCGGCAGCCCTATCTGCCCCGCGTACCAGGCCGCCAGGATATTGCCGAAGTTTCCCGTGGGGACTACTACATTTATCGGGTCGCCGGCTTGTATCTCTCCCCTGCGGAGCAGCTCCACGTACCCGTTTACATAGTAGCCAATCTGGGGGAGAAGCCTGTAGGGGTTTATGGAGTTTGCAGAGGAGAAGCGATACTTCCTTTGGGATATTTTTTCGCGAAGCTCCCCGTCTCCGAATATCGCCTTAACCCCGTTCTGGGCATCGTCGAAGTTTCCCGCTATGCCCACCACATAGGTGTTTTCGCCCTCCTGGGTGGTCATCTGCCGCTTCTGTACATCGCTCACCCCCCTGGTGGGATAAAAAACCACAATCTTTACACCACTTACATCGGCAAACCCCTCGAGGGCGGCCTTCCCTGTATCGCCGCTGGTGGCGGTAAGAATAACAATCGTATCCTCTATACCGAGCTTTTTAGCCGCCGTGGTAAGGAAGAGCGGCAAAATGGAGAGGGCCATATCCTTAAGTCCAGGGTCCTGCCATGATGCAGCTCGATAAAGTGCGCCTCTCCGCAGCTGTGGGCGGGGGCAATCTCCTTATCGCGAAACTTTTCGTCGTAGGCGCCCTGGACACAGGCGGAAAGCTCCTGCGGAGAGAAATCGGTAATAAAGAGCGATAGAATATACTCGGCGAGCTGTCGGTAGGAGAACTCCCTCAGCTGAGGGTCCTTTATATCGATGGAGGGAAAGCTCGAAGGAACATAGAGCCCCCCGTCCGGTGCGATGCCCCGCACCACCGCCTCCGCGAAGGAGACGGAATCTTTTCCGTTTCTGGCACTGTGGTATTGTATATCTGCCATAGCCCTATAATAGTTGAAGCTCGGGGGCTGTTCAACCGGTGCGTGCCGGGGGCGCTATCCCTTATCCAGCTCTTCCCGCAGCTCCTGGACAATCCGGCGGCGGTCCTGCTCCTTTATCCTCCGGGCAAAGGGGAGTTTTTCCGGTACTATACCGCGGCGGCTCAAATCCATTAAGTCCGAGTTGGCAATTACGTTGTGCGGCGGTAGATTGATCCTCCTGGCGTGGGTATCCCGGAAAGGCTTCAGGGATTTGTATGAGCATATAAGATAGCCATTTGCACATGCTCCTTCTACATATCCTCGAGAAACCGTCCGTAATCTCTATAGACCGA
>CAYFVU010000070.1:10277-19254 GCA_964346645.1 uncultured Spirochaetaceae bacterium | reverse complement strand
GGGAGACTTTAAGAGAACAAGTATTCTATATCCTCTCGGCTCAAGGACTTTACCAGCGAGCCCTCTTCGGTAATGATCTCCTCGGCGAGCTCTCGCTTGCTCTCCTGTAGGGCGAGAATCTTCTCTTCGATCGAGTCCTTGACAATATAGCGATAGGCGATGATCTTAGACGTTTGCCCGATTCTGTGCACTCTGTCGATTGCCTGCCGTTCCACCGCCGGATTCCACCACGGGTCGAAGAGTATGACGTAATCGGCGGCGGTCAGATTTATTCCGAGACCGCCGGCCTTCAAGCTTATGAGAAAGAGGCGGAGCTCCGGATCCTGCTGAAAGGAAGAAATCTGCTCTTCCCGATTCTGAATGGACCCATCGAGATATGCGTACCTGTGCCCCTCCTCTCCTGCCCACCTTCGGATACGCTCGAGACTGCCGAGAAACTGAGAGAAGATCACCGTTTTGTAGCCCTCACCTATAATATCTTCCAGCGTCTCCTTGAGCAGATCGAATTTGCACGATGGGATATTCTGATGCTCAGCTCCGAGAAGCGAGGGAAAGATGGCGGCCTGACGCACGCGCAGGAGTGCTTCGAATATGGTAGTCGAAGATTTGCCGACTCCCACGCGGTGAATCTCCGAGTCGACCTTTTTCCGGTAGTGAGTACGAACACCATGGTAGAAGGCGGCCTGCTGCTCCTCCATCTCCGCATAGACGGTTATCTCTTCCTTGTCCGGTAGATCGGGGGCTACGGCCCCCTTTGTTCGACGAAGGAGAAACGGATATATAGTCGAACGGAGGAGGGAAACCTTCTCCTCACCCCGATTCTGTTCGATATCCTTGACGAACCGCTCGGTAAAGGCGTTTCGTGTCCCAAGCAAACCCGGAAGGAGAAAGTCCATCTGAGCCCACAGTTCCAACAAGTTGTTTTCCAGCGGGGTTCCGGTGAGGGTAAGGCGATGGGGGACCGAGAGCATCTTCACCGCCTTGAAGGTCTTCGATGCGGCGTTTTTTATCGCCTGCGCCTCGTCGAGGATGAGATAAGAAAACTCGTGGTCGAGGAACACCTCTATGTCGTTTCGCAGGGTGGCGTAGCTCGTCAGGACGATGTCGTGCACATCCAGCTTATCGGCATCACGCTCTTGCCCGTGGTAACGGTAGACCGAGAGCCCCGGGGTAAACTGCTCGATCTCACTGTGCCAGTTCGGTAGGGTGCTGACCGGAGCGACGATGAGAGCCCTACCGTTCGGTCCTTCGTTCTTGCTATGCTGCAGGAGGGCGAGGGTCTGCACCGTCTTTCCCAAGCCCATGTCGTCGGCAAGACAGCCGGCAAGCCGCCGGTCTCTTAAAAAGAGCAGCCACGCCAATCCGGTCTTCTGATAGTCTCGCAGACTTCCCTGAAACCCCTCCGGTTCCACCGCGCTCCTCTCCTCGCCGAGGGAGGAAAAGTCCTCCAGCTGAGATAGCGCGTCTCTCAAGAGCTCGAGATGCCGCTTCGCCTCGCTTCCTTCCGCGCTCTTCTCCTGCTCGCCGTAATAGAGAGATGAGGAGAACTCCCTCCAGAAGCAGCTGTTGTAGGGCGAGATCGTGAACCTCCCCCGCCCCTCCGTCCCGAACAGACGCAGTCGCCGCAGTTTCTCCAGAACCTTCCTGTCGACATAGATAAACTCCTCCCCTCGAGAGAGGATGCCGCTCTCGAGCTCGGAGGGACTAAAATCGAATGGCTCGAACCCCCCGTCGTCCATCTCCCCCACCTCGACCTCGAGCCAATTATTCCGGGAGAGATAGGTACGCACGCTGAAATCTTTCGCCCGATATGAGCGAAGTCGAGCTCCCCGTGTACGGATCTCCCAGCCCTTCTCTATGAACTCGGCCGCATTGTCCAAAATGAAATCCGAGGCCGAGATTTTTACGGTAAAGTGGTAGCGTGTCCCCGAGGGCTCCTCCCGCACGACCTGCGAGCCGAGCCTCCGACGAAGCTCCTCCCAGCAAGAACGGCGGTAGCTCTCCGGCACATATACCAGGGAGAGTGTGCTCTCCACTCCTCTCCGATAGAAGCCGTCTTCGAGGTCGAAAGGCTCGGGAGTATTTTCGATGATGAAGGCGAGTTTGAGGGAGATTCCCTCCTTGTACTCGGTTATGTCGACTCTCGGGACGGCCCTCTCTTCCCTCAGCGTGTAGGTGTGAAAGGGAAAGTCTATACGTATCACCGGCCGAGGGTGAGTCCCGCGTCGCTGCACGAGCTCCCGCACTCTGTTGATATCCTCGATATCGAATCGGCTCTTCGCGAGCAGCTCCGCCTCTTCCTCCGACAATTCGACATCCGTCCACACCGAACGAGCCGCATCGGAGCGAAAATCGTACACGCTGTCTTCTGAGCCCTCCGATACAATTACATCCCGGTATGCCTTCGATGCGGGGGAGGGAGAGGAGAATCGGAACACAGGTCCGAATATTACCTTCGCCCCTTCCACCTCCATTGGAACGAAATCGAGTCGAAGCTCATAGTCGGAGTGAAGGCTGTATTCTTCGAGAAAATCTAAGGATGAGCTCTCTTCAGAACTCTCCTCGAGGAGTGCGTCTTCGGTCGAGGGGCCAATAGTCGCCGGTGTTTCTTTGGCCCTGCTCTTGGCAGATTTCACCTCCGAATCTTTTTGATACTCCTCATCCGCATGAACAAGGAGTACCGCTCCGATATGCTTACAAGGCGCAGCCGCTTTGCAGCTGCACGAGGCATCGACAACGGTCCCGTCGCCCGCAATCTCTACCTCGACGTTCCGTCTCTTTCTATTTACATCCTCTATCCAGCCGGAGAGCTCCGTGTAGACCTTCGGAGCTTCTTTATGGATCCTCTCGTCGATGTGAAAGGCGGATTCGCTCTCCAAAAGAGCCTCGGCAGCTTTAAACACCGGTTTTCCGAGAAAGCCCTTCAAGCGCTTTCTTGACGGTCTCTTGTATGCGTCATTCTCGGAAGCCATTGTCCCACAGTACAGGAAAAAGAAGCTTTTTTAAATACAAGAACATCAAACTCGACCTTTCCAGTAATTCTAAGAATTGCTGGCGGCCTCCCGCTTTTCTTGATTCCCGCTCCAAAGCAGCGTATAATACAAGCCACTAGGAATAGGCAAAGGAGAGATGCCCATGATTATTTCTATTCCTAGAAGCCTTCGAGAAACTCTCGGAGAGGAGGCGTCGAACGATTTGGTCGAGCTGATGAACAACTCCTCAAGCCATGCCCACGACTCGCTTACCAGCCTGGTAGAGGAGAAGTTCGAGCGCAGGCTCACCGAAGAGATTTCGAAGGTCAGAGAAGAAATCCATGAAACCCACACAGAAACCATCCGCTGGATGTTTCTCTTCTGGGTCGGGCAGATAGGGGCGCTGATCGGCATCCTCTTCGCCTTTTTCAAATGAAGCAGATGGGCGACTCCACACATAGTATAAGGTAATATGGCCCTGTTCAAAACCCTTCCGGAGAACTTCTTTGCCCCCCTCGCCTCGCCGCTGAAGGAGCACTACGCATCGCTCCTGCTCATCTACTACCGTCTCTTTCTCGAGTATCAGGGAAGCATAGAGCGGGTACAGGTCGTGCGCGAATACGAGGAGTACTTTCGCTCCCACGAGGTCAAAACCGAGCTCGAGGAGGAGGAGAAGCACGGAACCCAGGAGTCGGCGGACTCCGGCTTCGAGGATAGCAGCGAGGATGAGGAGGAAGAGAGCGAGCAGACCGCCCGGGAGAAGCCCCTCGGCCCGGAGAAGGGCTCTCGAAATCCGCGCGACCTGGCAAACTATTTTCTTCGACGGCTGACCACCTACGGCTGGCTAGGAAACGAGGTACTCGAGGACTTCAGCCAACTGGTAACGATGAACAGCTGGGCCAAGCCCTACTTCGAGGCCCTCTACACCACCTCGATGGGAGTCTCCGAGGAGTACGAGAGCCACATCGTGGCGGTCTATTCCCTCTTGACCGGCAGGGCGGCGAAGGAGAACGGCCACTACAACCTGCTGAGCGCCCACTCCCACGTGCGCCGCCTCATAGAGTCGCTGAAGGTCCTCAGCCAGAACATCCGGACCTATCTGCAGAACCTCTACGACGAGGAGGCGGAGGTGCACGAGATCCTCCACGTCCACTACGACCTCTACATGCACGAGGTGGTCGACCGTGCCTACAACCGCCTCAAAACCTCCGACAACCTCTCGAAGTACCGTCCGCTTATAAACCGCGCGGTCGGAGGTTTCCTCAACGATGAGCAGTGGCTCTCGGCAAACGCCGAGCGCATGGCGGTGGTAAAGCGGACCTCCACCGAGCAGGCGCGCAGCCTCATGGTCGAGATGCTGAGGGAGATCCGCGACAGCCTTCGGGGGATCGACCCCATACTCGACGAGATAGACGACAAGAACCGGCGCTATTCGAGAATCTCCACCCAGAAGATCAAGACGAAGCTCTACAGCGATGCGACTCTACAGGGAAAACTCCGCGACATCGTGTGGGCCCTTGCCCGAAATGACATACGGACCGAAGAGCTGCCGGTCAAGCTCCACCCGGCACGTTTTCTCGGACCCGAATCCCTCTACAGCAGGCCCAAACGAAGCCGGAACGCCCTACCCGCGGCCATGAGCCTTCCCGAGGACGATGAGAATCTGCGCTACCGACAGCGCGAGATGGAGCTGAAGATTACCGGCCAGCTGAACCCGAGAAAAGTCGCCGCCTTCCTTCGTAAGGTTCGCAGCCGGTCAAAAGACGACGACCCTCACGCGGGAACTCCAGGTGCACTGAGGTCGGAGGAGATAGCCCGCGACCTCGACGGCTTTATCAAGCTCATCTATGCCGCAGGATACGCCGAGGCGGGGCGGGCGCACTTTCCCTTCGAGGTAGTCTGGGAGGAGGGGAACATAACGGTTCAGGGGTTTCATTTTCGAAACCACTACTACATCGAACGGAGGGAAGGCGATGAGCCTCGATAAGGTATTGAGAATGAGCGCCGGCGACCACGAGACCTTCGCCGAAGTGGTGCGGAAGCTTCTGAGCGAAGTATTTCTCGTACGGGAGAAGGAGGGTGATGCACAGCTCTACAGCTTCGCCCTGCGCAACTTCCCGGCCCTCGAGGAGTGGTTCTCCTTCGTAGGCCTTTCGGTGCTCAAGGACGAAGGCTTGGGCGTCATAACCTTTCGCGGGGAGCCGGGAGGGCGGAGCAACCTCAACCTCGAGGAGACCCTCGGCCTGCTCGTACTCCTGCTCTTGTACAACGAGAAACGCAACGAGCTGAGTCTGCGAAGCGAAGTGACGGTGCAGCAGGTGGAGTTTCAGGACCGCTTCAAGGTACAGACGGGGCGCCCCATAGCGAAGTCGCGCTTCGTTCGGATGCTCCGTCGCCTGCAGGCGCTCAAGTTCATTCAGATACACGGAGAGGCGGAGGACCCCGGAAGCCTCCTCGTCCTCTATCCGAGCATTCCCTTCGTCATAGATGGACGGGACGTAGAGGAGCTCTTTGCCGCCATATCCGGGTCCGAGACCGGGTCGGAATCCGAGTACGATCACGACGAGGAGAGCGAATGATGTTGATGCTCAGCAGGATGCGAATGGTAAACTGGCACTACTTCCGGGACGAGACCCTGCGCTTTCGCCAGATTAGCCTCCTCGCAGGCGACAACGGCAGCGGGAAATCCACCATCATCGACGCCCTTCAATACGCCCTGGTGGCCGATATTCGGAAGATACGCTTCAACTCCTCCGCCGCCTCCTCCCGTCAGAGCGCCCGGAGCCTCGAGAGCTATGCGAGGTGCAAGATGGGCATGGAGGGGGCCGAATACGCCCGGGGAGACAGCATAAGCCATATCGTCCTCGAATTTTCATCCCCCGAGCGCATCTTCTGCGCGGGAGTGGCCGTAGAAGCCTTTACCGACGGGGACGTGAAGGAACAGCAGTGGATTCTCGAGAACCACCGCCTCGAGGATGTGGTGCTGAACAACAGCGAGCGGTATCTTCCGGTAAAGAAGTTTCGTCAATCCCTGCAGGATATGGGGGCCCTCCTCTGCGCCACGAAGAAGGAGTACCACAATCACCTGACGATGCTCCTGAAAGTGCACCGGCGCAACGTGAGCTTCAACCCCTACCTCGAGGCACTTTTGCGCTCCGTCTCCTTTACCCCCCTCACCTCGGTCGATCAGTTCGTCTGCGACTACATCCTCGAGGAGCGCAGCGTCGACGTCTCGGCAATGCGGGAGAACCTGAACAACTACCGGGAGGCCGAGGATGAGGCGACGCTGATGGAGCGGAAGATCGCGGCTCTAGAGGATATCGAGGGCAAGCAGGTCGAGACGGATACCATCAGAAAACAGATCGAGAGCCAGGACTACCTTCGCCTGAAGGCACAGCTCCTCTCCAGAAGGCGCGAGGAGGAGATAAACGGGGCCGCTCTAAAGAAGGCCCGAAGCGAGCTCGAGACGCTGCGCCGGCGCATAGAAGAGATGGAGGAGCGGCGCAGCCGTTACGATCAGCTGCGGGACGAGCTGAAGGCGGCCCTCGCGGCCAACGATACGCAGCGGCTCCTCGAATCCCTCGAGCACAAGAGAGAGGAGCTCGAACGGCGAGGCGAGGAGTACCGAAGGCAGGCCGACCGCTACGAGACGGTTCGGAGGGAGAGCGCCGAGGCGCTCGGGCGCGAGCTCGGTGAGGAGATCGAGGAGGAGATAGGAGCCCTCTCCGAAGAGCTCGATGCGGTAGCGGCACGGGTAAACGAGCTCGGTATGCGTAAGAAGGAGCTCCTTTCGCAGCAGGCGAACCTGCAGGCCGAGCGGGAGGAGCTCGAGGCGGGGAAGCTGCGCTATCCCGAGGCGGTGCAGAGACTGAAGATGGAGCTCGAGAATGCCGGCATAGAGGTGTGGATCTTTGCAGAGCTGCTCGAGATGGCCGACCCGCAGTGGCAGGAGGTGGCCGAAGGGCTGCTCGGCGACCGGAGATTCGACCTGCTCGTCGAGGAGACGAACTTCGAGGCGGCCTTTGCGCTGTATCGCAGGCAGGATCCGGAGGTCGCGGGTGTGGGCCTGCCCCTCCTCTCGCGGATGCGGGATGCCGAGGTGGCCGCGGGCTCTCTCGCGGAGGTAGTGGAGTCGGAGAATCCCCTGGCACTACGCTACAGCGCTCATCTCACCGGCGACATCATCCGCAGCACTACCGACAATCTCACCGACTTCGATCGGGCCGTCTCCCGGGATGCATGGTACTACGGCGGCCACACGGTATTTCGCATCGCCCCAGAGCTCTACTCCCGCTGGTATATCGGCGCCGAGGCGCGCCGCAGGCGTCTCGAGGCGGTAGAGGAGGAGCTTCGCCGCATCGAGGCGGAGTACACGCAGACGAGCACGCAGCTTGCAGCCGCGATCGAGCGAAGGCGCATGCTCACCGATGTATTCGGCCGGCTGCATCAGGTAAAGGACTTTGCCGGATCGAGGGAGCTCGAGCGGCAGTACGCGGCCCACACCTCCGAGGTGCAGCGGCAGATCGAGGAGATCGACGTCTCGGAGATCGAGCAGCTTCGGGGGAGAATCGCGGCGGCCGAAGATGAGCTGGCAAAGCTGCGCAACGAGCGAGCTATAGCCGACGAGAAGGTGGGCGAGCTGCGCGGCTCCATATCGAGGCGGGAGTCCGAGGCCGCCCGCCTCGAGGCGGCGGGGGGCGAGGCACAGTCGCTCTTAGAGGCCTTCCTGAGGGAGCGCAGACACCGAAAGGAGGAGTTCGATACCTACTTCGCCGAGCGTGTGCGGGGAGGAGAAGAGGCCTCCCTCGAGGAGCTGAAAAAGGTACTGGCTAACTACGAGAACGCCCGCAAGGGGCTCGAGACCCGCCTCAAGAGGGCCGACGAAGAGCTGCTGGGGCGGAAGGCCGCCTTCAACCGGGACTACAGGATCATGCTCGACGAGGTGGCAGAGGGCTCGAAGCCCTACATAGACCTCCTGCTGCGCTACCGGGACACCGAGCTGCCCGCCTACCGGGAGAAGATAGCCCGGGCGAGGCGTGAGGCCGAGCGACAGTTCAAGGAGCACTTCGTCGCCCGGATGAACGAGTACATCAACGATGCAAAGGAGAGCTTTACCGAAATCAACCATACGCTCAAGGAGATATCCTTTGGCGAGGACCGGTACAGCTTCTCCATAAAGGAGCGCCCCGAGAAGCGTCAGATCCTCGATGTCTTCCAGACCGCCATGAAGGTGGAGGAGTACAAGGACACCCTCTTCGAGAGCCTCTCCTCGGAGGAGGAGCGCAGGAGCATCGAGAAACTCTTCCAGGAGATCCTCGACAACGAGCTCGACTCCCCCAGGGTGCGGGAGATCTGCGACTATCGCACCTACTTTACCTACGACATTCGGATCCGCCACATGCACAACATCGACGGGGAGACGGGAAAGCCCCGGGAATCGAGCCTCTCGCGGGTGCTCAAGGAGAAGTCCGGAGGAGAGGCCCAGACTCCCTACTACGTCGCCCTGGGGGCGAGCTTCTTCCGCTTCTTCAAGGAGGAGGAGGGGGCCATACGCCTCGCCCTCTTCGACGAGGCCTTCAACAAGATGGACGACACCCGCATCGGCACGGCCCTCACCTTCTTCCGGCGCCTCGGGATGCAGGTGCTCACCGCCGTTCCCACCGAGAAGATAGAGACGATTGCCCCCTACTCGGATCAGATAAACCTCGTCTTCCGCCAGAGCTACCGGGCCTATGCACGGGAATTTACCCAAGATAAACCTCTCGAGGATTTTCGTTCCACAGAAACGGTACCGCGATGAACGGCATGGAGAGGGCGATAATCGAACGATTCTTGGAGGACTACCCCGGCTCGGCCCAGGTGCGGGGAGGCCGCAAGCTGCGCAAGGGCGGCTGGGAACGCTTCTTTCCCCGTATCGAGACGGACCCGCAGGAGAAGGAGGCCTTCCTCTCGGCGGCCGAGGAGCTCGAGGAGAGGGGAGTTATCTCCATCAAGTGGGCCCGGCA
>CAYFVU010000070.1:0-10177 GCA_964346645.1 uncultured Spirochaetaceae bacterium | reverse complement strand
TCCCGAATCTTCTCGAACACCTGCAGGGGCGAATCGAAGCGCATATACCGACCCCCTGCGGAGAACCCGATAGGCTCGCCGATCTCCTGCGGCTGCTGGAGAC
The DNA here is from genome assembly GCA_964346645.1 of uncultured Spirochaetaceae bacterium. Lineage (GTDB taxonomy): Bacteria > Spirochaetota > Spirochaetia > DSM-16054 > Sediminispirochaetaceae > CAYFVU01. Next base: position 10,074 of record CAYFVU010000070.1, on the reverse strand, counting down.
CGACGCCGAGCTGCTGAGCACGCTGCCCCTGCGGGCCCTCAGCATCCGCCTCTACGGGGACTCGAAGCGGTTAGAGTCTCTGCTACCCGAGGCGGACAGGCTCGCTCTGGCGGCCGCCGGCGAGAAGCTCTCGAGGCGTTTCGGCCTAACGAGAAACTATCCACAGGCGGGACTGCGGGGCACGGCTGAGCTCGTGCTCGCGGACGGACAGAGCTGGAAGCTGCGGGGGGAAGCCCTCTTCTTCTCTCCCGAGGCCCTTGACCGGCTCGCCCTGGTCTCCACCGAGGCTCCTATCCTGATCGTGGAGAACAAGGAGACCTTCATGACCCTGCCCCTCGAAGCCTGCGGCTTCTCCCTCCTCCTCTACGGAGGGGGACACCTCAACTCCGCCGCCGTCTCGCTGATGCGGCTTCTCAAGGAGTCCGGCACCGAGCTGCACTACTTCGGCGACCTCGACCCCGACGGGCTGCTCATTTTGCAAGAGGCGGAGAAACTGATCGAGGGTCGGCTCGAAGCCTGGCACATGGATGCAGCAACCTACCGCTGTTACCTTCCCTACGGCTACCCCCTCTCCGAAGGGAGCCTGTCGCGGCTCGCCCAGGTAAAACCCGGCCGCTTCGACGAGCTGGCCGAACTCATCCGCTGCCACCAACGTGGAGTCGAGCAGGAGGTGATAGATACAAAGGGGGGTTCATGAGTCCTTATCTACGTGGAGGTGACTATGGCCTACCGGGAGATAATCGATCGGATGAATAAAGGGACCCTCGTGCTGATAGACGGGGACCGAGCTCGAGGAAGACCTTTGTGCAGAGCGTTAGAGAGTGCGCTTTCTATGTCTTTGCGAGGTTCTTGATGTTGTTGATGTGCTTGATGTAGGCGCCTTCGGCCTTCGAGGCATCACCGGATTCGACGGCCTGCAGGAGCTGCCGGTGTTCTTCGAGGATACGCTCGGATACCGCGTACCTGCCCTGGGTCTTCTCGATCTCGTGGATCATGAAGGACCTGAGAATGCCGTACATTTCCACGAAGAGGGGATTGTTGCTGCTTCGTATCACGTGAGAGTGGAAATCGTAGTCCGCCTCTATGAGACGTTCTTTCTCTCCGTTTTCGATGCATGATTTCATCCTCTCGAGCTCTTGTGCGAGGAGCTCTACGTGCGGTTTCGCCTCTTCCGGATTCGATCCGTTCATCATGGTCAGGCGAGTGAAGCTCCACAACTCTATGGCGCCACGGAGCTCTATTACCTCATCGATCTCATCGTTGCCGAGGAGAAGGGCCCACGTGAGGGCTTCCTTCGAGATGTTCGATCTCTCGCACACGAAGGTACCGAGAGCCGATTTCGACTCCATCACGCCCAGATGGTTGAAAATCTTGATCGCTTCCCTGATCGAAGACCTTCCCACTCCGAGCTGTTTCGACAGTTCCTGCTCCGTCGGTATCTTGTCCCCGGCAGTGTAGACCCCCTCGGCAATGAGCTGCTTCATGTGATCCATGACCTGCTGTACTATGGTCTTCCGACGTATCTTTTCCATTGGGATCCTTGACCGTTCTGTGTGGAGTATAGAAGCATTGCGCGTCAGTGTCAACAAAAACAACTGAATGTCTGATAATATGTTTGACTGTTCTTCTGCTAAATGTTAAAATGAGGTCATCTTACGAGATATTATGGAGGTGCATGATGGATCCTCAAGAAATCGACAGGCTCACCCTCAAGGCAAAGGAGATTCGCAAGCTCACTATCGACGAGATCGGATATCTGGGAGTAGGCCACATAGGAGGGGCTCTGTCGGTCGTCGAGATCCTGGTCCTCCTGTACTACGAGGTCATGAACAACATTGATCCCAGCGACCCGAGGAGGGAGGACCGGGACAAGCTGGTGCTCTCGAAGGGTCACGCCGGTCCAGCACTGTACGCCATCCTTGCTGACCTGGGTTTTTTTCCGAAAAAATGGCTCCACACTCTGAACCAGGGAGGCACCAACCTGCCGAGTCACTGTGACATGAACCGGACGCCGGGTATAGACTTCACCACCGGGTCGCTCGGCCAAGGGACCTCGGCAGCCGCCGGCATAGCTCTTGCCGACAGGATGAAGCACATCCCGGCGTTCACCTACCTCGTTGTCGGAGACGGAGAGAGCCAGGAAGGACAGGTGTGGGAGGCGGCGATGTTCGCAAATCACTACCAGCTTGGAAAACTCATCACCTTTCACGACTACAACAAGCTCCAGATCGACGGTACGACCGTAGACATCATGGGAATAGACGACGTGAACACCAAGTGGCACGGCTTTGGATGGCATGTGCAGAGGGTCAACGGGCACGACATGACCCAGCTGTACGATGCGGTGAAGCGGGCACAGAAAATACAGGACCGGCCGTCGGTCATCATCTGCGACACCATCAAGGCAAAGGGTTTTTCGCTGGGTGAGGGAAAGGCGAGCTCGCACAACATGCACTTCACCTACGAACAGGCGCAGGAAGCGATCGCAGAGCTCGATGCGGAGTAGCATGCGCGGCGGCAAGCCGCACACACAAGGAGCAAGGGAAATGAAGGATCTACATTCATACAAGGACATGAGGGCGGTCTATGCAGACACTCTCATCGATCTGGCGGAAAAAGACGAGCGGGTACTGGTTCTCGAGGCGGACCTCATGTCCGCCAGCGGCACCAAGGTATTCAAGGAGCGCTTTTCCGACAGGATCATCAATGCGGGCGTGGCGGAAGCGAACATGGTGGGAGTGGCCTCCGGGCTCTCATCCCAGGGATTCATTCCTTTCGCCAACACCTTCGCCTGTTTTGCCTCGAGACGTACCTTCGACCAGTTCTTCTTGTCGGCAAATTACGCCGGGCAGAACGTCAAGCTCGTCGGGACGGACCCCGGGGTGACTGCCAAGTACAACGGCGGCACCCACATGCCGTTCTGCGACATCACCCTCATGCGGGTTATACCGAAGCTGGTGGTCATGGAACCGGCGGACACCGTGTCGGTGCACGCACTCACCAAACTGGCCTGCGAGCACGAAGGCTGCGTGTACATGAGGCTCCACCGCAAGGGAGCGCAGAACATCTACCCCCCCGAGCAAGAGTTCGAAATCGGGAGAGGAATCGTCAACCGGGACGGTAACGCCGTGACAATACTTGCAACCGGCATGGTCATGCTCGCCGAGGCATTAGAAGCGGCCAAAACTCTGGAGAGTGAGGGGATTGAGGCTGCGGTAATCGACATGCACACCGTCAAACCGCTCGACGAAGAGCTCGTGCTATCCTACGCGAAGAAGACCGGTGCGGTGGTCACCTGCGAAAACGGACAGATAGCCGGCGGGCTCGGCGGCGCGGTGACGGAGTTCCTCTCCGAGACCTGCCCCACCGTGGTGAAACGAATCGGCATAGAGGACGAGTTCGGCGAGGTGGGAACCCAGGAGTACCTGCAGGAGCGGTACGGGTTGACGACCGCCCGCATAGCCGAGAAGGCACGTGAGGCGATCGCCGCGAAGTAGCGCATTCCCGCTCGGGTAATCACAGCGTGACGATCTTGCCTTTTTCCACTGCCTCCGCGGCGGTAAACGCCCACTCCATCGCCTTGATCCCGTCCTCGAGACCGACGAGCGGCTGACGGTCCTGCACTACGGCATCGACGAAGTCCTGCAGCTCGGCGAGGTAGGTCGGCTCCCAGTACTCGAAGAACCACTGGGTATAGTCGCGGTGGGCCCCCCACTCTTGGTCCATCCAGGTGATCCTGTTCCGGTATGCGTGATCGCCGGCGCGAATCGAGCCCTTGCTGCCGAAGACCTCCATGGGGGCGTGGTAGCCCACGGCACTGTTGCGGCTGCCCTCTATCTGCACCATTATACCGTTCTTGAAGCGCATCAGGAGCACCGCATTGTCGATGTCGCCCACCTCTCTGAGCCCTTCGTAGGCATAGACACCGCCGAGACCGAATATCGTCTCCGCCTCGGAACCGGTCAGCCATCTGGCCATATCGTAGTCGTGGGTCATCATGTCCGCGACGAAGCCTCCGCTGCTCGGGGCGAACCTCACCAGGTCGTCTTCGTTCCACAACTGATCACGGGATGCCAGGCGTATGAGTACGATGTTTCCCACGTAGCCGCTGTCGATCCTCTCCTTGATCGTCTGCATATCCGCATCGAAACGGTGATTGTAGCCAACCTGCAGCTTCATGCCTGGGTTCGCCTTTACAGACTTCTTGATGCGGTCGATCTCCTCGAAGCTCATCGCCAGCGGTTTCTCGGTAAACACGTTCTTTACCCCCGCATCCGCGGCGCTGCAGATCATCTCCGCATGGGTCTGGGAGTTCGTAGCAACGACGATCCCGTCGAGTCCCTCGTTTCCTATGAGCTCCTCGAATGAATCGGTCACCATTGCGGGCGAGGTTTCCTTCTCGACCATCTCCAGCTCCTCGGGAACGAGGCTGCAGATCGCGGTGAGTTCCGCCCCGGGAATGTTGTAGTAGATGTTCCGCGCGTGCTCCCGGCCGAGCCTTCCCAGACCGATGATGCCCAGCTTCGCTTTGTCCATATCGTTTCCTCCTTACTCGAATGCTCTTACTCGAAGGTCAGCATTACCTTCAGCGCCTCCTCCTTGTTGTGAATCGCCACGTCGAAGGCCTCGTACAGTTTATCGAACGGAAAGTAGTGCGTGTTGAGCCCTTCGAAATCGTACCTGTCCTTGATCCTGTTCATGAAGCGGATGGTCCTCTGCCCGAAGTTCTTCGTGCCTCCCGAGCCGGTGATCGAAAGGGTCTTCCAGATGGTCTTTCCTATTTCGGTGGGCACCTTGCGCCCAATCGAGTGTCCGATGAGCCGCACACGCGCGCTGTGCGAGGAAATGTCGAAGAGGGAGGCGATGGCATTGTCGTTTCCCGACGCCTCGACGCAGACCGAGCAGCCCTGGTCGCCGGTGAGGTCCATCACCTTTTGGGCGAAATCCCCCGCCGATGGATCCACCACGTGATCGGCTCCGTAGCTCAGGGCGCGCTCCCGCCGGCTCTCTATGGGATCCGCCACGAGGGTGAGGGCACCGCTCGTCTTTGCCACCATTGCCGCCGAAAGACCCACCGGCCCCGCTCCCAGAACAATGGCGGTGTCGGTGGCATCTATGTAGCCGTTGTTGCCCCAGATTCCGAAGTAGCCTATGGAAAAGGTCTCCACCCACGCGCCGTCGGCGTAGCTCCACTCATCGGGAATCTTGTGCACGTACTGCTCCTCGACTACCATGTACTCGCCCATGCCTCCCGGAGAGTCGGGCCTGAATCCTATCTCGCGGAAATTGAGACAGGCCGAGGGCATCAGGCCGTCTTTGCAGTTGCGGCAGACCCCGCAGGCCATGACGCAGTCTCCGGTGACCTTGTCGTCGACCTCGAGACCGCTCTTCACTCCGCTTCCCACATCGACGATTCTCCCTCCCCACTCGTGTCCGGGGGTGTAGGGACCGAGATCGTAGCGTCCCTCGCCGCTCTTGCCCTCGTAGCACTCTACGTCCGATCCGCATATGCCGCACGCACCCGTTTTAATGAGGACCTGGTTCGGCTCGAGCTTCGGGACTTCCACTTCCTCTACCCTGAGGTCTTCCGGACCATACAGAAATGCTGTTTTTGACTTCATCGTCTTCTCCTTATCGTTTTATTCTCAAAAAGTGCTCGGCCTGCATGCCGTACACATTCAAGAGGCTCCTACTGCTTGCTGAACATGCCGATTTTCGGCAGCTCGTGCACGGATTTCCATCCCTCGGAGAGCGGCTCCCTGAGGTAGGGCTCCATCTCCTTGGCGGTGCGCAGGGTCACCTTCTCCACCGGGGGAACGGTACCCGCGGGGAACGCATCGAGTATGTGGTCGTTTACCATGCTGATGTACTTCAGTATGGCGAGGATGGGCCTCTTGGCCTTGTGGGGATTCGCCTTGCTCGGAGAACCCACCACGCCTTCCGGGGTGGCATGGCGTTCTATCGCGATGTGTCCCTCTCCCTCGGACCACCTGTGAGGCCTTCTGAACGGATCGACCGAGAGGTCGAAGTGACCGTCGGGCAGAAAGCCCTCCCCCGAGGCGTCCTTTACGTACTCCATGTTGACCATACCCGGAAACAAGAGCTGCGCCACGGAGGTTTCCGCCTCCGCCGCATGGACGAAATTCGTCTCGAGAGAATCGTCTCTTCCGGTCACGTAGAAGAACTCGCGTACAGCCCTGTGCCAGTCCATCACCTGAACCACCGCCGGGAGCTGATACCGTTTCATAAACTCCTGCACTGCGCTCACCAGCATCCAGAGGTGGCCGTGATTGTTTACGATCACCATCTTCCGATACCCGTCGTCCCAGAGACCGAGCATCACCGCAATCATCATCTCCTTCACAACCTCTTCCGGCACCATGACGGTACCCGGCATACCTGCGTGGTGGTGGGGATGTCCCCCGTAGTTGAGCGGCGGGAAGGCGAGGTTGACCTCACGGCCCTGCTTCGCCGTATAGCGGCGCACGCCCTCGCATATCTGCGTAACCATGAAAGTGTCCAGCCCGGTGTTCTGGTGCATTCCGTGGTTTTCCGAGCCCCCCACCGGTATGAGCACGACATCGTTCTTCTTTCTCTTTTCGATTGCCTCCGCCCTCGGCGTGGTCTGGATATAGGTGTTCGGCTTTCCGATTTCGGGTTCCGAGGTGATGCCGTACTCCTTCAGTCCAGCCTCTACCTCTTCATCGCTGTAATCCCACACCTCCTTCTTCATCCGTCCGACTTCGTTGTCTTAGAAGATTATTTCCGGATAATCCGTAAGCAGCCATTTCTTAGCCATCTTTCTTCTCCTCGTTCTCATCGATATGGCTCTATTGTACACCTGCCTGTTTCGTGCTGTCAAATTTTATACAGATATATTTTCAATATTGTTGAATTTTTTTCGCTTAAATTTTTTGTTGCAAAAATTTCGAGGATGCTATACCATTGAGATCGGGAAATCATGCTGAAAGACATAGGTGAAAAGATACGGGAGACCAGGAAATCGAAGAATCTCACTTTGCAGGACGTATCGAGAATGAGCGGTCTCACCACGAGTTTGTTAAGCCAGATTGAAAATTCCAAGGCGAATCCGTCCATCACCACGCTCCTCACCATCTCGAGAATTCTCAATACCCCGCTCGGAACTCTGTTCGACACATCCGAAGACACCGAGCACCCAGTCATCAGAAAAAACGAGAGATCGGTGGCAAAGACGGCTAACGGCATCGTGTACTATCTACTCACCCCGCACCTCGAGAATAAAACGATAGAAGTGCTCTACTCCGAATTCGATCACGGTGCCGACACGGGAACCCTGATTACCCACCAGGGAATCGAGTGCGGCATCGTTCTCGAAGGCAAACTGGAGGTGGAGCTGGAGGAGAACATCTATATCCTGAACGCCGGGGACACGATAAACCTCGACAGCAGCCGGCCCCACAAGATCAAAAACGCCTCCGAGAACAAGACCACCGCGATATGGATCAACTCCCCGCCCTCTTTCTGAGCGAGCACGGTCGCCGTTCCCGTTAGAAGTTGCGGACCGGCCCGTCGGTTGCAGAAGGGAAGGCGGTTCCCCTCCCGGGCTAGCCGAAGGCCCCGATCACCTTTTGATCGAAGTCTATGAGGGCGCCGGTCATCATCTCAGCCTCGTCACTCAGGAGGTATGCGGTGAGATACGCCATGTCCAACGGCCTAAGCAGACGTCCGAAGGGCTTCTGCTGCTCCGCCTCCTCAAGCCAGTTCTCCGGGTGACCCATCTTCATCTGCTTCTCATGCTCGGCGGGGGTGTAGGTCCAGCCGAGGCAGACCCCGTTTACCCGTATCCGCTCTGTGAGGAGCCCGTGTGCCAGGTTCTTGGTGAGGGTGGCAAGAGCGCCTTTTGAGGCGGAATAGGCCACCAGGTCCGGTTCTCCTCCGTGGCAGTTGTCGCTTATCATGTTGACGATGCTCCCTCCCGTCCCGTGCTCACGCATGTTACGCACCGTCTCCTGCATGAGGATAAAGGGCGCCCGCGCATTCACGTTCATCAGGAGATCCCAGAACTCCACCGTTGTCTCCTCGAGCGTTCCGGAATTGGTGAGACCCGCTGCGTTTACGAGGCCGTGGATCGCCCCGAACTCATCGCCGCCTCGCCGGACCACGTTCCTGCACTGCTCCTCCTCCCGGAGGTCCGCTTCCACGTAGAGACAGCTGCTTCCCGCCTCCTCCACGGCACTGCGGGCCAGTGCCCCGTTCTTCCTGTTTCTGCCGCAGATCACGAGAGCGCCGGCGCCTTCCGCGGCCAGGTGCTCGGCTATGCCTCGTCCGAGCCCCTGCGTGCCACCGGTGACGATGTAGGTTCTTCCCTTCAGTCTCTTCTCGGCCATGCTACGCTTTCCTCCTCGCGCACGTGTAGTTCTCCTTTATATCTTTACTATATCTTTACCCAAATGGAGGCCCTCTGCGCCGAGGCCACCGCCGATTCGACGAAACGCATGCCTCGCAGTCCATCGTACACCGTTGGAAACGAATAGTCCGAAGTGCTCATCAGCGAGCCCTCCGCATGGGCTCGGATCGCCTCTTCCACCCCTCTGTAGATATTGGCAAAGGCCTCCAGGTAGGCTTCAGGCAAGCCTGGAGGGACCCGGGTCGCCTCACGCGCGGACTCGCAGAGGTATGGATGCCCTGGGGTTAGCACTTGCCGAGGCTGTCCTTTGAGGTAGAGATCAAGGCTCATGGGGGACTCTTGCTGCCAGCGGATCGAGCCCTCCGAACCGTACAATCGTATCGCGAGGGCGTTTTCCTCTCCTGTGGCAACTTGGCTCACCGACAGCGATCCCTTTCCGCCGCCGCTCATGCGCATGAGCGCATTTGCATCGTCGTCGAGCACGCGTCCCTCCACAAATGAGGTTTTGTCGACGCACAGCTCGGCCACCGTGTCGCCGGTTATATACTCTACGAGGTTGAATGCGTGGGTGCCGATGTCACCGAGGGTCCCGCCCTGCCCGGCCTGCCGGGGGTCCGTTCTCCAGGCCGCCTGCTTGTTGCCCTGCTTTTCCACCGCCTCACCGAGTCCGCCTGCGAGGTACTCAACCATTATCTTGCGCAGATTACCCAGTGTCCCCTCTTTCACGAGGCTGCGTGCGTGACGGACGAGGGGATATCCCGTGTAGTTGTAGGTGACGCAGTACACGAGTCCGCTCTTCTCGACCAGCTCAACCAGCTCCTCCGCCTCCTCCACCGAGATGGTCATCGGCTTGTCGCATACCACGTGGAACCCGGCTTCTAAAAAACATCTTGATACGGGGTAGTGACTGTTGTTCGGGGTCACCACCGTGACAAAGTCCATTCTGCGGTCGGCGGGGATCTTCGCCTCCTTTTCGGCCATCTCCTCATAGCTTTTGTAGCAGCGGTCCGGATCGAGCGATAGCTCGTTCCCCATTATACGAGTCTTCTCGTAATCCCGGGAAAAACTCCCGGCGACCAGCTCTACGCCATGATCCATGGTGGCAGCGATGCGGTGCACCTTTCCGATGAGCGCATCGGGTCCTCCACCGACCATGCCCATCCGCAGTTTTCTTTTTTTACTATCCATCTACTCTCCTTGCCGTGTTCCTGAAAGCGGCTTCACGTGGGAAACCACTTTGTCGAACACAACCGCTTTCATCTCTCTCAGGATAACGCATTCTTCAGGATTTCGATATCCTTTTTTATCTGGGACGCTCAAGCGCACCTCCGGATTTATTATTCAAAATAAACTAAAATTCCCTGAAAACACCAAGAGGGAAGTCTATACGCATCATTTTTCTATTCCGAAAAGTCTCCGAGAAACTCTCGGAGAGGAGGCGGCGAACGATTTGGTCGAGCTGATGAACAACTCCTCAAGCCATGCCCACGACTCTGTTATAAGCCTGGTGGAGGAGAAGTTCGAGCGCAGGCTCACCGAAGAGATTTCGAAAGTCAGAGAAGAAATCCATGAAAACCACACCGAAACCATCCGCTGGAAAAAGGCTTCGTCATCTCTTTTTCATTCTATCGAAAATGGTTCAAAGATTGGGTATAGAGAAAGCAGGGGGTCCACTTAGGCCCTAT
>CAYFVU010000069.1:12200-19338 GCA_964346645.1 uncultured Spirochaetaceae bacterium | reverse complement strand
CTCGCCGGCGAGGAGACCCAGCACAAGCGCTTCTTCCAGGAGATGTACGACGAGCAGGTGCGGCCGGACAACTGAGCTTTACCGTGTGCTTACTTACCGTGCGGCCGGACAACCGAGCCTTTCGTCCTGAAGCCCCCAGTGCCTACCGATTCTCCTCCAAGCCGAGCTTCTCGAATAGACGACGGCGCTCCTTGCCCGTCAACGAGCACTCCCCGCCGGCGGCCATCTCGCGGAGAGCTTCGAGCTCCCGGCCGGAGAAAGTCTCCCCCTCGATTACGTGGTTCTCGAACGACTCGGCGGCCAGCGGGCAGACGAGCTTTACGATCTCCCATATCCGCTCTGCGTAGCTCCGGATCTCCAGCTGCGCGTGGGGGTGCATGCGCAGATGGAGGAAGTGGAAGAGGTTGTGCAGGTCCATCTGCCAGTACCACTGAGTGTAGAGGCTGAGGGGCAGGTTGAGACGGGCTATCTCGCGGGCGAGCCCGAGGTTCAGGAGCCGCTCGTAACCGCGGTAGATGTCGTTCTGCTGTCCGGCGATGAGGGCGCAGACCTCCTCCTGCACCTTTGAGTCGAGTTTCTCCTCGCTTCTCGCCTGCTTGTTGTCACCGCTCTGCAGGGCGAGATCCTCTCCCGACGGAACGTAGAACTCCTCCTCCATGACGCTGTAGCGCCCGGATATCTCGTTGAGCCTGCCGGTGCGGTGGCGCACCCACTGACGAGCCACGAAGATCGGCATCTTCACATGGAAGGTCAGCACCACCTGTTCGAACGGGGAGGTGTGGCCGTTGCGCAGGAGGTAGTCGATGAGCCCCCTGTCCTCGCGGTAGGTCTTGGTGCCTGCACCGTAGGAGACGCGCGCGGCCTGCACGATCCTCTCATCGCTGCCCATGTAGTCGACTAAGCGCACGAAGCCCTTGTCGAGTACGCGGTACTCCTTGTCCAGGATCTCATCGGCCGCAGGAACCGTACAGCGGGCCATACACACCTCCTCTCCCTATGCAATGCACACTACGGAGCAAGCATACGACAGGAGAGCTCTTAAGTCAATTTGATCTCTCCAGTAGCTGCACAGCGCTGCGACAACACTACGACCCGGTAGCATGAGCCGGAATAGCGGGGCCGGAGCTCAGAGCAGCCCCATCCGCGAGAGCGCCACGGCCGTACCGGCGGCGCAGGCGGTCTCCGTGCGGAGAATGCGGGCGCCGAGCCGTACGGGCCGGAACCCAGCATCCGAGAAACGCTCCCGTTCCGCTTCGGTCCATCCTCGCTCCGAGCCCACCGCCATGATCACCTGCCGGCACCCCGTCAGGTCGAGACCCGCAAGAGACTCCCGGCCGCTCTCGTTGTCCAGGAGGAGGAGCTCCGGCTCGTCCGAGCCGGCCGCCCCCCCGTCACCTTCGGACGCCGCCCCGATACTCCCCGAGGCAGCCCCGGGTTTGCCGGGAGGCGGGACCGAAGGCAAGACCCGGCTCAGGAGATCCCGCACGCTACGCGCATGCAGCAGCTCCGGAAGCACGGTAGCACCGGCCTGCTGCACGCCGTCGATCAGAAGCCGTCGCCAGCGCTTCTCCTCCTTCCAGAGCTTCGCCTCGCGGTAGGACTTCTCGCCGGTCTCGGTGCCGGTCCAGACGATCCGTGCCGCTCCCAGGCTCGCCGCCTCGCGGAGGATCCGCTTCGCCGAGATCGGCCGCGTGTAGCCTACGATCATGGTGAGCGGGTAGAGTCCCACGGCCGAGCCCCTCTCCCTCCAGGAGATCCGTATTCCCTCGCGCTCGAAACTCTCTATCCTGACCTCCCCGGTCGGCCCGTCGATCAAGCCGGCCTTCAGTCGGTCGCCGGCAGAGAGTTTGAGGATACGGCGGATGTGCTCGGCCCGCTCGTCCGTCTTCGGGAGAAGAGCCTCTCCGTTGTTGAAAAAATCTGCCTCGAAAAGTATTATATTCACTCTGGGTCTCTCCGTTTTATGCGTGTATGCGAATTACGGTTCGAGATTCTCGTACCATCATACCGCAACTCTTCCAAAGAAGGAACGCCGTGTGCTGAAAGAGTACAAGTCCCTGCTGCCCTATGTGAGGCGCTACGCACATTTCTACATCCTCGGCTTCTTCGCCCTCCTGCTGACCGACGCGGGGGAGCTCTACATACCGCAGCTCATCCGCAAGTCCGTCGACATCATCGCCGGAGGATCCTTCGAGCTGTCGCAGGTAGGGGAGCAGGTGATCCTCATGGTAGGAATTGCCGCCTCGGTAGCGCTGTTCCGTTTCGGATGGCGTTTCTTCCTGCACGGAGCAAGCAGGAGGATCGAACGCGACCTGCGCGAGGACCTCTTCGGCCACCTCCTCACCCTCTCGCCGAGTTTCTACCGAAGCATGAAGACCGGCGACATCATGGCCAGGGCGACCAACGACATGCGTGCCATCCGTATGGCCTCGGGCATGGCACTGGTCGCATTCATCGACGGCTTCTTTCTCTCGGTCGCGATCCTCGCGATCCTCTTCGCTCAACAGCCGGGTCTCGCCGCCGTTACCATCATCCCTTTGCCCTTGATCACCGTGCTCGTGCTCTTCGGCGGTAAGCTCATCGGACAGAGGTTCAAGGAGGTACAGGAGGGCTTCTCGAAACTGAGTGAGCAGGTGCGCGAGACCCTCTCCGGCATTCGGGTGGTCAAATCCTTCGTACGAGAATCCTGGGTCGAGGAAAAGTTCCACGGCTACAACGACGAGTACATAGACAAGAACATGCGGCTGGTGCGTATCTGGGGCCTCTTCTTTCCGGTCATCACCTTCATCTCCGGACTCTCCCTCCTCTTCCTCCTCCTCTTAGGAGGCAGGGCGGTCATTCTCGGCGAATTCAGTCCCGGACAGTTCGTCGCCTTCATGAGCTACCTGACGATGCTCAGATGGCCGGTCATGGGGATGGGCTTTACCGTCAACATGCTGCAGCGGGGTGCGGCGAGTCTCGAACGGATCAATGCGATTTTCCGAGAGGAACCGGAGATCACCTCCAAACCGAACGGAAAAGCCGTGCTCCCGGACAGCTCCATAGAGATCAGCAAGCTCAGCGTGAAGTACGAGTACAGCTCTGAGCCTGCACTCAGCGACATCTCCCTCTCCCTCGATTCCGGAAAGACCCTCGGGATACTCGGCAGAACCGGTTCGGGAAAGACCACCCTCGTGCGGCTCCTGCCGAGACTCATAGATCCCCCGGAGGGCAGCGTCTACATAGGCGGCATCGATGTGCGCGACTACGACCTCGAATCGCTGCGCAGGTCGGTGGGTTTCGTTCCGCAGGACACCTTCCTCTTCTCCGCCACCATCAAGGAGAACCTCGCCTTCGGCAAGCCGGAGGCCGGCGACGAAGAGCTACGAAGGGCCTCGACTTACTCGACCATCGATCGCGAATTGGAAACCTTCCCGCAGGGCTGGAAAACCGAAGTAGGAGAGCGTGGCCTCACCCTCTCGGGAGGACAGAAACAGCGAGTGGCCATCAGCAGGGCAATGCTCATCGATCCGGATATCCTCATCTTCGACGACGCCCTCGCCTCGGTAGATGCGGAGACGGAGGGTCGCATCCTCCGCTGCTTTCTCGAAACACGCCGGGGAAAGACCAACATCCTCGTGGCCCACAGGGTCTCAACCCTGCAGCACGCCGACCACATCGTCGTGCTCGACGGAGGGAGGATCGTCCAGGAGGGGAGCCACGAGAGGCTCGTGCGGCAGGACGGCCTCTACCGCGACATCTACCGGCTGCAGCAGTTCAGCAAGGGAGAGAAGTGATGGAAAACGAGAAGGTGATCAAGGGCTACGACCCCGTCATCATGCGCCGGATCCTCTCATTCGTCCGTCCCTACAAGCTGCCGGCAATCTTTGCTCTCCTCGCCCTCATTGTGGCCACGGTAGGAGAGCTCGCAACTCCGGTGATCATACAGCGGACCATCGACCGCCACATCATGTCGCGCAATTTCCGGTTTGCACAGACCGAGGAGGTGCGAGACATTATCGAGAGAGCGGGCATCGCCGACTCGACCGTCGAGGCCGGCGACTACCTCTATCTTCCCTCGTCCGAGGCCAAGAAGATCCCGGCTGAAACGAAGTCACGCCTCATAGAGGATGATCTGTTCTCCAGGACCGGCCGTTACATTGCTCCATATCGTGAGGATTCGGCACTCGCCCGAATTCTCTCCGAGTATCCCCAACGCATCGAGGTCGTGGACGGCTACGTGGTGGCCGAGCACTCCTTTATCTCCTCGCTGTCGAGGGATGAGCGCATCGAGCTCCGGCAGCACGACATCGAGGGAGTCGGCCGCATGAGCCTGGTCTACTTCGGGCTGCTCCTCATCACTCTCGTCTTCATGTTCATCCAGGTCTACCTCATGGCCTACACCGGACAGGGGGTCATGCGGGACATCCGTACCCGCCTCTTCACCCACACGACGAGACAGTCGCTCGCCTTTCTCGGCAACACCCCGGTCGGCACGCTGGTAACCCGCATCACCAACGACGTAGAGACGGTCAACGAATTCTTCACCTCGGTAGCCACCTCCATCCTCCGCGACTTTGCTATGATGGCGGGAGTCGTCGTCACCCTCTTTCTCCTCGACGTACGGCTGGCGACCATCACCACGTTGAGCCTGCCGCCGGTCGTACTCCTGACGCTCTACTTCCGCACGAAGGCGCGCAATGCCTACCGCTTGGTCCGCATCGGTGTTTCAAAGGTCAACGCCTTCCTCTCCGAGCACATTTCGGGTATGGATGTGGTGCAGATGTTCGCCCGCGAGAAGGAGAGCTACCGCCGATTCCGGCGTCGAAACGACGACCTGCTCGATGCCAATCTTTCGGAGATGATGGTCTTCGCCGTCTTTCGGCCCCTCATAAACCTCCTCACGTCCATATCTATCGGCGTCATCCTCTTCTTCGGCGGCAAGATGGTCCTCGAAACGACCGTAAGCCTCGGCATCACCATCGCCTTCGTCAACCTCATTCAGAAGTTCTACCAGCCGGTCATGGACTTCGCGGAGAAGTTCACCGTCCTCCAGTCCGCCATGGCCGGGGGAGAACGCATCTTCTCCCTGCTCGACGACGTGCAGAAGATCGAGGACACCGGGACCTCCTCGATGCCCGCAGAAATCGAGGGGCGAATAGAGTTCCGCAACGTATCATTCTCCTACAAAGCCGGCGAGCCCGTGCTGAAGAACCTCTCCTTTACCATAGAGCCGGGAGAAACCGTTGCCATCGTCGGCTACACCGGAGCCGGCAAGACCACCATCGCCAACCTGCTCGCCCGTCTGTGGGACATAGACGAGGGGAGCATTCTCATAGACGGGGTGGACATTCGGGAGGTACCTCTGGCTGAGCTCCGGAGGATCGTACAACCGGTGCAACAAGAGGTCTTCCTCTTTGCCGACACCGTGGCGGAGAACATCCGGCTGGGAACCGGTATCTCCGACGAGAAGGTCCGCGGATCCGCAGAGACGGTGCGTGCGGACGGCTTCATTCGCAATCTGCCGAAGGGCTACGAGACCGTCCTCCACGAATCGGGCTCCAACCTCTCTACGGGCCAGAGGCAGCTCATCGCCTTCAGCAGGGCTGTCGCCCACGATCCGAAGGTGCTGATCCTCGACGAGGCCACCGGCAGCATCGACACCGAGACCGAGAACCTCATCCAGGAGGCGATCGACCGCCTCATGGAGAGGAGGACCTCCATAGTCATTGCTCACCGCCTCTCCACGATACGCGAGGCGGACCGCATACTCGTGCTAAATGAGGGGAACTTAGTTGAGCAGGGGAGTCATGAAAAACTGTTGCAGTCCGGCGGATTATACGCTACCCTATATTCATTACAGTATATGCGTGAATCCACTGCGTAGGAGCATGCGATGGCCAAAATCAGAGTGTTGCTTTCCGACACCCACAATCCGTGGTTCAACCTCGCCACCGAGGACTACATTTTCAGGGAGATGGATCCCTCCCACCACATCCTCTTTCTCTGGAGGAACGCCGACACCGTCGTAATCGGCAGGTATCAGAACCCCTGGGCAGAGTGCGACCTCGAGGCTATGGAACGGGACGGGGTAAAACTCGCCCGCAGGCAGAGCGGGGGCGGCGCGGTGTTTCAGGACCTCGGCAACACCAACTTCACCTTCATGTCGAGCAAAGAGACCTACGACAAGGATCGCAACAACCGCATCATCACCGCAGCCATCGGCCGTTTCGGGGTCACCGCCGTCGCCTCGGGCCGCAACGACATTCTCGTCGACGACAAGAAGATATCCGGCAGCGCCTTCAAACTCGCCCAGGACAGGGCATTCCACCACGGTACCCTCCTCATCCGCGAGGATCTGTCAAAGGTGCCGAAGTACCTCACCCCCGACAAAGAGAAGCTGCAGTCGAAGGGTATCAAATCCGTAAAGTCGCGGGTGGCCAACCTCTCCGAGTTCAACGAGAAGATCGACCACGACAACCTTTCCGAGGCGATAATGGAGGAGTTCTTCGCAACCTACGGTGAACGCTGCGAGCCCGAGCTCCTCGACTACGAGACGCTCAAGCAGATTCCCCACCTCAACGACTACTTCGAAAACCTCGCCGACTGGGACTGGCGTTTCGGGAAGACCCCAAACTTCGCCCATCACATGGTCAACCGCTTCGAGTGGGGAAGGATGGAGGTCTACCTCGATACGAAGGGAGGAAAGATCGTCGACCTGCAGATCTACTCCGACAGCCTCCTGCCCGAGATGGTCGAGCGCCTTATGCAGGACCTGCAGGGAACCCACTACGACAAGGCGGCCGTACGAGAACGCCTCGCGCAGACCGAAGAGGAGATGCCCGAGGCGGCCGAGCAGCTTCGTGAGTTCTCCGAGTGGATGACCACCCAGATGTAACGGAGTTCCACGGGCATTGCCTTCCGGTATTCCCGCTCCTTATTCGTGCCGGATATTCCCGGACTATTCCTGCGCTGTTTGTGGACGCGGTGCTCTTCGATCCCTTACAATGATATTAGCGGCCGAAGGCAATTCGGTCGAACCTTGACTAACTGAGAGAAGAACAATGAACAATAGACATATCGGCTACCTGATCCTCATCGCCCTCTCTCTCCTCTTTTTCTTCGCCGCCTGCACGAGCTTCTCCGGCCCCTCGCAGGA
>CAYFVU010000069.1:1681-12100 GCA_964346645.1 uncultured Spirochaetaceae bacterium | reverse complement strand
AGAAGCCGGCGAAGAGGCGGAAGGCAAAGAGGAGCAGGAAGAACAAGAATCAGCAGAAAAGAGCCCGGACGAGCGAAACGAGTTCGTCTACTGCATTACCCCGCAGGCCCTCGACCTCGACCCGCTGCACACCTTCACCTCCACCGAGGCGCAGGTCTACACCGCCCTCTACGAAGGCCTGGTAACCTACAACCCCTTCACGCTTCAGCCATCCCCGGGGATCGCGGAACGTTGGGAAACCTCGGAGGAGGAGACCGTCTACCGCTTCTTCATTCGCTCCGATGCCCGCTACTCCAACGGCGACTACATTAGCGCGGCGCACGTGCGCGATACCCTCCTCAGCCTCATCGACCCGGAGGAGAATGCCGAATACGCCGATCTGCTCGACGTAGTGAAGAATGTGAAAGAGTACCGCAAGGGAGAGATCACCGATCCCGAGAAGGTCGGCATCTATGCCGAAGAAGAGCGGATTCTGAGGTTCGAGCTCGAGCACCCGGCGAGCCACTTCATCAAGATCCTCTGCCATCACAGCTTCAGCCCCCTCCACCCCGAGATGCGGAAGGAGGGCGGTCTGGAGAATCCGGAGCAGCACATCTCCAACGGACCCTTCTTTATTGCCGAGAGCAAGAAGGACGAGCTCCTGCTGAAGAAGAACGAGCTCTACTGGGATTCGGCCCAGGTGGGACTGGACGCTCTGCGGATCATATACCGTGACGACGAGGCGGAAGTAACCAAGTCCTTCAACAAGGGGGAGATCCACTGGACCGAGGCGCCGGTCGATTACGACAAGATCGCCGACCGTGACGCCATCGTGGTCAATCACCTCTTTGCCACGAGCTACTACTTCTTCTCGGCAGCCTCGGAGCCCTACAACAATCCTGCGGTGCGCAGGGCCCTCGCACTCCTCCTTCCGTGGGATGAGATCCGTTCATCCGAATACATGTACATCCCGAGCTCGACGCTGGTTCCGAAGATCGGCTCCTACCCGGAGATCGAGGGAATAACCGAAAAGGACGAGGAGACCGCCCAGTCTCTCCTCGCCGAGGAGGGTTTTCCCGGCGGCATGGGGCTTCCTGCGATAACCCTCGCAATTCCCGGAGGAGAGGAGTCGAGCCGTATTGCCGGCGCCATGAAAGAGGCATGGGAGAAGAAGCTCGACGTGACGGTAAACCTGGAGGAGTCCGACTTTCACAGCTACTACGACCGGCTGAAGGAGGAGCCCTTTACCATCGGGACCCTCACCTGGATCGGTGACTTTGCAGACCCCCTCACCTTCCTCAACATGTGGACCGCCGACAGCAACCTCAACATATCGGAGTACTCACAGCCCGAGTACGACGAGCTCATTGAGGAGTCGCTTACCCAAAAGGGAGAAGAACGCTACAAGACGATGTCGGAGGCGGAGAAGATTCTCCTCTCGGGTGCGGTGATCATGCCGATCAAGCACTCACCGGCCTTCAACGTGATCGATCTCGAGTTCATAGAGGGATGGTTCCCCAATCCTCTCGACATCCATCCGTTCAAGTACGTGCGATTCGGCACACCGAGCATTCCCGAAGGAGTGGTAAGGGTCCCTACTCAGCGCGGCCGTAGAGACGTGCGTATTCCCGCAGCCTACCGGCCACGGTGAAATCCAACTGCTCCTGCTGCACCCGCCACGACCAGTTCGCCCCTACGGTAGAGGGAACGTTCATCCTCGCTTCCTCGCCGAGTTCGAGGACGTCCTGCAGCGGAACCACGGCATAACGTGCCACCGATCGGTACACCTCGCGAATGAGCTCCCAGACGACCGCATCGTCGGGCCGGCCGAGATATCTGCGGACCAGATCCCGCTCCTCGCCGCTGAGCATCCTGTACCAGCCGAGGCTGGTGTTGTTGTCGTGGGTTCCCGTGTAGGCCACCGCGTCTCTCGTGTGGTTGTGCGGTAGAAAGGGATTATCGCTCTTCAACCCGCCCTTTCCGTCGGGGTCGAAGGCAAAGTGGAGTACCAGCATCCCGGGAAGATCGAATTCGCGGCGCAGCTGCTCTACCTCCGGGGTAATCACCCCCAAATTCTCCGCGACGATGGGCAGCTCGCCCAGCCGGTCCTTCACCGTACGAAAGAACTCGCCTCCGGGCGCCTCGACCCATTGCCCCCTCGTCGCCGTCTTTGCCTCTGCGGGAATCTTCCAGTAGGCTTGGAAACCGCGAAAGTGGTCTATCCGCAGCATATCCACGAGGTCGAAACTCTTCTCGAGACGCGAAATCCACCAGGAGAACTGCTCCTCCCGGTGACGTTCCCACGCATAGAGCGGATTGCCCCAGCGCTGTCCGGTGCTGCTGAAGTAGTCGGGCGGCACACCGGATACCGCCTCCGGCTTCAATCCATTGTCGAGGAGAAAGAGATCGGGTCGGGCCCAGACATCCGCGCTGTCGAAGGCGACGAAAATGGGTATGTCGCCGAATATGCGTATGCCCTTGCCGTTGGCGTAGGCCTTCAGATCGCACCACTGGCGGTGAAAGATGTACTGTAGCACCTTCTCTCGATGTATCTCCTCATGGAAGTACTCCGCCCACTGCTCGAGCCCTTTTTCCTCGCGGTGAGCAAGCTCCTTCGGCCAGTAGCTGTTCCACAGGGAGTTCTCCACACCCTCCCGTGTCGCCTGTGCATCGAAGTGCCGTTTTGCCGCGGTAAAGAGGGCGTAGTCGTCCAGCCAAAACGACTCGGTCCTGCAGAACTCCGCGAAATCGGCGCCGTTCGGCCTCTCCTTCGCATCCGAAGCATCGGCGTGAGAGAGAAAGTTCTCCGCCGCCGAGCGGAGGAGCTCCTCCTTCCAGGGGATCACCTCATCGTATTCGATCCGTCCCTCGGGAAAAACGGGGTGGTACTGCGAAGCTCCGGAGGGGAGAAAACCCTGTTCCTCCAAGAGGTCGAGGGCGATGAGCAGCGTATTGCCCGCAAAGGATGAGACCGCCGTGTAGGGGCTGTTTCCGTGCCCCGTCGGTCCCAGCGGAAGAATCTGCCAAATCGAGGAGCCCGACTGTTCGAGAAAGTCGACGAAGCGGTAGGCGTTGTTTCCCATATCGCCTATGCCCGGACTACCGGGAAGAGATACGGGGTGCAGAAGCACACCCGCCGAGCGCTGCTGTTTCATATTGACCTCCGGGGAGCTTCGGAGAATTGAGTTCCATCGAGGCCCCATCGACAATGTAGAATGCAGATCCGCTCTTCGCAAGGGGCTATGCCGCATGAGAGGGGGCAAAAACCTCGGTCCTTCCGAAGTCATGCTCCGGAGGGGAGAAATGTACCGAAAATACATATCACTATATATATTTGTACGCAATATATATTTGCGCCCTTTGACTATTTCCTCGATTTCAGGTAATATATACAACATGGAATCAGTTTCTCACACACAAACCTCTCCAGGTTTTAACGTAGATCAACATGTCGTATATCCTCTTCAGGGAGTAGGAAAGATTACCTCGATAGAGGAGAAGGATTTCAAGGGCAACAAGGTCCTCTACTATGTAATCTATCTCGAGATATCCGATATGACCGTCATGGTGCCGGTTGAACGAGCGGAGGAGCTCGGAATCAGAAGCATAGTCAGTCAGAAGGAGTCGAAGAAGGCCCTCACTCACATAGCACAGCAACACGAACCGGTAACGGCCGACTGGAAGATGCGGTACCAGATGAACCTCGACCTTCTCAAGAGCGGAAGTGTCATCGACATTGCAACCGTTGTGCGCACACTCTACCACAGAAGCAAGATAAAGGAGCTCCCCATCCAGGAGCGGAAGCTCTTCGACAACGCCCTCAAGATACTCGTCGACGAGATTTCCTTCAGCCTCGATAAGCAGAAAGTCGAGGTCGAGGATATGATCTTCAACAGCCTGGAAACCGAGTAGACCCCGAACAACAGTGGCACCAGAGAATAGACACACCGGACCACGAGTCGGACTTCTTCTCACTGCAGCGGGTCTCAGCACCCGAATGGGAAACGGAACAAAGAAGGAATATCTCTCCCTCGACGGCGTACCCGTCCTCGTAAAGACACTTCTCGCATTTTTAAGAGCCACCTCCTACGAAGAGGTGGTTATTACCGTACCGAACGGACACGAGCAGCAGGTGGAAAGTCTCATCGACGAGGGGCTCGAGCAGGAGTACGCAGCCGAGAGAGAAAAGATACGACTCGTCGTGGGGGGCGAAACCAGACAGGAGTCGGTGTACCGCGGTCTCGCCGCCTTCACCGCTTCGATAGAGTACAGCATCATCCACGATGCGGCTCGCCCCTGGATATCGGTAGACCTCATCAGAAGCGTACTGCGCGACTGCATCGTCAACGACGCATCCATTCCGGTCATTTCCATAACCGACGCAGTCAAACAGATCGACATCGACGGCAACATCGAGGGGCACTTCGCGAGGAACCGAACAATGGGAGCCCAAACCCCTCAGGCATTCTCCTTTCCCGCCATTCTCGAAGCCCACAGAAAAGCCTCCACCGACGGCACCTATTATATAGACGATTCGGAAATCTTTACCCGCTACATAGGCCCGGTTCACACTGTCGCCGGCGCTCCCGAGAACAAAAAAATCACCTTTCCGAGCGACCTGAGGAGGGGAGACAGGGAGCAGGAGGGGTGAAAATCGGCTTCGGCTGGGATCTTCACCGCCTCGTGGAGGGAAGATCTCTCGTCCTCGGGGGCATCACCATCCCCTCCCCGGTCGGCGAGGCAGGGCACTCCGACGGTGACGTGCTCATCCATGCGCTCATCGACGGTCTGCTCGGCTCACTCGCCATGGGAGACATCGGCAGTCACTTTCCCCCTTCCGATCCGCAGTGGAAAGACGCAGAGAGCACGACCCTTCTCGAGGAAGTCGTACAGCTGATCCACGGCGCCGGCTACATGCCCGTCAACATCGACACGACGGTGGTGCTGCAGCAGCCGAAACTCGGCCCCTACATAGAGAGCATTCGACAGAACCTCGCCGCACTTATCCACATAGATGCGGCTACGGTCTCGGTCAAGGCGAAAACCCACGAGAAGATCGGTTCTATTGGCAGAGCGGAGGCCGTCGAGGCCTACGCCGCCGTTCTCGTCGAAGCAGCCGATCCCTCCGTTTGGGTATAGGACGGCCGTTGCGCATGGGCTCACCGCCGGTAGATTGGGTGCTTCCCCGCATAGAGCGGGCCGTAGAGGAGCACCGGATACCCTCCGTCTCCGAAGTGGCCGGCACGGAGCGGGATCCGTTCAAGATCCTCATCTCCACCGTCATATCCCTCAGAACGAAAGACGAAGTGACGATCGAGGCATCTAAACGGCTCTTTGCCGAGGCCCCGACACCCGCAGCCATGGCTGAGCTCGATGAGGAGCAGATCCAGGGACTCATCTATCCCGCCGGCTTTTACCGGGTAAAGGCGAAGAACATCCGCGAGATTTGTCGCATTCTCTTAGAAGAGCACGGCGGTGAGGTCCCCGGAGACAGGGAGTCCCTCCTCGCCATGCCCGGTGTAGGCCTCAAGACCGCCAACCTGACCCTGAGTATAGGCTACGGACAGCCCTACATCTGCGTCGACACCCATGTGCACCGCATCTCTAACCGCCTCGGCTGGGTCTCTACCCCGACTCCGGAGAAAACTGAGAAGGCACTCATGGATCACCTTCCCCAAAGGTTCTGGATACCGATAAACGAGCTATTCGTACGCTTCGGCCAGGCCCTCTGCAGTCCCGTCTCTCCGCACTGCTCTCGCTGTCCACTCGCCGAACGCTGCCCGCGCATAGGCGTAAAAAAGAGCCGGTAACCTCGTGGGCCCCGGCTCCGTTTTATTCGGCTCCGCCGCTACTCCTCCGCGATGAGGAGGGTCTTCGGATCGAGTCTCAACTCCATGTCCTTAGCCTCGATCATCTCGTGATCCTTCGCCACCTCGAGATGGATGTAGTCCCCTTCATGCTTCAGGTTGATGATCACGTCGATCTGATCAACCACTCCCTCGAGTATCTCGGGGATATTTTGATCATTGAAGGGATTCTCCTTTTCATCGGAAAGGGAGATGGAGAACCAGATCTCCAGCTCCAGTTTTTCAGCAAATCCTTTGATCTTCTGTAGATCTTCGGAAGTCGCGTTGCTCACCGTGTAACCGTCGAAGATGATAGAATCGGCATGAAAGTTACCGTCGTTTATGAGTGCCTCGAGACTTTGAAGAATCTGTTCGGTGTCTACTCCCTCTTGGTTGAAGTTCATGATCACCCGGTTCTTCACAATATCGTCGTGCACTTCGACGGCGTGATCGAGCTCCCGTTTCTTTGCGATTTCCTGAAAAATATCTTCGTACCACGCAACGATGTGGTCGACATTCGAGGCAAACGATACGTGTATGACTTTGCGTTCCTGAAAGAGCTTATCCACCGCTATGTGGGTAAGGCAGGCGGTCTTCCCGACCCCCTTCTTTGATGCGATTACCCCGATATGCCCGCTCCCCACTCCGCCGTGGATCGACTTCTCGAAAATACGAAGGGGGCTCCTCTTTATCAGCTCAGATTTTACCATACAGAATATTCCTCCTGATCATCTCCTAATTACTATGACACGACACGTTTACTTCTACTCTAAAGTATAACCTGTTCACACGCAAATACCAGTGTGAACAGGCCGAATCCAACCGACAAGTAGAGATTAAGCGTTCGCCTGCTCTTTTTTCCTCTTTTCCTCGTGCTGCTTGATGAGCTCTTCGGCAATGCTCTGAGGAACCTTACCGTACTTCAAGAACTCCATGGTGTACTCCGCCTTGCCCTGGGTCAGAGAGCGGATGTTGGTGGAGTAGCCGAACATCTCGCTGAGGGGCACCTCAGCCTCGACGCTGAAAAAGGCTCCTTCTTCGATCGTGCTCACGATGATACCCCTTCGCTGGTTTATGCTGGCGAAGATGTTGCCCTGGAACTCCGTCGGTCCCTCTACCGAGACCTTCATGATCGGTTCGAGTATGATCGGCCTCGCCTTGGGGTAGCTCTGTCGGAGGGCCATGAAGGCTGCGGTCTGGAAGGCCATCTCAGAAGAGTCGACGGCGTGAAACTGTCCGTCCCTCAAAATGACTCGCACTCCGACGATGGGAAAACCGATGAGAGACCCCTTCTCGAGGGCATTCTGAAAGCCCTTGTCGCAGGAGGGAATGTACTCGGTCGGGATGACGCCGCCCTTGATTTCGTTGACGAACTCGTAGTTCTTCTCCTCTTCCTCCAGCGGCTCTATGCGGCCGACGACGCGGCCGAACTGCCCGGCGCCTCCGGTCTGCTTCTTGTGGGTATAGTCGAAGTCCACCCCCTGACTGATCGCCTCGCGGTAGGCTACCTGCGGCATCCCTGTTTCGACATCCGCGTTGTACTCACGCTTCATTCGGGTGATGTAGACATCGAGGTGGAGCTCGCCCATTCCCTGGATGATGGTCTGGTTCGTCTCCGGGTCTACGTAGGTGCGGAACGTGGGATCCTCTTTGGTGAACCTGTTGAGGGCCTTTGCCATGTTGTCACCCGACTTACCGTCCTTTGGGGTAACGGCGAGGTCGATAACCGGATTGGGAACGAACATGCTCGTCATCGAGTAGTTGAGATCACCGCTGGTGAAGGTGTCGCCGGAGGCGCAGTCTATGCCGAAGAGGGCGGCGATCTCTCCCGCACCCGCATCGTTTATGTCTTCCATGTGGTCGGCGTGCATCTTGATCAGCCGTCCTACCTTGAATCTCTTCTTGGAACGTACGTTATAGAGCTCGTCCCCCTTCTTCACCTTTCCCTGGTAGATACGAATGTAGGTGAGCTGGCCATATTGGCCGTCCTCCAGCTTGAAGGCGAGGGACACTGTCGGCTTGTCGTCGACGGCCTCGAGCTTGACAGGTTCCTCGTTGTTGTCGAGGTCGAGGGCGTTAGTGCTCATCTCCGTGGGATTGGGGAGGTAGCGGATGATGGCGTTGAGCAGGGTCTGCACTCCCTTGTTCTTGTAGGCGGAGCCCATGTAGACGGGGGTGATCTCCTGGTCTAGAGTCGCCCTGCGCACCGCTTCGTGCACCATATCCTCGGTAACACCGCCCTCAAGCATCGCCTCCATTAGCTCGTCGGAGTACATGGAGACCGCGTCGAGCATGACCTCGCGCTTCTCTTCGGCCAGCTGCTTGAGATCCTCGGGGATCTCCTCTTCGACCACCTTTTCGCCGGCGGCACCGTGAAAGTAGTTGGCCTTCATGGTCACGAGATCTACTACCCCTTCGTGCTTGTCCTCGAGTCCGATGGGAATCTGCATGAGGACCGCGTTGTGGTCGAGCTTCTCCTCGAGCTGGTCCCTTACACGGAGGGGATTCGCCCCGGCGCGGTCGCACTTGTTGACGAAGGCGAGCCTCGGCACGTTGTAGCGCTTCATCTGGCGATCTACGGTAATCGACTGGGACTGCACTCCGCCTACCGAACAGAGGACGAGGACCGCCCCGTCGAGTACGCGGAGGGCTCTCTCTACTTCGATGGTGAAGTCGACGTGTCCCGGAGTGTCGATAATATTGATCGGGTGGTCTTTCCACTTTACGTTGGTAGCCGCAGAGGCGATGGTAATACCCCGCTCCTTCTCGAGCTCCATCGAGTCCATGGTTGCACCGACACCATCTTTTCCACGCACCTCGTGTATGGCGTGGATCCGTTTGGAATAGAAGAGAATACGCTCGGTAAGGGTGGTCTTACCGGAATCTATATGCGCACTGATTCCAATATTCCTCAGTTTCGTTATGTCGGGAGTACTCATTCTCTCTCTCCTCTTTATGGATCTAAAACTTATGTTCCGTACGTGGAACCGCTTATTCGGTTTTTCCTTGTAGACATACAAGAGTCGTGGTATAATCCAACTGGATGACTCTGGTGGTTTCACTCAGCCACTTGGGGATCGTAGTGTAGAGTATTCTCAAAATAAATTCAATCCCATTACTGCCTTATTGTACAAAGGCTGCTCGAGTGGTAGGCTCGGCCTCTATGATTTCTACGACAAAGCAGAGACCCCGCGGAGATACGCGCAGCGCAGGTCTGCCCTTTCATCCGGGCCAATCTCCCTTTTTCTACGGCTGGACCGTTCTCGCCTTCGGCACCATCGGCATATTGATGAGTATTCCGGGCCAGACGGTAGGGGTCTCCGTCTTTACCGACTTCCTCATCGAGGCCCTCGGCCTCGAACGCAGTATACTCAGCATGGCCTACCTCGTGGGAACCGTCTCGAGCGCACTCATGCTCAGCAAGGCGGGCAGCGCGTATGACCGCTACGGGGCCCGCATAACCGGCATCGCGGTGAGCCTGCTCCTCGGCCTCTCCCTCATATACCTCTCCTTCAGCGATCTCATCTCCTCCTCCCTGATAGGAAGCGTGGGGGCCTTCGCGCAGACATCCGGCTCTGCGATACCGATCATTATCACCTTCGCGGTCATCTCCTTCGGATTCTTCAT
Organism: uncultured Spirochaetaceae bacterium; assembly: GCA_964346645.1. Taxonomy (GTDB): domain Bacteria; phylum Spirochaetota; class Spirochaetia; order DSM-16054; family Sediminispirochaetaceae; genus CAYFVU01. The sequence goes on along the minus strand of CAYFVU010000069.1, from coordinate 2,648 downwards.
GCTCCGTCTCTTCGGACAGGGAACACTGACCCTCGTCTCCCGCAACATGGTGATGAAGTGGTTCGAGCGGCGCCGCGGGGTTGCCAATGCGGTGCTCGGTGCCGCTATTTCCCTCGGTTTCTCTCTTGCACCCCGCGTGCTCGACGATCTGGTGGGAATGACGAGCTGGCGCGGGGCGTGGAGGATACTCGCTCTCGTGCTCATCGGCTTCGCCGTGCTCATCTGGATATTCTATCGTGACTCGCCACAGATCTTCGGCCTCGAGCCCGACGGCGGCATGAAGGGTCCGGCGAAGAAGAGCCACTCCGACACCGTTGCCGTCCGCGACTTCAGTCTGAAGGAGGCTAAGCGCACCTACTCCTTCTGGATCTTCACCCTCACGCTCGGAGTCTCGGCGCTCCTGTTAACGGCCTTTACCTTCCACGTGGTGAGCATATTCGAAACATCCGGTCTCACTCGGGAGGACGCGGTAAACATCTTTCTCCCTTCGGCGATCGTCGCCGTCTCCGTACAGTTCTTCGGCAGCTGGATAAGCGACTACATCCGTCTGAAGTGGCTGGTGAGCCTGCATCTCTTCGGAGCAATCCTTTTGAGCGCCGGCGTTTGGGCGCTCGGCGCCGGGGCGCCGGCCCTCCTGGTCATTGTGGGAATGGGGATGAACCAGGGGATGATGGGCATCACCAGCAACATCACCTGGCCACGCTACTACGGTATTCTCCACCTCGGCGAGGTCTCGGGCTTCGCCATGGCCTGGACGGTGGCCGGCAGCGCGATCGGCCCCTACTTCTTCAGCCTCTCGCTCGACCTCTCGGGCAGTTACGGCACGATCGCCCTCTTCTTACTTGCGGTGTCCATCCTGCTCTTCATCGGCTCTTTCTGGGTCAGGAGACCCGAATAGCCGGAGAAATCGTCTCCGTAGACCTCTGTAAAGATCCGTAGGCAGGCGCCGGTAAGGGGCCGCGGCACC
>CAYFVU010000069.1:0-1581 GCA_964346645.1 uncultured Spirochaetaceae bacterium | reverse complement strand
TCCGTAGACCTCTGTAAAGATCCGTAGGCAGGCGCCGGTAAGGGGCCGCGGCACCTATTGTCCCGACCGGCGGGTTGTGGTGTATACTCGGATAGATGGGAACGTACTATATAGGAACAAGCGGTTTCTCCTACGCCGATTGGGTGGGTCCATTCTACCCCGCGGGCCTGAAGAAGACCGATTTTCTCCCCTACTACGCCGAACGCTTCCCCTTCGTGGAGCTCAACTTTACCTACTACCGGCAGCCGGCGGCCGGAGCCATGGAAAAATTGATCTCGAAGACCCCTTCGCACTTCCTCTTCTCGGTCAAGGCTCACGGCAGCATGACTCACGAGCGTGAGGATGAATGGAAGGTCCACACCGGCACCTTTCTCGAGGGCATCGCACCGCTGGCCGAGGCCGGCTCTCTAGCGGGGGTGCTCCTGCAGTTTCCCTACAGCTTTCACTACACGAAGGAGAACCGATACTACCTCGCATCGCTCACCGAAGAGTTGCACAGGAAAGGCGACCTGCCGCTCCTGGTCGAGTTCAGAAACAACGAGTGGGGCGACGCGCAGGTAAACGATGAGCTGCGGGAGCGGGGTATCGGCAAGGTAGTAACCGATACCCCGCAGCTGCGTAACCTCCCGGAGACCGAAAAGGTCTGCACGGCGCAGACGGCCTATCTCCGCCTCCACGGCAGGAACTCGGAGAACTGGTGGACGGGAGACAATACCAGCCGCTACGACTACCGGTACAGCGAATCGGAGCTGAATGAGCTCCTTCCGATCATTCTCGATCTCTTAGAATCCGCCGGCCGCCTCTTCATCGCCTTCAACAACCACCACAAGGGGCAGGCGGCCGACAACGCGCTGATGCTCAGGAGCATCTTAGAGAGGCGAGATGACGGCGAAGGAGCCTCCGGATGAGAGACGAAACCTCCTCCGAGGCCGAGCTCAGCCGTCTCTTCTCCTATTTGACCCTCACGGAAACGAACGGGGAGGCGAAGGACGAGAAGAGACGGGCCGAGCGGTATTGCGAAATCGCGGCACGCTTGACGGAGGCCTACGTCTCCGCATACTACCGTTTTCCCAAGACGAAGAACGCGTCGAAGAGCGCACAGATGGCCACCTGGCTCAACTTCATGGCGAAGCGGAGCGGAGAGGAGCTGCCCCAACGTCTGTCGGCGGAAGGTGCACACATCGAGATTCTGACCACTCTCCGCAAGTCGGTTGTACAGCTTACCCCGAAGGGGCCGTTTCCACAGCTGCTGGTTGTTCCCAATGCTCGCTCCGCCCTTGCGGTGTATCTCGAAGTCTCGTCGACCGAGAGGGGAGTACTCTTCCTGAACAGCCGCACTCCCTTCTACTTCAACGGAACACACATCGAGCTCATCGAAGCACTCTCCGACTGGATATATTCGAAACGAGGAGCACACAATGGATAGACTCATATCCCTATTCGACACGTCTTTATTAGACACGGCAACTGCGGTCTTCTCCGCGGCAGGGATTGCCGTGTTGATCTGCATACTCATCTACGTACTGTACCGGAGAAAGCTCAGAAATAGAATCGAGAAGGAGGCAAAGAGATGCGTGGAGT
>CAYFVU010000068.1:0-19871 GCA_964346645.1 uncultured Spirochaetaceae bacterium | reverse complement strand
AGCAAGGGACCTCATGCAATTCGCAGGTGAAACAAAAACAACGTATATCATCGCACTCGATGTGGGCACAAGCAATGCCAAGGCGGTCCTCTTCGGTCCAGATGGAACCGAAATCGACGTAGAGGAGCACGGCTTCGCCCTCTCGACACCCGCACAGGGAGAGGTGGAGCAGGACGGCGAGGAGGTGCTCGAGGCGGCCATACGGGTCCTGGAAGAGCTCATCGCTTCGATCCCTGCCTCGCCCGAATACTCCGCCGTGCTCAGCATCTCGGGCCAGGGAGGCAGCTTCATCCCGGTCGACGAGAGCGGGACCCCCCTCCACCCGATGATCACCTGGATGGACAGCAGGGCGGCTTCCCTCGTCGAAGAGTGGAAGAACGACGGCACACACGAGACCATTCGGCGGATAAGCGGCTGGTTTCCGCAGCCGGGACTCCCCATCGCGACGATTGCGTGGCTCGTGCGGCACAAGCCCGATTTATCGGCCTCTGCCAGCCTCTTCCTCGGTCTCGGCGATTACCTCACCCTCAAATTGACCGGATACGCCGTTACGGATCCTTCGACCGCCGGAGAGATGCTCCTGCTCGACCGCCGCAGCGGAGAGTGGTCGCCCGAGCTGTGCCGCCTCGCCGGCATTCTTGCGGAACAACTCCCCGAAGTCCTTCCCTCGGATGCAGTCGTCGGAACCGTGACGACGGAGCTCACGGAGAGGACAGGACTTCCCGCGGGCACCCGTGTGGTAAACGGAGGCCAGGACCACTCATGCGAGCTCTACGCCCTCGGTTTGTCGGACCCGGATGAGGCGCTGCTCGCCTGCGGTACCGCATGGGTGATAAACGGCATGCGCAGCGATCCGGATCTCGACCTTATTCCGCAGAGCATGGACCTGAATTTTCATGTACGGCGGGGCAGCTGGTCGATTTCCCGCTTTCTCGGCGGTTTCGGCGCCGGCATGAACTGGTGCCTCAGGCAGTGCTACTGCGTAGACGGCCGGATAGAGTACGAATCGATGGAGAGAGAGTGCCTCGAGGCCTCTGCCTCTGCACGGGACGTACAGCGTCGACCGCTCTGCATCCCCCTCTCGGGCAGCGGGCATCCGACTAGCGGCGGCCGCTACGGCGGGTTCTGGGGACTTAGCCGTCACCACGGCCGGGAAGACATGGTGCTCGCCTTCATGGATGGTGCCGGTTTCGAGCTCCGCTGGGCCCTGGAAAGCCTCGAGAGAAGCGGCTTTCGTCTCCGCTGCCTGTGGATGGTCGGCGGAGCGGTGAGGAGCCGCATCTGGCCCCAAATAGTCGCCGACGTCACGGGCATCGAGACCCGGCTCATAGACTACAGCCACGGGCCTGCCTTGGGTGCGGCACTCTTGGCGACAACCGGTTCGGGACTCTATGAGACCGAGGAGGATGCGGCCGCAGCCTTTACCATCGGCTACCGGGAGCTTCATCCGAGAGAAGATTTTCACGAGGCCTACAACCGCAAATTTTCCGATTACCAACACTTCGTGCGATTGAGCGCAGAGTTGCCGGATATACACGAATAGGAGTCTGCACCTTATAGAGATCTACGATAAAGGAGAATAGAGCATGGTTACGAGAAGACTGAATCGAATATTCAAGCCTGACGGACGCGCCTTCGTGGCGGCCTGCGACCACGGCATGATAAACGGACCGATGAGGGGCATAGAGCGGCTCGGGGGGACCCTCGAGAAGATCATCAACGGCGGGGTGGATGCGATCATGGCCAGTTACGGGACCGCCGTCCGTTTTCCAAAGCTGCTGTCGAGGGTCGGGCTGGTCCTGAGAATGGACGGAGCCGCGAGCCCCCTGGCGCCGAGCTCAGGGCCGGGCCAGATCTTCTACCGCATAGAGGATGCGCTGCGCCTGGGCGCCGATGCGCTCTGTGTGACCACCTTCCCCGGTACGGAAGACGAGGAGCACACCCTCGAGGGACTATCAAGGGTGATCCGCGAGGCGCACGAGTGGGGAATACCGGTAATGGCGGAGATGATGCCCGGTGGTTTCGGCGGCGGAGCTGAGTTCAGAACCGCCGAGGCCGTCGGCACTGCGGCAAGGGTTGCCGCCGAACTGGGAGCCGACTGGGTGAAGGTCCCCCACAGCGATGATTTCGCACGGGTGGTGGAGAGCTGCTACGTACCGGTCGTAGTGCTCGGCGGCGAGGCGCAGGACCATCCCCGCTCCACGGTGGAGATGGTGCGTGCCGGAATGGATGCGGGCGCCTCAGGCGCTACGATAGGCCGCAACATATGGCAGTCTGCGGATCCGGAGGGAGTAACTGCGGCGATTGCGGGGCTTATTCACGAGGATCTCGACATCCAAAGCGCCCTCGCCCGGGTGAAGGGCTGAGAGACAGGAACTCGCATATGTTCCGCATAGATCCATACAGATAAAGGAGGGTGAAAGTGGACTTCTCATCCATCGAGGCGCTGCTCATCGACATGGACGGGACCATCTGGACGGGGGACAGACTCCTGCCGGGAGTCGAGGAGCTGTTCTCCTTCCTGAGGACTCATGAGATCCCCTTTCTCGTGGCAACCAACAACACGAATTCGCCTGCCGAGTACAAGGAGAAGCTGTGGAGCTACGGGATAGCCCTGGAAGAGGAGCACATCTTCACCTGCACCGTCACCACCGAGAGCTACCTGAAGGAGCACTTCTCCAGTGGAGGCAGAGCCTACGTTATCGGAAAGCCTGCTCTGAAGCGCGCCGTGGAGACGGCCGGATTCACCCTTCTGCCGGCGACCGGCGCCGGAGCAGGACCAGAACTGGAAGCGGATTCGGGTACCGAAGCAGGCCCGGGCTCGGTGGACGGGGCGCGAGCGGATAACGTCGCGGACGTAGTGGTCGTCGGCGGCTGTTTCGATCTCTGTTACGATCATCTCAAGCACGCATCACTTCACCTGCAGGCGGGCGCCTTCTTTATCGGATCCAACCCGGACCTCCTGATACCGACCGAGGAGGGTTTGGTGCCGGAGGCCGGTACCACTCTGGCTGCGCTGGAGGCAGCCGTAGGCGTGTCACCCGTCATTCTCGGGAAACCCGAGGCCTACTTCTTTTCCCACGCGGTAAACCGTATGGGCAGCCACCCGTTACGAACCGCGATCGTGGGTGATCGTCTGGAAACAGACATTCTGGGGGCACAGAAGGCGGGACTAAAGGCCGTGTTGGTAACCACCGGTGTAGACTCTGAGGAAGCAGTACGGGAAAAAAAGATCTATCCCGATGCGGTGATTCACGAATTGGGCGAGCTCACCGCGCTGCTGCGCGGCACCGAACAGACATAGAGCCGGAAGTGCTGCGGAAGATGGCCGCCGGCCGCACGATGGGGTAGAAGAGAAATCCATGGGCCTTCGCCTCCAATTTCTCCCTTGCCTTCTCACCACCATTGCTGTATCTTTTCTATAAGAAGTTGCAGACTACTGCAGAATCCGAAGACAGGCGGTGAGGTATGAACGCAGAACTGGAGACGAGTCTCAAGAAGATACGGGAAGAGTTCATCCCGGAGTTAGAGAAGAGTTTCGGAGAGGACCTCGAGGCGGTCATACTCTACGGAAGCGCCGCGAGAGGCAGCTACGTACACGGCAGCTCCGACATCAACCTTCTCATCATCATTCAAGAACCGAAACCCGAAAAGATCATGGCCCTCGGCTCGGAACAGGCGAAAATCCTGAAGAAGCATCACATCTCGCTGCACATCCTCTCGAAGGGAGAGTTCATACGTTCAGCCGACATATTTCCCATGGAGTATCTCGACATTCGTGAAGTAGGGAAAGTACTCTACGGCGAGAACATCGCCGAGCACCTCAGCATTACCAAGAAGAATTTGCGCCACCAGATAGAGGAGCGTTTGCGGGGCAACATCAACGCGCTGCGCCAGGCCCTCATCGCCTCTCGCGGCAGCTCCCGACTCCTCTCCCAGCTCTTGCGATCCAGTTTCGGCACCCTCGTCGCTCCGCTCCGCGGACTCCTGCGTCTCAAGGATGAGGATCTGCAGAAGAGCGGAGAGAAGTCTCACACACAGCCGAAAGAAGAAATCGAGCTGCTCGAGAAGCTGCAGAAGGAGTACGGGGTGGACACTACCCCGCTCAGGGAGGTTCTCACTTTCCGCGAAGGAGGAAGAACCGACGCAAAACGGCTCGCAGTAAACACGGTGTTTTTCCTCACGACCCTCGTGCGCAAGGTCGACGAGATGGATATGGAATGAGGGAGAAGGCGAATATGCAGAAGGCGCGGCGATATTGCTCAGCTCGAGACAGACACTCGAAACTCACCATTCCTCTTCTCGCTCTCTTGCTGTCCACTCTTTTCGGTCCGATCGTCCCCGTTCAGGCGGGCGGACAGAACGAAAAGAAGCTGCCGGAACCCGAGGGTTTTGTAAACGACTTCGCCGATGTCATAGATAAGACCTATGAGCAGAGGATCACCGCCGTCGCATCGAAGCTGAAGGAGGCCTCCGGAGCCGAGATCGCCGTGGTGACCGTGAAAAACCTCGAGCCCTACGGCTCTATCGAAGAGTATTCGATCGAGCTCGCCGAGAAGTGGCAGGTGGGGCAGAAAGAGGAGGACAACGGCATCATCATGCTCCTCGCAATGGAAGAGCGGAATATACGAATGGAAGTAGGCTACGGCTTGGAGGGGGCTATCCCCGACAGCCTCGCCGGCAACATTCTCGAGAACTCCATCATTCCCCCTATGCAGAACGGCAACTACGGGGAGGGCTTTTTGAAGGGAAGCGAGGCGGTGGCAGGCTTGATCGCAGAGGAGTACGGCCTCGACATGGGAGACCTCGAACTTACGGAGAGCTCGCGCTACCGCGGCGGAGCTCAGCCGAGCGACGGAGGTAGAGGAGGTGAGGACGGGGGCGTCCCAGTCGGACTGCTCATCTTCCTCTTTATCTTCTTTTTCGGCGGTGGACGTATCTTCTGGCCGCTGCTCTTTCTCGGAGGACTCACCGGCGGACGCCATTACCGAGGTGGATTCGGCTCCTCCGGCATGGGCGGTTTCGGCGGCGGCGGTTTCTCCGGCTTCGGTGGCGGCGGCTTCGGTGGCGGCGGAGCGAGCGGCAGCTTCTGAGCACACTAGCAATTTCTGTGAGCACATATTGATATGTAACGTACTGATACAAAACTGAATTAATCGCACGGAAGGAGATAGAGATGCACAGTCAGAAGAAGTGGGGATTGATAATCGCGCTTGCGGTTCTGGTCATACTGGTCTTCAGCATGATGTCCTGGTTCGTGAGCACCAGGAACAGCCTCGTGAGCATGGACGAAGAGATCAACGCCGCATGGGCGGAGATAGACAACCAACTGCAGAGGCGCAGCGACCTCATTCCCAACTTGGTCAACACGGTAAAGGGCTACGCGAGCCAGGAGAAGGAGATATTTACCCAGATCGCCGAGGCTCGTGCGAAACTCGCGGGTGCCAAATCCGTAGGGGAGAAGGCTGAGAGCTACAACGAGATGGAGAGCGCCCTCAGCCGTCTCCTCGTGGTGGTGGAAAACTATCCCAATCTCAAATCGAACGAGAACTTCAAGGAGCTCCAGTATGAGCTCGCGGGAACGGAGAACCGTCTCGCCGTCGCCCGCAAGCGCTACAACGAACGGGTACGCGACTTCAACCGCCGAATCCGCATGTTTCCCGCCTCCATGGTGGCGAACATGCTCGGTTTCGAGCAGCGCGAGTACTTCGAGATAGAGGAGAGCGCCCGAGAGGTGCCCGACGTCGATTTCTCGAGCTAAACCGGGCCATTCTCACCGGCGACGCCAAACGGCACACGCCGGCTCATCGGACCCGGGGCGACCGAAACCACGGGCTATTACTCAGTCCGGCTTACCGCGCCGCGGATAAAACCGGCGACGATCAGCTGCCAGAGATGATAGAAGGAGAGCGGCACGATCGAGGCGGCCAGAAGCTCGGGCCTTCCGGCAAAGAAGATGCTCAACAGAGGAGCCCCCATTGCCAGAGTTTTCTGCGGAGCGGCGAAGAGCGCGCTTATCCTGTCCTCCCGGGAGAAGCGCATCAGTTTCGTGCTCCCGAAAATGATCGACAGAAAGAGAAGATGGGAGACGGCGAGATAGACTAGTGCCGCCGCGAGCCCACCGGAGCCCAGGTCGAAGAGACCCGAAGAGACCGCTGTGCTGATGGTGATCAGCACGATCACGAGGATCATTGCGCTCGTGCTCTTGCGCAGATACTTTCCGTAGCGTTCGAGAAAGCCTTTCGAGACCTGACGCAGCACCTGCCCCACCGCGATCGGCAGGAGCATGAGGAACACGAGGCTCCGCAGGATACCGAGCAGCTCTGAGATGGGCATCACCCGCCCGGTCGTCTGTAGCAAGAGCGAGAGCAGCAGCGGCGAGAGGAAGATGCCGACGACGTTTGCCAGCGCCGCATTGAAGGTAGTTGCCACCACGTTCCCGCCGCTCGCCTGGGTAAAGACGATGTTGCTCGATATCGTCGTCGGAAGAACCGCTGTTGCGTACAAACCGATGACGGTCCACTCACCTACTATACCTCCGAGCAGTGGAGCGGTCAGCGCCGCGTAGAGCGGGATCACCACGAAGATGAAACCCTGCGTAAAGACGTGGAACTTCAGATTCGCGAGGCGCGAGAGGATCGTCTCGCTCGGCAGGGTGAGGCCGGTAATCAGGAAAATCGCCACGATCAGCACATCCGCCGTCACTCCCCCCAAACCTGCGCTATAGCCGAACTCCGGCCTCCACAGAGAGAGCCCTATTGCAGCCAAAAGCCCGACGATGAACCAGTTCTTTATCAGCCACTCAATTGCAGCCGGTCTGTGATTCATCAGCGCTCATCCTCTTCGACGGACTCGAGACCTGTCTCCTCATCCGGGTCGTCCTTCCCTTCGGTACGCCCGGACACTCCATCTGCGCTGTTCTGTTCCAGCTTCTCGGAGAGGGTATAGCGGAGTGAGTGGAGCGAAGACTTCGCCTTCTTCATCTGCTCCACCATCCTGTTGTACACGGACTCTACCTTCTCGCTCTCGCCCTCGGCTCGTAACCGGCTCATCTCGTCACTGAGTTCTACCAGCTGCTCGTAGGCACGCAGGAACTCCTGGAAGGTTTCCTCATCGCCGAAATAGGGCTTGCCGTGCTCGTCAATCCACTTCTGCAAGCGGCCCTTCTCGAGCCGGGGAATCTCCCTCTCCACGTTCTCCTGATTGAGCACGTTGCGCACGTTGACTATCCATTCTTGAAGGAGGAGCGCCCCCACGGAGAAACGGACGAGATCGGAGAAGGAGAGCTCCTCCGTGCCGGTCTGCTCGCCGGTACTGATCTTGAAACGGCTGATCTCCTGCGCCAGCTTCTCGGCGTTGTCGCTGTTCCCGATGACCAGGTCCGTCATGTTGCCCTGCGCATAGTTGACGTTGGTGGTCTTCTCCTCCAGATCCTTCAGGCTCCCGACCGTGTTGCCCGAGAACTCCTTGAGCGACTGCAGCGCCTCGTTGATGTCCTGGGAGCCGCCCCTCATCTCCTCGGAGCCGTCCTGTATCTCCTGCGCCACATTCTGCAGGGAGTTTACCGCGTTGAGCATCTCCTCGCTGCCGGTGGAGAGCTCCGCGGTGCTCGATGCGATCTCCTGAAAGGCGTTTACAAACTCCTTTACCTCCTCCTCGATCTTCTGGAAGGCCGTGCCGGTCGCCTCGCTCATCTCGGTTGCCTCCTGGATGCGGCCGACGATCTCCTTTAGGCGGTTGGAGATCTTCTTTGCGCTGTCGCTCGTGGAGCTCGAGAGATTGCGGATCTCCTCGGCGACCACGGCGAAACCACGCCCCGCGTCCCCGGCGTGGGCCGCCTCGATCGCGGCGTTCATCGCCAGAAGGTTCGTCTGCGCGGCGACCTTGTTGATGATGGTGATCATGTCCATCATGTCGTTGATGCTGACGCCGATGTTTTGGATGATCTCGTTGGTGGAGCGGACCTTCTCTCCGCCCTCTCCCGTTATCTCGAGGAGGGTGCTCGTCGCCTCCTGCTTCTCCTCGGCGATCTTGGCAACCGACTGGATGGAGGAGTTCATCTCCTCGATGGATGCGGAGGTTTCGGAGACCGCCGAAGACTGCTGGTCGATCTGCTTTGCCACGTTCGAGATAGTGGCCTGGATCTGCTCGACCGCCGAGCTCGCCTCGTTGATCTGTCCGTCGAGTCCGTGTATCTGCCCCTTCATCTGTACGAGCTGCTGGGTCATCTGGTTGGTAAACACGAGGGTACCCTCCACCTGATTGGAGATCTTCTCCCCCGTCTCGTGACTGTAGTCGGTCACGTACTTTATCTGTCCGATCATCTTCCTCATACTGACCAGGAGCTTCTCGTCGAAGTTCTCTGAGAGGCGTTTGAGCTCACGCACGCTCGAACGGAGTGCAACCTCCTCGGTAAAGTCTCCTTCGGCCACACGGGCCATTACCCGTTCGATGTGAGATATCGGCTTAGAGAAGGCGGTTCCCACCACGAAGGCGGCGAGTATCGCCAGGCCGGCGAATACCACGGCTATAACGATGGTGACCATCCGCACCGCGGCAATGCCTCCGGCGAAATCGTCACGAACCGCGGAGACGCCCCAGACCCAGTCCCAGGCTTCGAAGTGACGATATACCGCGATCTTCTCCTTCAGCGGCTCTTCTTCGCTGTTGCGCCAGGGGTATCGAAGAACTCCGCTGCGGTCCTCCTCCAAGTCGGGAGCCTTCGATATCATCTCTCGGATAAAGTGGCGCCCCTCCTCGTCGGTTGCACCCATGATGTTCTCTCCATCCCTGTTTCGATTCTCCGAGAGGACGTACTCGCCGTTCATGTTCAAGACGAAGATGTAGCCCTGCTCGCCGACGGTTATCTCTGAGAGAAAGTCGGTAACCCGGGCCTGATACTCATCGACCGAGGTGCGCACCCGTAAAACCAGAGATCCGCCTTCGCGGAAGTCCTTCGCCGTCACATACTGCGTCATGTACTTTTGCCCGTCCGCCTCTTCGACTCCGACCCAACGGTTGTTGTCTTTCAACTCCCGGAAGATCCTGCTGCCCGCGTCGATTACTCCGGAGCTCGTCACCCTGTTAGCTCCCGTACGCCGGGCTCCCTCACCGAAGATCATCACTCCGCCGCCGGGGTTGAAGTAGTAGAGCGAGATCTCCACCCCGAGGAACTCTCCGGTGTTGCGGAGCATCGGGAGGCTGCCCCCCGCGAACTTACCGTTTACCTCCACCTCGGGAATGGTGGGCGCGGAGCCTCCGCCGCTCTTCGCGACCTGCAGCCGAGTCTCCGGCTTTACCTCCGCGCTCAAACGCTTACCGAAGAGATACCGGCAGTAGAAGGTCGCCTCATCACTCTCCGTCGAGAGATTCTCGTACTCCCGCTCGATGATCCCGTCTACGAGCTTTGCCTGCTCGCGAAGGGTCTCTACGATATAGCCGTCCATCTCCTGCGAGACCTTCATATAGAGCACAGTGCCGACGATGGACACAGGAATGATCACGAGGAGTATGGTCACAATGATAAGCTGAACTCGTATGGGTATGCCGCCTCTTTTCATTAAGAACCTCCGATTTTGCACATATTATAGATAATTATTTACTTAATATAAATAGCATTTGCCGTTATCCCCCTTGAAAACGTAGTAACGGCTCTGTATAGTTTACCCCAATACTAAATGTCGACTATAACGATTAAGAGATAAGGAGTCCACAGTGATATTAGAAGGACTAACGCTCACCATTATCGGGATGCTTGTAGTGTTTCTGATCCTCATTCTCCTGGTCTTCGTCATGAAGTTTCTGTCAGCCTTCGTATTCAGGTTCTTCCCCGAACCCGAAGAACCGGTCGGCGCAGTACCGCAGACGGCAGGAAATCAGGAAGTTGCGGTTGCAATAGCCGCAGCATATGCGCACAAGAATCGATAAGAGCAAAAGAGGAGTATGTATACATGAAAAAGCGCGTGAAATTTATGGTAACCGCCTTCCGTGACGGCTTCCAGTCGGTCTACGGGGCACGGGTATTTACAAAGGACTTTCTCCCTGCCGTTGAAGCAGCGGTAGATGCGGGGATCGATCACTTCGAAGCAGGCGGTGGAGCACGATTTCAATCCCTTTACTTCTACTGTAACGAAGATGCCTTCGATATGATGGACCAGTTTCGTCAGGCCGCAGGGCCGGATGCGAACCTGCAGACCCTCGCAAGAGGCGTAAACGTGGTGGGGCTCGAGAGCCAGCCGAGGGACATCATCAACCTCCATGCACAGATGTTCAAGAAGCACGGGATCAGCACCATCCGCAATTTCGACGCCCTCAACGACGTAAACAATCTCATCTATTCCGGTCAGTGCATCGTCGACGCCGGACTCAGACACGAGGTGGTCGTCACGATGATGGCCCTACCCCCGGAGGCTTCCGGCGCCCACACACCCGAGTTCTACATGGGAGTGCTCAGAGAGATCCTCGATGCGGGCATAAAGTTCGATTCGGTCTGCTTCAAGGATGCCTCGGGAACCTCGGTGCCGCAGACGGTCTACGAAACGATTCGCCAGGCGCGTCAGCTCCTCGGCGAAGACATCCACATCACCTTCCACAGCCACGAGACGGCGGGAATCGGCGTTCTCCAGTACAAATCGGCGATCGAAGCAGGAGCCGATCAGGTAGACCTCTCCATGGCGCCGGTCTCGGGCGGAACCGGCCAGACCGACATCATTACCATGTGGCACGCCCTGCGCGGCACCGACTACGACCTCGGCGTCGACATAAAGAAGGTCGAGCAGGCCGAGGAGGTCTTCAAGGACTGCATGAAGGATTACTTCATGCCGCCCGAGGCCAAGGCGGTAGAGCCGCTTATCCCCTTCTCCCCGATGCCCGGCGGCGCCCTCACCGCGAACACGCAGATGATGCGCGACAACGGCATCCTCGACAAGTACCCGGAGGTGGCCGCTGCAATGGCCGAGGTCATCGAACGGGGCGGGTACGGCACCTCCGTCACCCCGGTGAGCCAGTTCTACTTCCAGCAGGCCTTCAACAACGTCATGGCCGGCCCCTGGAAGAAAATTGCCGAGGGCTACGGAAAGATGGTCCTCGGTTACTATGGAAAGACTCCCGTGGAGCCGGATCCGGAAATCGTCAAGATCGCCCAAGAGCAGATCGGCCTCGAGCCGACCACCAAGAAGGTCGTAGACATCAACGACGAAGATACCTCCAAGGGCATCGATGCGGCCAAGCAGCTGCTCGAGAGGGAGAATCTCCCCATGAGCGACGAGAACATATTCATCGCCGCAACCTGTAAGGAGAAGGGCATCACCTTCCTCAAGGGCGAGGCCAAGACCAACGTCCGCAAGATCGACAAGACGGCTGAGAAGGAAGAGGCGGCCGCACCTGCCGGAAAGACCGGCGGCGCGCCTGCGGGATCCTCGGCCTACTCGGTAAAGGTCAACGACAAGACCTACCACGTCACCTTCGAGAACGGCAAAGCCGTAGTAAACGGCACCTCCTACAACGTCGACGTACAGGCGGCAGAGGCCCAGGCCGGCGGTTCGCAGGCCGGCGCGGGGGGAGTCTCCGGAGGTTCCGGCGAAACGCAGCGCGTAGAGGCGCCGATGCCCGGACTCATCCTGAGAATCGAGAAGAATCAAGGCGACGCCGTGCAGGAGGGCGACCTCATCATGGTGATGGAAGCAATGAAGATGGAGACGGAAATCCACGCACCTACCGCCGGCACGATCAGCGAGATCGCGGTAAAGCAGGGAGACCAGCTCAAAGCCGGCGAACTGCTGGCGGTCATTTCCTAAGGTGGAGGTCGTATGAATCTGTCGAATGCACTATACAACTTTTGGATCTCCACGGGCATTATGAATTTCGAACTCGGGCAGATCGTCATGATCCTGATCGGGCTCCTGCTCATCTTCTTGGCCATAGTAAAGAAGTTCGAGCCCCTTCTCCTGCTGACCATCGGATTCGGCGGCATCCTCGCCAACATCCCGGTGGCGGGAATCGCGGGGCCGGACGGCTTTATCGGCATGATCTACTCGGTTGGCATCGACACCGGGATCTTCCCGCTCCTCATCTTCATGGGCGTAGGCGCGATGACCGACTTCGGTCCCCTCATCGCAAATCCTAAGACGGCCCTGCTCGGCGCAGCGGCGCAGTTCGGTATCTTCACCACCCTCCTCGGCGCGCTGTTCCTATCGGGCTTACCCGGATTCGAGTTCACCATAGCCGACGCGGCGGCCATCGGCATCATAGGTGGAGCTGACGGACCAACCTCCATCTTCGTCGCGAGTCAGCTATCTCCGCATCTCCTCGGCGCAATCGCGGTGGCCGCCTACTCCTACATGGCGCTGGTACCGATTATACAGCCGCCGATCATGAAGCTCTTTACGACCAAGGAGGAGCGGATGATCAAGATGGAGCAGCTGCGCCATGTAACCAAGATGGAGAAGATCATCTTCCCGATTTCGGTGCTGGCCATCGCCATCATCTTCCTTCCCTCTGCAACCCCGCTTATCGGTATGCTGATGTTCGGTAACCTGGTAAAGGAGTGCGGAGTGACCGAGCGGCTGAGCCAGGCGGCGCAGCACGAGCTGATGAACATTACCACGATCTTTCTCGGACTGACCGTCGGCTCCAAGCTGCAGGCGGACAAGTTCCTCAACATCGAGACCCTCGGCATCTTGGTGCTCGGACTTTTCGCCTTCGCGGTGGGGACCGCCACCGGCCTACTGCTTGCCAAGCTGATGAACGGCCTGTCGAAGAAGCACCCGATCAATCCTCTCATCGGCGCCGCGGGGGTTTCCGCAGTCCCGATGGCGGCCCGGGTGGTCAACAAGATAGGAAAAGAGGAAAATCCCCACAACTACCTGCTGATGCACGCGATGGGCCCGAATGTGGCAGGCGTCATCGGCTCGGCCATTGCGGCGGGAGTACTTCTCTCCATCGTTCCCGTGATGATGGGTTGATCCCGGAGTACTACTATGAGTAAAAACGCCGGCATCATCTACACTAAGACCGACGAAGCTCCGGCACTTGCCACCAGGTCGCTTCTGCCGATAATCCGGTCCTACGCCGGATCCGCCGGCGTAGATGTGGCAGTCCGCGACATCTCGCTCGCCGGGAGAATACTCGCAACCTTCCCCGAACGTCTCGGGGAGGGCATGCGCGTAGAGGACGCCCTCGCCGAGCTCGGCGAGTTGGTGGAGAGACCTGAAGCAAACATCATAAAGCTTCCGAATATCAGCGCCTCCGTTACCCAGATCAACGCCGCAGTGCGGGAGCTGCAGGAGAAGGGCTACGACATCCCCGACTATCCCTCCGAACCGAAAGACGAGGAGGAGCGGGAGATCAGGGCCCGGTTCGATCACGTAAAGGGCAGCGCGGTAAATCCCGTACTGCGGATGGGCAACTCCGACCGACGGGTGCCGAAGGCGGTCAAGGAGCATGCGAGGAAGCACCCCCACTTTATGGGAGAGTGGAGTACCCAATCGAAGTGCCACGTCGCGAGCATGCAGCAGGGCGACTTCTACGGCAGCGAGAGATCGGTCACCCTACCGGAGGCGACCACCGCACGTATCGAGTTCGTGCAAAGCTCCGGAAAAACCGAAGTCCTCAAGGAGGATCTGGAGCTGCAGCGAGGTGAGATAGTAGATGCGGCGCGCATGAGTGCGAAGGAGCTGCGCAGCTTCATTGCAGAGCAGTTAGAGGATGCCCGTACACGTGGCGTCCTGTTCTCGCTGCACCTGAAGGCTACCATGATGAAGGTCTCCGATCCCATCATCTTCGGCCATGCGGTCTCGGTCTTCTTCCGGGAGGTCTTCGAGAAGCACGGCCGGACCTTTGCAGAGCTGGGCGTAAGCCCCGACACCGGTGTGAACGGCATACTCGCCGGGCTCGAAGAGCTGCCCGAGGCGCAGAGGCACGAGATCGAGGACGACATCGAGGCGACCTACGCCGAGCGGCCCGAACTGGCCATGGTCAACTCCGACCGCGGCATCACCAACCTCCATGTCCCGAGCGACGTGATCATAGACGCCTCCATGCCGGCGGCGATTCGCGCAGGCGGCAAGATGTGGAGCCCCCGCAACACGCAGGAGGACATGAAGGCCGTCATTCCCGACCGCAGCTATGCCGGCATCTACCAGGAGACGATAGACTTCTGCCGGGAGCACGGCGCCTTCGATCCGGCAAGCATGGGCAGCGTATCAAACGTGGGGCTCATGGCGCAGAAGGCGGAGGAGTACGGCTCTCACGACAAGACATTCCGTATTCCCACGGACGGCACCGTTCGCATAGTCGACGCCGAGGGCTCGGTCCTCCTCGAGCAGGAGGTGGAGGAAGGCGACATCTTCCGCGCCTGTCAGGCCAAGGACGAGCCGGTCCGCGACTGGGTAAAGCTGGCTGTCTCGAGGGCACGCGAGACCGGCGCTCCGGCGATCTTCTGGCTCGACGCGAATCGCGCCCACGATGCACAGCTCATCCGGAAGGTCCGCGAGTATCTGCCCGGCTTGGACACCTCCGGCCTGGATATCCGCATCATGGCGCCGAGGGAGGCTATGCGCCTCTCCCTCGAGCGGATGCGAGAAGGCAAGGACACCGTCTCGGTGACCGGCAACGTACTGCGCGACTACCTGACCGACCTCTTTCCGATCCTCGAGGTGGGAACGAGCGCGAAAATGCTCTCCATCGTCCCGCTCATGAACGGCGGCGGGCTCTTCGAGACCGGAGCCGGAGGCTCGGCACCTAAACACGTGCAGCAGTTCATAGAGGAGGGACACCTGAGATGGGACTCCCTCGGAGAGTTTTTGGCCCTTGCGGCCTCGCTCCGCCACCTCGCCCGCAGCTTCGGCAACGAGAACGCGGAGGTGCTCTCGAATACTCTCGACAAGGCCACCGGCAACCTGCTGGAGGCGAACAAGTCGCCCTCGCGCAAGGTAAACGAGCTGGACAACCGGGGCAGCCACTTCTACCTCGCCCTCTACTGGGCCCGTGCCCTCGCTGCGCAGACGGAGAACCGCGAGCTCTCCGGACTCTTTGCTCCGCTTGCCGAGGAGCTCGCCGAAGACGAGAGCACGATCGTAGCGGAGCTGAATGCGGCACAGGGAGCGCCGGTGGACATCGGCGGCTACTACCTGCCGGAAGACGAGAAAGCGAACGACGCGATGCGCCCGAGCCAGACTCTGAACGGAATCCTCGACCGCTACGCCGCGAAGATCGACTCCCGAGGTTGAGCTGTACAACCCCGGGCGTCTGCGCCGAAGAACACGACCGTGGATGAAAGCGTGCCGAAACGGGGGAAGGAGAGTCGGTACGAAGCTTCTGCAATGCGGCGGCGTTCCTCGTAGGACAGCGAAGAGTCGCGCTGCTTCTCCGGCTCCTCGATCCGTGAGAGCAGGATACCGTGAGTCATATACGCCCCCTCACCTACTCTTCTTTCCGATAGAGACCGACTCAAAGTAAGCGCCGGCTGCGTCTAATCGGCGAAGCGGCTGAGCCCCCTCTTTTCGGCATAACGTCTGACCGCTTCGTACTCCTCCAACGAGATCCGGCGGCCTATACCCGCGTAGCTGCGCGCGTGGTAGGCCGGTCGGTACTGGTCCATGATGTTGAGATAGGTCGACCGCGAAATCTCGTTCGCAATGAAGTCGATGACGCGGTCGGAATCGGCCGCACCGAAATTCTTTCTCCTCGCCGCCTCGC
The DNA here is from genome assembly GCA_964346645.1 of uncultured Spirochaetaceae bacterium. Classification (GTDB taxonomy): domain Bacteria; phylum Spirochaetota; class Spirochaetia; order DSM-16054; family Sediminispirochaetaceae; genus CAYFVU01. The sequence goes on along the minus strand of CAYFVU010000068.1, from coordinate 4,175 downwards.
CGTCCTCGCGAGAGGACTCGCCGAAACCTCGATCGAAACGGTCAATGCCGGGCATCACGAGGTGTCGGACGAGCAGGCCGCGCTCTGCGGTTCCGCCCGGTCCCACGCGCAGATCGCCGACTTGCCGGTGCATCTCGGCGACCGCCTCTCTGCAGCGGCTGAAGTAGTCCTCCGCCGTGGTAAATCGTGCACCCGCGGCATCGCTCCCGAACTTCACGTCAGGCATGTAGATGTCCACGAGACCCTCTATCTCTCCGAGGAACTCAACACTCTCGTAGCCCCCGCAGTTGTAGACGACCGGAAGCCTCATCCCTTCGGCGCGCAGCTCCCGGATCGCGTCGAAGATCGAAGGCCCCATGTGGGTCGGCGTCACCAGGTTGATATTCTCGGCTCCTCGAAACTGCAAGCTCCACACGAGTTGTTCGAGCTCTTCCGGAGACAATCGCCGTCCGGCCTCGCGCGGATGCACACACATGCTGATGTCATAGTTCTGGCAGAACACGCACCTCAGGTTGCAGGAGGAGAAGAAGATGGTTCCCGAGCCGCCCCGTCCGACGAGCACCGGCTCTTCACCGAAGTGGAGGTTGGCACTCGCCACGTATATGCCGTCGTCGGTCCCGCATATTCCGACTCCGCCGAAGAGCCTGTCCACTCCGCAACGGTGAGGACAGACACGGCACTCCGGATACCACCTCTCCGCAAGACTCTCCCCTTTCATAGCCGCAGTATACACTCTCTTGCCCGGCGCAGACAACGAGGTGCTTTCAGAGGCCGGAGAGCGGAGGAAGAAGCACGGAGGCCGCTGTTTTAAAAATCGGTTTAACCGTCGTTCGGCCTGTTTTTTTATCCCTGGATTTATAGTACTATTTCGTTTAGACTCTTAAACTGCAGCATTTAGGTATGTAGAGGATCGAGGAGCCAATGAGAATACTGTACGGAATACAGACCACCGGACGCGGACACATAGTGCGCGGGAGGGCACTGGTCAAGGAGCTCATAAACGAGGGGCACACCGTCAATATCATTCTGAGCGGCCCCCCGATCAAAGACAGCTGGATTCCCGAATACTTCGAGAACTACAACCACTTCAAGGGCCTCACCTACGTGGTGGAGCAGGGACGCATCAATATCCCCAAGACGGCCAAGGATCTCGACATCTCGCAGTTCATACAGGACATAAAGAGGTTCGATCCCGAGGATTACGACATCGTGGTAACCGACTACGAACCGATCACCTCTCGCTTCGCCCAGATCAACAAGATTCCGAGTATCGGTGTGGGACACCTCTACGCCTTCATCCACAAGGTGCCGATGCCCATCATTCCTAACCCCGTACATTTCCTGATCATGCGCTACTTCGCACCGGCAAAATACCCCATCGGCTTGCACTGGCACCACTTCAACGCTCCCATTCTGCCGCCCACTATCCCCGACGACGTACAGAACGCTGAGGTGCTGCAGGAAAACAAGATCATCGTTTACCTGAGCTTCGAGGAGCTCGACGACATCATCAAACTCTGCTCACCCTTCAAGGATTACGAGTTCTACATCTACTATCCGATCGAAACCCCCTACGACAAGGGGAACATTCACATACGGCCCCTCAGCAGGAATATCTTTCAGAGAGATCTGAGCGATTCGACCGGCGTTATCGCCAACTCCGGTTTTTCTCTCTCGAGCGAGGCGATCCACCTGGGCAAGAAGCTCCTCTCTAAGCCGGTCCTCTATCAGACAGAGCAGGAGGCAAATGCAAAGGCACTCGAACACCTCGGTCTGGGACGGGTCATGAAGGATCTGAACCCGGAGATCATGCAAGAGTGGCTCACTGAACCGCGGCCGATTCCGGCGAACTATCCCCCCACCTTTACCGAGCTCGCCAAGTGGATAAGCAAGGGGGACTACGAGAATACCGAGGAACTGGTGGACCGGCTCTGGTCCCGCACGGGCCACGTACCCGAGCCGGTGACGTAGAGAACTCGTTGATATCATCCGCAGCAATTCATTTTGGAAGACAGAATTGCTGTATCATCCGAGTCAATTGCAATAACCTCCGATCTGACATACTCTCTCTGAAGGAGACTACAGACGAAAGGAGCACACACGTATGGCCGGATGGAGAGAGCCCTGGGGTAAACTCGAATTGAGAGGAGATGCCGTCTACTGGGAGGGCGAGGGAGAGCTACTCAAGCTCGAGCCGTGGGGAGAGAACGCACTGCGCTTTCGGGCATCGAAGCGCCTCGAGATAGACGAGCAGGACTGGACACTCCTGCCGCCTGGGAAGCACCGGGCCCTCATCGAACGGGAGGATGAGAGGATCATCATACGCAACGGAAATATCGGCGCGGAGGTCCTGATAAACGGCACGGTCAACTACTTCGACGCGATGGGCGAGTATCTCCTGGAGGAGTACTGGATCGACAAGCGTGAGGAGCGCGTCCCTCACAGGAGGGCGCGGGAGTACCGTCACCACAGTTCCGACTCCTTCCGCACGAGCCTCTACTTCAAGGCCGATCCCGAGGAACGGTTCTACGGGATGGGCCAGGTGCCGAACGGCTGCTTCGACCTGAAGGGTACGGTAATCGAGCTGCAGCAGAAGAACGGCCACTGCGTCATTCCCTTTCTCGTGAGCTCGAAGAACTACGGCTTTCTCTGGAACAATCCGGCGGTCGGACAGGCAGAGCTCGTCCACAACCACACCCGCTGGTACGCCGAGGCGACGAGAGGAATCGACTACGTCGTGACGGCCGGCGACTCGCCCGACGAGATACTGCGGAGCTATGGGAAGATGACCGGCCGGCCGCCGATGCTGCCCGACTTCGCATCCGGCTTCTGGCAGTGCAAGCTGCGTTACCGCAGCCAGGAAGAGCTGCTCGAGGTGGCCGGGGAGTACCACCGGCGCGGACTGCCTCTCTCGGTCATCGTCATCGACTACTTCCACTGGACCGAGCAGGGCGAGTGGCGCTTCGACTCGCGCTTCTGGCCGGACCCGAAGGGGATGGTGGATGAGCTCGAGTCCATGGGAATCAAAGTCATGGTTTCGGTGTGGCCGACGGTGGATCCTGATTCGGAGAACTACCGGGATATGGCCGAGAGCAACCGGCTTATCCGGGCTGAGCGCGGTCTCGGGGTCTTCTTCATGTTCGAGGGCCCCGAGACCTACGTCGACATGACCAATCCGCGCGCCCGATCCTTCCTCTGGGAGAAACTGAAGGAGAACTACTGGGACCACGGCATTCGCATGTTCTGGCTCGACGAGGCGGAGCCGGAGATGCGCCCCTACGACTACGACAACGTCCGCTACACCCTCGGCAACGGCCTGGAGGTGAGTAACATTTACCCCTTCTACTACGCGAAGGCACTGTGGGACGGTCAGCGGGAAGCGGGACAGGAAGACGGCACTATCGTCAACCTCATCCGCAGCGCCTGGGCAGGAAGCCAACGCTTCGGGGCGGTTCTCTGGTCCGGCGACATCGAGTGCACGTTCGACTCGCTGAGAAGGCAGATAAAGGCGGGACTGCACGTGGGGCTCTCCGGCATCTCGTGGTGGACCACCGACATCGGCGGCTTTCTCGGGGGCGACCCGGAGGATCCCGAATACCGTGAGCTCTTTATCCGCTGGTTCCAATTCGGGGTATTCTGCCCCGTCTTCCGGCTCCATGGCTTTCGCTACCCCTGGCTCGATCCGCTGCCCGGTCAGGTTCACGGCTCGGGCGGTCCGAACGAGGTCTGGAGCTACGGAGAGGAGGCCTACGAGATCCTGAAGACGCAGCTCGAGCTGCGAGAGCGGCTACGGCCCTACGTAATGGAGCAGATGCGCGCCGCCCACCAAACGGGCCGACCGGTCATGCGTCCGCTCTTCTACGACCATCCGACGGACAGCAAGAGCTGGGAGATCGACGATCAGTACATGTTCGGTCCGAATATAGTGGTGGCGCCGGTCATCGAACAGGGCGCACGCTCGCGGAGGGTCTATCTGCCGGAGGGGCGGGGTCTCGCTCCAGATGGTCTGACGCGGGGAGCGGCGGTTTGGATTGACGCCGCCGAAGGCACCGAGCACCGGGGCGGAACGGAGGTCGACGTCTCGGCGCCACTCGAACGGATCCCATTCTTCCTGCGAAAGGGAAGGAAAATGGTTCAAAGATTGGGTATAGAGAAAGCAGGGGGTCCACTTAGGC
>CAYFVU010000067.1:0-20105 GCA_964346645.1 uncultured Spirochaetaceae bacterium | reverse complement strand
AAGGGAGTGTGATAGGAGTGGAGTATAAGTACGTTCTTATCGTCTTGTGCTCTCAGCTCGTCGATTCCATAGAGGCTGAAAAGCATGATAAAGCATGCGGTCAGTGCGAGAGCAGGTAAAGAGATCCTCTGCATGTTGTTCCCCGTTTCTGTGAGTTCGAAATTTTACAAAATACTAACACGTACCGAATACGAATGCAAAAACTTTTCTCATTCCCCGTGGCCTCCGGTTTGCGAGCCACCGCTGTGCAGAGTAACGACGATTCTCGATCCTCCGTTGCCGTAGAGTCTCATAGTCCCCTTGTACTGGCGTGCATATCCCTCCACAAGCGTGAGGCCGAAACCGTATTCCCCGCCTGAGAGAAGCTCTTCCGGCAAGCCGTTTCCATCGTCCGCGACCTCTATCCGCAAGTACGCATCGTCCTCTCTGCACACCGTAAGGGTGATGGTGCCGCTGTCCCGCCCTTCGAAGGCGTATTTGAGGGAGTTGGTAATCAACTCGTTTACAATGATGCCCACGGGCAGCGAGAGCTTAGCGCTCACCTGCAGATCTTCGATTCTGTCCTCTACAAGAATGTGCTTCTCGTATATGTAGGCCTCCTGAAGGTCAGCTACAATATTCTCGAGGAATGATGAGAGATAGACCGAATTCACATCCTCACCCGTGTACAGATTCTGGTAGATGTTCTGCATGATTTTTATTTTGTTGTGTATCTCCTCGAAAACCTGAGCGATGCGAGAATCCTCGTGGTAGTCGGCGTGCAGCGAGAGTATGCTGGATATCGTATTCATGTGGTTCTTTATCCGGTGGTGGACCTCCCGCAGGAGCTGCTCCTTCTCTTCTAACAAGAGCTTTACTTCGTTTTCGGCCTCTTTGAGTTTGGAGATGTCGGTGTATGTGGCAACGATTCCGCTGAAGATCCCCTGGATTCTTATGGGAGAGCCGGCGACGATGACGTTCAGCGTCTCCCCATACTTGGTATAGCGAACCGTTTCCGTCGGGGGTACCGGTTGTCCCGAGCTCACCTGGTCGGTGAGACTGCATGCATCGTCGTAGACACTGCTCTCGTTCCCCGCAACCAGCTTGTCTAGATTCTTTCCTAAGACCTCATCGCGCCGGTATTTGAACAGCCTCTCCGCTCCGCGGTTCCACTCCTTAATGCGGTTCTCCGTGTCGAGTGTGAGTATTGCGCTCGGCGAGGAGTCGAGTATCGCCTCGACATAGACCTTTCGCTCCTCGTTCGTCCGCTCGATCTCCTTGGATCTCGTGATATCCCGAATGACGCTCACGAGGTACGACTCTCCCATGATCTCCATCTCCGACAGGTTTACCTCGGAAAATATCTTCGTCCCGTCGCTTCTGGTGTAAGTAGCCTCAAAGGTAGATGAGCCCTTATTCGCTATATCCCGCTCTATCAGCTCCATGCTCACATCCTTCAACCCCACATCGAGCTCGAAAATCGACTTCTGCAACAGCTCTTCCCGTGCGATGCCGCTCAACCGCAGAGTTGTTTCGTTTACATCGACGATTTTTCCCGTCTTGCGCGAGTGGATAATAATGCCGTCTCTTACGTTGTCGAGGAGATCTCTGAATCTCTTCAGGTCGCGGTAGAACTCCCTCTTCCCGTGTATCGCGCGGATGATGCCCACGAAGCCGTACGGCCTGCCACTGCTGTCGTACATTACTGCAAGGGATACTTCCTGCTTGATTTTGCTCCCATCCATCCTGATGCCGGTGAACTCGAGATTCTGCAGGCTCCCCCTCTTCAACAGTAGCCGTTCCTGACGCATGGCCTTTCCGCGCTCCTCATGCGAAATGTAGTCGAATATGTGTGTGCCGATCATTATCTCCCTGTTTTCCGCACCGAGGAATTGGAGGAACTTGTCGTTGCAGAAGGTTATGCGGCCGCCCATGTCGCACTGCACAATGGCGTTCGGCGAGGCTTGCAGGATGCTGCGGTAGAGCTCCTCGCTCTGCTCGAGCTCCTTCTCGTGCCTCTTACGCGTCTGATGCGCCTCGAAGAGTTCGAAGGCCATGCGTATCGATTCGATGAGGACGAACTCGCCGGAGTTCTTGAGCACGTAGCCGTAACTGCTTATGCCCCTTACCTTGTCCACCATCTCCTTTTCGGCATGGCTCGTCAGGAAGACTATTGGGATGTCACGTTTCCGTAGAATCCGGTCTGCCGCCTCGGTGCCATCTATCCCCTTTCCCAAGTCGATATCCATGAGCACGAGATCGATCTCCGAATTCTCGGACAGCACTTCGACGGCGCTCTCCCCCTTATGGGCAATCGTCACCTCATAACCGTATTTCCGAAAGAGTTGCGCCTCGTCAATGGCGATGAGGGGTTCGTCCTCTACGAGCAGGATCTTTTTCGACATCAGATACCCTTGAAATCTAAAAATGGTCTATGGTCTAATTCGGGGATTGTAACCGCATTTCTAAGTGAAGACAAGGTTATATTGGTCTACTGCAGCGCTGTTGCGCTGAGCTGCACGGGCATGTATAATCTCTTTTGATGAAGGAGAACCTCAGCGGAATCGACAAGTTCATACGTATCGCAGCTTTTCGAAAGCGCCAGGGCCTGTTAGGCTCTCACTCAGTGCCTGTGCTCCCCGCTTTCGGGAGCTGCACGAGTATCCTCGCACCGTTCAACTCCCGCGGATTCTCGGCAGAGATGCGTCCCCCGTGGGCCTCGAGTATCTCTTTGCTCACCGCGAGTCCGAGTCCCGAGCCTCCCGTAGCCCGGTTACGCGCACTGTCGGTTCGATAGAAACGCTCGAAAATCTTCTCCCTCTCCTGCGGCTCTATTCCTGCTCCGGAATCCTCCACCGCCGCTTCTACGAACCGGTCGTTCTCGAAGAGGCTCAGCTTCACCGTACCCTGTTCCGGACTGTACCGGAGTGCATTGGAGATGATGTTAGAAAACGCCTGACTGAGTTTGTGACGATCGGCGAATACCTCGAACTCACCCGATGTCGCCTCCATCTTCAAATCGAGCCGTTTCGCCTCGGACTCCGCCCGAAAGCTGTGGATGAGCTGCGTTATGAGTGTTCGGAGAGAGAATGCTTCGAAGGTATAGCTCCTCTTTCCGGCCTCTGCATCTGCGAGATCCCTCAACTCTCCCACGAGACGGGAGAGCAGGAGCGTCTCCTCGTAGAGCCCCTCGATATGCGTCTCGTCGGCAGGATAGATCCCCTCGCGGATCATCTCGAGATTCCCCTGCAGGAGACTCACGGGTGTGCGCAGCTCGTGTGCCGAATCCGCTATGAGCCTCCGCTTCCACTCATCGGCCTCTTTCAGGGAGACCGCCATCTCCTGGAAACTGTTCGATAACACGCCTATCTCGTCGCTGCGTTCGGTAGCCACGTCGACCTCGTAATTCCCGCCGCGCATCATCGCCGTCGCCCTGCTGAGCTCCCTCAGCGGAGAGATGATGTGTCTGAACAGCAGTGCGGCCACGGCAATGGCCACGAGAGCCACAAGCAGAGTCGACAGTACGATGGATCGGTATACATTGAAGAGGTAGGCCCGTTGGAATGGTCCGAGCACGGGATTCAACATAGAGCCGATGAAGAGATACCCTACCCTCTCTCCTTCCACTACGAGAGGCGTTCCACCTCCGAGTTCACTCTTGCCTATCTTTTCCGAAGAGAAGTCATCCGACGTCCGGGCGATAACCTCGCCCTCCTCATCGGAGAGCAGTAATTGTGTGGCTCCCGGCCGGTCGGACCTCCCCATACGGGGCATCATGCTTCCGTGCATATTCTGCCTCTGCATTGCGCCGTCGAGCTGCATCATTGCGCCCGGGCTGCGAAGGAGCCTCTCGACACCGCTCCAGTCCCCTTCCCGTCGATAGTAATCCTCGAATGCCCCGGCGAGGGTGCGGGACAGGCCGATATCATTCTCCCGTACGAGACTGCGAAACGCGCGTTTAGTGGAGAAACCGATAGTAAAGGCGGATACCGCCCCGCCGAGAATAACCACGAGTCCCATGGAGGCGATGAGCTTGACCAATAGACGGCTCTTCACTTACTCATTATCCTTCTCGATTACCGCCGCTCCGGATATAGGTTCCGGCTCCTCTACCTTGTAGCCGACTCCCCATACCGTGCGGACGTACTCCGGATGCGAGGGGTCGTATTCGATCGATTTTCTGAGATTCTTTATGTGCACATCGATCGTGCGCTCGTAGCCTTCGAAGGCGTGGTCCTGGAGGAGCTCGAGGAGCTGCATGCGGGTATACACCCTTCCCGGATGTGCCGCCATGTGGGAAAGCAGCTCGAATTGTGCGCCGGTGAGCTCTATACGGCTTCCGTTCCTGCTGACGCTGCGTCTGCTCCTGTCGATTCGCAACTTCCCGCAGGTGATGAGCTCGCCCTCTTCCGCTTCTTTTGCCGTGTACGGCGACTTGTACGGGCCGATGCTTCGTCTGAGCGCCGCGCGTATGCGGGCGGCGAGCTCCTTGAGGCTGAACGGCTTGGTAAGGTAGTCGTCTGCCCCCACGTCGAAACCGAGCAGTTTATCCTGCTCCTCCGCCTTCGCGGTGAGCATGATGATGGGAATGTTCGACTCGCCTCTGATCCTTCGCGCGGTGTCGATGCCGTCGATGCCGGGCATCATGACATCGAGTATGATCAGATCCGGAGACTCCTGCTGCACGGCGGATATCGCCTCCTTCCCGTTTGCGGCGGTGAGCACGGCATATCCGACCGCTTCAAGGTAGTCGGCGATCATTTTCACCATCTTCTGCTCGTCATCGACCACTAAGACGACGGCCTGTGATTCCTCTTCCATGTGCGGATTCCTAAGAGAAGAGATCGTCGAATGCCTTTTTGGCCTTGTTCTTTTTTTCTTTGCTCTCCGAATGCCCACCGCTCGGAGGCGTGTCTGCAAGTGAGAAGTAACCGCAAAAGTTGGCCCTGTCCTTCTCCTTTACCGGTTCGGGTATAGTCTCGCGGCAATCCCAGTGCACACCGGGGCTGTAGAAACGGCAATTGAGACACACCTTTACATCTTTTCCGCACGAGGAGCATACGGTCGATCGGTGAACAGGCGCTACGATTTCTTCTCCACAGTTATAGCAAAAACCCATACCGTCTTGTAACGAATCTATGCGAAAAAGTCTATCCGTCTCCCCTTGCTCCGGTCTCTTCGAGTCTCGGAAGGCTCGCGTTCATCTCTGCTGCGCTCCTCTTCCCGAGCTCGCTCTTCTTCTCGGGCCCGCTGCGCCTCTCGTGCCTGTTCTTCGCGCTGCTGCTCTTCGTTCTTGTGGGTCTCCTGCGGGCGGTGATCTGGTCTCGATTGTACAGAATCAACGGATTCTACATCACTCATAGAATCACCTCCTACTAACAATATACTAGTGTGGAGCAGTTTTCGTCCAGAGAAATACCTCGCATCCGTCAATTCACCCGCCGTGAGCTAATAAGCGGCTCAGACCTTTCGTTCTGCCGCCATCCTATCCTGGAAATCTATGTCGTCGGCATCCCACGGATAACATATCCACTTGTCGGGGAGCTCTATGCCGTAGAAGTAGCGTGTGACCTCCGGGGGAAAGGATCCTCTCTTCTCCTTCAACTTATTGTGAAGCACCGCAACAGATATCTCGGCGGGACGGTGTTTGATAAGCTCTTTGAGGCAATACTCCAGCGTCACCCTCGAATCATCGACCTCATCCACGAGAAGCACCCGTTTTCCGGCGAGCTTCTTCTCGACTTCGTCGATCCACTGGATCTTCTGCGGAGAGTTCTTCGGCTTGTTCTCCAAATCGTAGTAGGAGATTCCCACCGTGTAGATCGGACGGTCGAGAAAGGTCTTGAGGATGCGCGCGGGGATGAATCCCCCCGTGCCGATCGCCACCATCACCTCCGGCACGCTTTTCTCCGCTATGATCTTTTCTGAAAGCGATTTCACCGTTTGGTGAATTTCGTTATAGGTAAGAAATAGCTTTTCCGGTTCCGACATGGTCCCTCCAGTAGTGTGTATACCCCCAGAGTATATCAGATCCCTATTTCAGGAGATACACCCTCTTCCTCGAGCGTATACTTCTCACCGTTTTTTAAAACCACCCGTATCGTCGGATTCCTCACCAGACAGTCGAGATGGGTAAGCGAGGGGGCGTCTTGGTCGTAGTTTGAACCGATGGCAATGTGGCATGTGCCGTATACCTTCTCGTCTTCCAGCATGTTGCCGGATATGCGGGCATTCGGATTGAGACCTATCCCCAATTCACCCAGGCCCCGGGCATTCGTACCGAAGATCACTCCCTGCCCGTCGGGGAGTTTTCCCTCCTTCTCGAGCCGCAGCGCATCCTCGCCGCTCATTTCGAGCGTTTCTTCCAGCATCTTTGCCGCCGATCCGCCCTCTACTGCGGATACATAGCCCTGCTCGACCTGTATGCTCACCGGTTCGTCGGGAAGCACATCCCGGTCGTGCAGCGCAATGCTGCCGTCGAATACGATACGCCCTTCGGCCGTGCCGATTTGCGGACTTATGAAGACCTCTCCGGCGGGCAGATTCCCTCCGTTACCTGGACTGCTCAGATCTCCGTCGTCCACGAATGCGGCTCTGCCCCGCAGGCCTATGGAGACATCGGTGCCGCCGGGAGCGGTGATGTGCACCGTCTCGGCCTCGTCGAGTATCCTCTGCATTCGCCCAGCCTCTCTGCCGAGCAGTTCATAGTCTATGGGAATTGTACGCGCGAAGACCTCCGGTGTAATCTTCGGCGACCAGAAAGCCCTCAGTCGTCGGAGGCCGAGGAGGTAACGGAACACGTGATTGTACTCCACAGCATTTATCTCGTAAGGCTGGGCGGTGGCGAAGCGGTCCTTTCCGAGCTTACCCTCGCTTATCGAGATGAAAACCTCAGGATTGGTGGCGATCGCGCGAATCACCGCTTCGTCGGCAAAATCGAGTTGGGTCTTGACCGGCTGCACAAGGAGGAGGGGTTCGGCATCGGCATTTTCTGCGGCGCGGTAGAGGGCAGACGAGATAGAGTGCACACGTTCTACGGGATTCGTGACTATCATGACCCGTTCGCCGCTCTTTACTTTGAGCAGCTCCGCAATGGTTATACGTGCCGCCTCTTCCAAGCCGTTGTTTTCCAAAGTAGCTGATGTACTCTGCATATCCGTACTGTACCCATTTTGCCGCTATTCGGCAATCGTTACAGCCTCCAGCTCGCGTTCCATCTCGTTCTGCAGGGTTCGGTAGATATACTCGCTGATCCTCTGCTTTCCATCTTCGGAGATGTACGAGGTAAAGAGGATGACATACACCGTCCTGTCATTCTCGTCGCTCCTGCGTCCCGCAACAATCCCCGAAACCATGACGATTCTGCTCCTGAGCTTGAGCTGAAGCTTGTCGAGCTCAGTGCGGGTCGGTATGTCTACTGAGGTGTGGAAGAAACAGGCCATGCCCGCCGAGCTGATATCTATGATCTCTCCCTGCTGATTCTTGCCGAACAACTGCACGTTGAAGTCGTTCTTCGAGTTTTTCGGACATTTGGCACGGACGAATTTTCTCTTTCCCTTTGCCTCGTTTACCACCAGAGTCTTAAGAATGATCTTCGAGCTCTCCTTCAGACCGAGCTTGAGCTGTACGTAGCCGGCTGAAATTCCAATATCCATGAGGTATGACTGGGCAAGCTCTTTGTTCTCGTTGTAGGTGAGAATTCCCACCTGCACATTCTTCGTCGCCTCGTTCGTCACCAGATCCCTCACATACTTCTTCCACTCATCCTCCGAGAGCCTCTCGTCAATATTGATGAACACTATGGAGTCGTTATACTTCTCCAAGAGTTTCTTCAGCCGCTTGTGATCGTGTACGAGATAGATTTCGAACTCATTCTGAACTATTTGAGTGATGAGCTCTTCCTGTATTACGCTGTGGGGATAGAGAAAGAAAATTTTTTTTCCAATACCGTTGCTTTTTCTTGTCTCTTCTTCCTCCGCCATTTCCCATCTCCTATACCATTTCGGTAAAAAAGTTGAAGCTGCTCGTTTCCGCCTCTTCGTCGAGTCGGATCCGGCGCAGGTCGTAGTAAAAAACCACGCCGGCCCCGCCCATCTCTTCTAACTCTTCTAACTCTTCTAAGGGCAACGATAATATTTCGTAGGGGTATATGTGGCTCGTACCTCTAGAATCCCCGCCGGTCACGAAGAATTTTCTTCCCCGCGGGTCGTTGATCAGCCCTTCGGCACCGAGCCGTGCCCTGCTCGCGAGAAGGAACGGTCGGCCGTAGCCGTAGATCTCGGTGTAAACAGGATTTCTCCTCATCATATCCTCTACGGCGCTCTTCTCGAGCTCTATCCACGCCTGGATGGTATCGACACCCCAACGGGCGATCTGCGCGGCGGCGAGGCTGTTGCTTACGGGGAAGGGATAGCTCATCGTCAGCTGCAGCTCTTCGAGTCCTTCGTCTCGAAAGAGGAGGAGGTGCGAGAGATCTGTCAGCCTGAAGGCTCTCACTCCCCGCCGGTAGAGTTTCTCCACATCCGCCTGCAGCTGATCGAAGCTCCCCTCCTGCACAAAGTGGGGCAGCTCGACCTCGTACGCCTCAGGCTCGGCTGATTTTTTTGCCGCCTCGAGTGGGAGCGCGGCGCGGGTGCAGCTCTTCCCTGCAAGCTTCCCGTTCCCGCAATCGTCTACGTGTTCCGGACTGCTCCACATGCAGGTCACCGATCCTGCCGTCCCTGTGCCCCCCGCCGCATCGGCTTTACGCCGAGCCGCGAGGCTTTCGAGCTCCTCCGTCGTATCCGATAACCGCTCATATACCGCAGCCCTTGTCTCTGCGAGATTCTTCGGCAGCTGCGGTACGAGCCGTTCCCAGAACTCTCGTCTTGCCCGCTTGAGCTCTCCGGCAGGAACGAATAAGCCTTCCTCACATTCCGCAGCCACTTCGCCGGCCTGCACATGCTCTTCACGGGTGACTGCGAACTGCTCCTCTATCTCTTTTTCCGTGAGGGCACGGTTCTGAGCCGGCTCGGTGAGCAGAGGTCGGACCCACCAAGGGCCGAACGGAACCTCCTCTGCGGAAATACCTACCGGCCTGAAACGTCCGCGTATTTCTCCTTCTGCAACGCGAATATCGAGGTCCACCCGTATCTTCGGCGTGTAGAGCGGCAGTTTCTCTGCCGACGGTCCGGGTGTTCTTGTAGCGGCCGAGACCTTGTAGACCCTTCCGTCTCGAGGAACATCCCCGGCGTCGAGAATTCGCACTTCTCCCTCTCTCGCCTTCTTTACGGACTCGCCCTTCTGCCGCATTTTTGCAACGGTTATCGACGGGCTCTCGTCTCCCGATTTCGTCTGCACCCTTATCCGGTCTCCGACGTAGAGGGGTCTCGATAAGCGCACGTCAAAGCCCCCTTTCCGGCCGCCGTTATTGTCTCTTCCACCGATCACCTCGCCTATGAGCAGGCCGGAGACCCCGGGATTCTCCGGCTGGATGACCCCCTCCATATCCTCCTCGGAAGAAAAACCGTGGGTCCACTTTCGGCCCAAGGCGCGTGAGAGCTCCTGCTTTGCCTGAGAGATGTCGTACTTTCTTCCCTCGGCCACTGCATCGAGTCCCATCCTGTAGGCACGAACGACGGGTGCGATGTAACTCCCCTTCTTGAGCCGTCCCTCTATCTTCAGCGATGCAACTCCCATGCGGGTATACTCCTCCAACAGGTCGAGGGAGTAGAGATCCTGAGTGGAGAAGAAGAATCCGGAGGTGCCGCTCCCGCTCTCCTCCGTCAAGTGATACCTGCGGCGGCAGGGCTGCTTGCATTTTCCTCTGTTTCCGCTCCATCCACCGATCCAGGAGGAGAAGAGACATCTTCCCGAAAGGGAGGCGCAGAGTGCACCGTGGATAAAGACCTCTATCTCGATCGGCGAGCTCTCGGCTATGCTGCGCAGCTCTTCCAAGCTTACCTGACGCTCGAGTATGACTCTCGTAATTCCGAGCTCCGCCGCCGCCCGTACACCCGCGGAGTTGTGTATGCCCATTTGAGTCGAAGCGTGCAATTCGGTCTCGGGGAAGAACTCCCTCACCATAGTGGCGGCACCGAGGTCCTGAACGATTATTCCGTCCGGCTCGAGCGAGGCGGCTCTCTCAAGTGTCTCTGCGGCTTCGAAGAGCTCCCCCTCCTTTATGAGCGTGTTGAAGGTCAGGTAGAAGCGCTTGCTCTTCTTCTTGGCATAGGCGGAGAGACGGGACATGTCCTCGTAGGAGAAGTTATGCGCCATCTCTCTGGCGTTGAACTTGCCGAGTCCGGCGTAGACTGCGTCGGCGCCGCTCTCTAACGCGGTGATCGCGGTCTGCAGCTCTCCAGCCGGGGCGAGAAGCTCAGGTATCTCTTTATCTTTTAAAGAGTTAATTTCGCTGTTCCTATTGTCATCTCTGTTCCCCATGTGTCTAGTGTAGTTCTTCTCCGGCATTTTTTCTACAGCCACGGGATTATCAGTTTCTTTTAAAACACAACAGGCCGCCGGCTGATTTCCGCCGGCGGCCCGTATTACTCACTTTTCGAATGAACGTTACACTCTCAACAACTTGCGCTTAGCCGATTCCTCCGAAAGCGATGTTGAGGATCATGACCACGACGGCAACGATGACGAAGACGTACTTTGCGTAGAATTCGAACCACTTGCCGAGGGGTTTATACGCACCCTTGTTTATCTCGTTTCGGGCATTCGCAGCCCCGTAGATCCAGTAGAACACGACTCCGGCGATAACCGCTCCGAGGGGCAGTACGTAGATGGTGGAGATATCGGCCCACATGCCGAATCGCGCCATGCTGGTGTCCAGAGGCAGACCGATGACGAAGGCGACGATACTGAGCACCACTACCGAGCTCATTCTCGACATCTTCAGCTTATCCATGGCTCCCTCGACCGCCGGCTCGAGCATACTCACCGAAGAAGAGAAACCGGCAAAAACGACCGATAGGAAGAAGAGGATACCGAAGAGCACTCCACCCGGCATCTCTGCAAAGACATTGGGGATAGTGATGAAGAGGAGCGAGGGACCCGCCGCAGGGTCGAGCCCGAAGGCAAATACTGCGGGGATAATCGCGAGAGCCGCCAGAATCGAAGCGAGGAAGTTGAAGAAAACGGTCTGTATGGCGGCAGAGTGAATAACCGTATCCTCGCGTGCGTAACTTCCGTAAACGAGCATCGTCGCACCACCGAGGCTCAAGGTAAAGAAGGCCTGTCCGAGAGCCATGATCCAGGTCTCCGTTTCGGCGATCTTCGACCAGTCGGGGACGAACATATAGCCGAGTCCGGCTACGGCTCCGGGAAGGGTGACCGATCGGATGAAGAGGATGATCATTATGGCGAAGAGTACCGGCATCATGATCTTGTTCGCCTTCTCGATTCCCCTCTGCACACCGAAGAGGACGATGATCATCGTGATGATGATCCCGGCCGCGTGCCAGCCTATCGAGGAGGCCGTTCCCGCAAAACCGCCGAAGAGGCCGGGAATATCCTCCGCTGCCGTCTTAGCGAAGGTACCGCTGAGCGAGAGCACAAAATACTTCAGCAGCCAGCCGATAACCACCGCGTAGAATATGTACACCGCATATACGGCGAGCACGGGAATGATACCGAGGACGGCACCACCCGTCGAGCTGTAGCCCTTCGATTTAAAAACACTCTCGAAAGCGCCTATGGCACCTTTGCGCTGACTTCGCCCAAAGGCCCACTCGCCCATGAGACCAACGCTCGCGATACCAAACACGAACAGCAGGTATGGTATCAGAAACGCTGCTCCACCGTATGCGCCAATTCTCCAGGAGAACAGCCATATGTTCCCCAAACCGATTGCGGACCCGACGCTCGCTAATACGAACCCCATTTTGCCCGTCCATGTTTCTCTTTCCATCACCACTCCTTGGTTAATAAAAGTTTGTTACGTTTGTACTCATTGAAAATCAACCTTCATGAGTTGTCAAGCTTTATTTTTACTTTTCGTGTATGAGAACTATGTGGTGATGTTTTCTCCTTTACCCTTCATGAAATCCTTGTTTTTGTCTCCTACCCAGTACCGTTCTCCGGCGATACACCAGATGAAGGTAACCGGCTCTTCGTGGCTGAAAACCGGGTGGTAGTTGAGCATCGGTATGGTTACGTTGTCGCCTACCTCCACCGAAGTCACGAAGGTCTTCTTCTCGTCGTCCTCGTAGACCTCCATTGCGCCTCTTCCTTCGATGAAGGAGTAGACCTCTTCCTGGTCGGTGTGGTTGTGGGGAGGCCATGCGCGGGTATAGGTCTCGTAGAAGGTGTAGCCGGCCATGAACTTGTTCGCCTGCTCGGCTACGTCGAACATCAGATACACATTCTTCTTGTCGAGGTGGCGGATACGCTCCTCGTTTTCCTTTATCTCTGCCCATTTCGAGTGGTGAACGGAATACTTCGTCTCTCCTTCGGCGCGGTAAATGTAGAGCCACGCCTCTTCGTCGCCGGCGTGCCGTATTTGGAAGGCGGTGTCTATCGGTATGTAGAGCACGTCGAAGTGTTCGAGACGGTAGGTTTCTCCCTCCACGTCTACCTCGCAGGAATCTTCGAGATTGAAGATGAGCGCCTCCTCATCCTTGTAGCTGAGCTTTGGGGAAACCGATTGCTCCCACATGTAGATCTCGAGTTGACTCAGATAGTCGAGGTTCGAATTGCTCTTGTTGAAGATCTCTCGCAGTATGCAGTTGCTCTCTTCGCCATTGAGACGCTTGCCGCTCTTTAGTGCCATATGCTCTCCTTACACCGGCTCCTCGGCCGATACGATTCTTAATCTCTCCTCTCATTTTAATTATTTACTGAAACTAAGTAAACCCCGGCCGAGGATTACCAGCCCAATTACCCCTTCTTTCCTTATTCTTTTTTAATCTTTGTGCCGTCCCGCATTCACATCGATGATCTCCCCGCTCACGAAGTCGTTTTCGAGCAGATAGATTACCGTGTGGGCGATCTCCTCCGGCGTCGCGATACGTCCGAATGGGGTGAGCGTCGCGAGTTTCTTCTTCATATCCTCGTCGATGAGCTCTGTGTCTACCGGTCCGGGAGCTATGGCGTTTACGGTGATATCCGGAGCGAGCTCGGTTGCAAGTGCGAAGGTCATACTGCTCAACCCTCCCTTCGAAGCGGCGTAGTGCGGGCCGAGCTTTCCACCCATTTTTGCGGCGATAGAGGACATGTTCACAATCTTTCCCTTATTCTTCCGAAGTTCTCCCAACGAAGCCTTTACACAGTAGAAGGCGCTCGAGAGGTTGCTGTCGATCACATCCTTCCACTCGTCCACCGAAATTTCTTCCGTAGCCGAGTTCGGTCCGTTGATTCCGGCACTGTTGATCAGGATGTCGATACCCCCGAGCTCCTTTTTTACTCTGCCCATGAGCTCCTCTACTTTGCTCCATACCCGGAGGTCCGCTCCGAGGGCAACGGTATTTACCCCGTACGAAGCCGCCTCTTTCGCCAGCTTCTGAGCTTTCTCCTCGTTCGAATGGTAGATGATTGCCACATCGGCTCCCCTCTCCGCGAGGGCCAAAACCGTAGCCGTTCCTATTCCTCTGCTTCCGCCGGTTACTACTGCCCTTTTTCCTTTTACGTTCATACTAACTCTCCTTTATACATGGAGGGGAATGGAAAAGCTGACCCTTGTCCCCTCTTTTAGTGTACTCGAAATGTGAATGTCTCCTCCATGCGCCTCTACCGTGCTCTTTACGATCGCGAGACCGAGCCCCGTTCCCCCCTCGGAAGAGGAGAAGAACGGTTCGTAGATCTTCTCCAGTGCCTCCGGCTGTATCCCTACCCCGTCATCTTCGACGGAGAACGAGAGGTAGTTGTTTTCCGCACGTACATTGATCCGGCACGTGCCGTTGCTCTGCATCGCCTTGCGGGCATTCTCTATGAGATTAGTCATGACACGGTAGATACGCTGTCTGTCCATCATCGCTGTGCCGTCGTATTCACTCGCGCACTCGACATGCACGTCTCGGAATGACATTCTTCGTTCGGCGAACTCGCATACCTCCTGCATGAAATCCGGAATGTAGGTCGCTACTATGTCGAGGCGTATGTCTCCCCTCGAGTAGTCGAGTATCTCATTCACCAGCTGATTGAGTCGCTGCGTCTCGATCCGGATGTTGTCCACATATTTGAGGTACTTCTCCTCGAGCCCACTCGACGTCTTCAACAGATCCGCAAGTGCTCTTATGACCGAAATCGGATTCCGGATATCGTGCAGTATCATCGATGAGAACTTTCCGAGGGTGCTCAATCGCTCGTTTCGGAGGAGCTCGTCCTGAGCCTCCTTCAGCTGGTCGTAGGCTCGCTGCAGCCGCAGGTTGCGTTCTCGCAGATCCTCGAGAAAGGTCTCATTGCTCCTGCGTACCATCGAGCTGAGCGATTTTACGATCGCGAGGGCGACCCGTGAGTTCTCCTCTAAAAGCCGCTGGAACTCCGTCTCGTTGATGTAGAGCATCCGTGTGTCGCTGCGGGATACGACGGTCGCACTTCTCGGCAAGTCGTCCACCAGAGCCATCTCTCCGAAGAGCTTACCCTCGCCCTGAACCGCGAGCATGTCCGCCTCGGGACTGTCGTAATCCTTCCAGACCTCTACCTCACCACTCATGATGATGTAGAAGCGGTCAGCCTGATCGCCCTCACGAAACACGAGCTCACCCGAAGAGAACTCCGTTTCGCTGCAGTACTTCAGGATCTGGCGAATGTCCTCGTCGCTCAAGTTCTTGAAGAAGGGGACATTCCTGAGAAAGCCGAAGAAACCTCTCATTTCACCTACTCGCCGATTATTTTTACCAAGACGCGCTTCTTCCTCTTCCCGTCGAACTCGCCGTAGAAAACGGCCTCCCAGGGTCCGAGATCCAAACGTCCCTCCGTAACGGCAATGACTACCTCTCTTCCCATTATTTGCCGTTTCATGTGGGCATCGGCGTTGTCCTCTCCCACGTTGTGACGGTAGCCCCGTTTGCTGTAAGGGGCGAGTTTTTCCAGCCACTCCATGTAGTCGCTGTGAAGTCCCGATTCGTTGTCGTTGATAAATACGCTCGCGGTAATGTGCATGGCGTTTACCAGGACAAAACCCTCTTGTATACCGCTCTCCTGAACCGCCTCTCTGACTTCGTCGCTAATGTGCACGAGCTCGTAGCGGTTCTTCGTGTTGAACCACAACTCCTTTCTGTAACTCTTCATACCATCTCCTTACGTTCTATCTACATCTCAAGTATAAGAAGATAGGAGAAAAACATCAAAGAATCTCTCTCCCTGTCTTGACTTTAGTGCTGTGTATGACTATTATTCTATTACTGACCGGCGGTCATTTTATAAATATGAGTATATTAGAGCGAAAGAAAAGAGAGCGAAAACAGAGAAGAGAGAGTATTCTCGCTGCAGCACGAAGGCTCTTTACCGCACACGGAATCGAGGGAACTTCCATGTCGAAGATTGCAGAGGAGGCGGAACTCAGCAAGGGTACGCTCTATCTCTACTTCAGAAAAAAGGAGTCTATCGTCTACGAAATTCTCTACGGCTTCCTTACTGACCTGTGGAGCCGCACACGGCAGGCGGCTGAGACCGAGGGAACGGGCTACGAGAAGGCCGAGCGAATGCTACAGGCCTTCTCATCCTACTATCACCGGAACGATGAGTTCCTCACCCTCTCTCGGTACCTCGACTACCAGGTCAAGAGTTCCGCCGAAGCCGGCGAAGAGGCCAAGCGCTGTTTCGATGTAGTAGAGGAGATGAAGAGGACTGCAGTAGAGGTCATGCAGACGGGTGTACGGGACGGGAGCATTCGCAGCGACATCGACCCCGTCCTCACCTCCGCAACCGTCGTGCACATGGTCGAGAGCTTCCTCCTCAAATTCAGCACACGGAGGAGTGTGACAGACAACGATTACCGGCAGTCACGCACGGACAAGCAGCAGGACTATTTCGAATTCGACCCGAAGGAGATGGTCGATCATCTCCTTCATCTCATTCTCTATTCGCTCCGCCGATGAATATGGAAAAAAGGAAGAGAAAATGAAAGCACTGCTCAAATATCCGGCTCTTGTACTGATCATCATTCTCGGTATTACCGTCTACTTCGGTCTCCAACTCCCAAATCTGATCATCAACAACGACCTCGAGATATTCATACCCGACGATCACCCCTCGAAGATCGCAAGGGACTCTATGGAGGAGACATTCGGCAGTCAGAGCGTAGTAGGCGTAGGGGTCGAATTCTCGGCCGGCACCGTGTTCACTCCCGAGAGGGTCTCGCTTATTTCCGAACTCTCCTCGCGTATAAAAGAGCTCGACTACGTCGACAGTGTCTCCTCACTCACCACCGCCGACTACATCGAGGGCACGACGGAGGGAATGCGAGCCACTTCACTCATAGAGGACTTCAGCGGCAGCGACCGGGAGGTGAGGCAACTGAAGACGCGCATCCTCTCGTGGCAGGAGATGTACCGCAAGAACCTCGTCTCCGATGATTTCTCCTCAAGCCAGATAGCCGTGACCCTCATAGAGGAGGCCAGGACCGAAGAACGCGAGGTATTCTACCATCAATTAAAAGAAACCTTGGATGAGTACCGGAAAACCGACATCTCCTTCTCCATTGCCGGAGACCCTGTGGCCACGGTTCTATTGAAAAAGAACATGACGGGAGATTTAACCTACCTCATCCCGCTCGTGACACTCGTGGTCATGCTCGCCCTCTTTTTCGCCTTCCGCAACTTCGGCGGCGTGCTGCTGCCGATAATTACCGTGCTTATGAGCACGATCTGGGCAACCGGAATAATGTCGTTGCTCGGCATCTACTTCTCCATGATTTCTACGGTCATTCCCGTAATCCTCATCGCAGTGGGGAGCGCCTACGTCATACACATCTTCAACCACTACTACGACTCCGTGCGTAACTCGTCTTCACAGATGTCTCGGGAGACACACACCGAGATCGTGCATGCAACGGTCAGAGACATAGGCCCTCCGGTGGTCATGACCGCGTTGACCACGGCTGCCGGCTTCGCCTCCATCGCAACGAGCAGCATCGCCCCCATGCGGCACTTCGGCATCATCAACGCCATAGGCGTCATAGCTGCGCTGGTTATCACCCTTACCTTCGTTCCCTCGGTACTGCTGCTGCGCCACAGGGCGCTCAAGCAGAGCACTTCGAGAAAAACCGGCTTCGATCACGATGCGGGTTTTAACAGGATACTCGAAGGTTTTTACCGTTACTTCTCTAAACAGAGAGCGAGGATCATCATTCTCAGCATCGTGGTCATAGCGCTGTCGTTATTCGGCATCTCCCGCATCGTGGTAGATAACTCCATGATCGAGTATTTCGACTATGACTCCGAATTGCGGGTCTCCGACCGCTTCCTGCAAAATAAGTTCTCCGGAAGCAAGATCTTCAGCATCATCGTCGAGGGGGAAGAAAAGGGTTCCCTGACGGATCCCGAGATACTGCAGGCAATGGACGGCCTGAAGGCCTACCTCTATGCCGAGCACGAAGATGTGGGGTCGATCCTCGCTTTTTCCGACTTCGTGAAACGGATGAACAAGGTAATGAACTATCCCTCGACCGAGATCATCGCCGAGAGCGGCGGGGCGCCGGTGTTTCGCTCCACCATGTCCGGCGGCTCCTCGTCTACTGCGGCCGACACTTCCCCAGGTGCAGCCGGCAACGGAGGCAGTAGCGGCGCTTCGGTCGAGGGGAGTTTCTTCTCGGATTCCGGGAGCGGCGCAGACACCAGCACCTCCGGCGGTAATTCGGCCTCCCCGGCTGCTCGCACGGGCGAGTTCGGCTATCACAAGAGCGTCTCCTACGCCAAACTCGCCGAAGCGCTCAACAGGGCCTACTACGATGCGGAATCGATGAACATGAGCGTGCACGATCTCCTGCGCAACGTAAACCGGCAGCTCAACTTCCAGGGAGAGTACTACAACGAGATTCCGACCGATCCCTCTAAGTATCCGGTATCGAGCAAAGAGGAGCTCTCGAACCTCGTGAGTCAATACCTCCTCGTCTACTCCGGAAGCCTGGACGATTTTGCGAACGATTCTCTCGAGCCCTCGAAGGCGCGCATGAGCGTGCAGCTCCGTTCCACGAACACCAAGGCGATGGCGGAGTTGAAGCAGGACATCAATGCCTACGTGAAAGACTACTTTCCCGAGGGCTACCGAGTCTCCATAGCAGGCTATGCCGATATGGAACTGGCGGTTACGAATCTGATCGTACGTTCGCAGATCTTGAGCCTTCTCTCCGCCTTTCTCGTGGTCTTCCTCATTGTCGCGATCGCCAACAGGTCCCTTATTGCAGGGATCTACGGAATTATTCCGCTCTCATTTGCCGTTCTTATAAACTTCGGCATCATGGGAATCGCTGGAATAGACCTCGACATCGCCACGGCAATGATTGCCTCCATCGCGATCGGCATCGGTGTCGACTACAGCATCCACTTCCTCTCTCGGTACCGATTAGAGTGGAACGCCACTCGAGACCCGGACGAGGCCACTCGGCGAACCGTCATGACGACGGGCAGGGCGATTGCATTCAACGCATTAGCGGTTGCAGCGGGCTTCGCCGTCCTCCTCTTCTCCAATTTCAATCCCCTGCGGTACGTGGGATTGCTCGTAGCCATCATCATGGGCACGAGCTCCATTGCGGCTATGACGATCCTCCCGGTACTGCTGAACATATTTCAACCAAGATTTCTCACCAACAAGTCGGATAAAGAGAAAGGAGAGCACAGATTATGAGAATGAAACTCGCATTCGTGTCTGCCGTGCTGCTGCTGATTTCGAGCGCGGCATGGGCAATAGACGGGAGAGAGATCGCACAGAATGTCTACGACAGGGATACCGGAGATTCGGTCCACGCCCTCGTACACATGGATCTCATCGAAGAAGACGGGAGCGTAAAGAACCGCATCGTAGAAGGCTGGGGGACCGAAACCGAAGACGAGCTATCGAACATGGTCCTCGTCTTCCACCGGCCTGCCTCGGTGCAGGGAACCCGCTTTCTCGTAAAAGAGCGAGAGGATAGAGACGACGACCAGTGGATCTACCTCCCCGCACTCAAGAGAGTAAGACGAATAGCCTCCTCGGAGGAGGACAGCTCTTTCATGGGTACCGACTTCACCTATGGAGACTTGAAGAGCAGAGAGGTCGCTGAGGACAGCCATACCCTGCTTCGGGAGGAGAGCTTCGGGGGCCGTGAATGCTACGTGGTTCAATCCATTCCGAAGGACCTCGCCGATGCTCAGTACTCCAAACGCATTCAGTGGGTGGCGAAGGATATCTGGGTACCCATGAAGGCGAAGTTCTACGACAAGAACGAGAAGCATCTGAAGACCATGGTTGTACAGGACCTGCAAGAGGTCCAGGGGTACTGGACCACCATGAAGACACGGATGGAAAACGTGCAGTCCGGCCACGCAACCGAGATAGCGGTGGACAAGATACGCTACAACGAGCAGATGAAAGACTCCCTCTTCAGCACCCGTTTCTTGGAGACCGGCCGGGCGCGATAATGCGCGCATTAGTACGCGCAATAACAAGGAGGACGCAATGCGAACTCACAATTTTTTCACACGTACATTGATTACGGCGGCTGTTGCAGCGACGCTCGTCGTCGGCGCGCCGCTCGCCGCACAGGAGAGTTTTTTCGACGAAGGATCGACGGACGGAGCCGGAAGCAAAAGCGGATCCGGAGATGGAGGAACATCGGCCTCCGGGCCTACGCTCGAATGGAGCGGCGAAGTCAACTTCGCCACCTACACCTTTATAGAGTGGGACGACCTCCCGAAGGGTCCCGTAGATGAAATCGAGGATTCCGACAAGGTGGGAATAAGCGAATTGAGACTCGATGCCGAATACGAGGGGGCCAACTCCGAGGCGGTAGGCAGCCTCGAATACTCGAACGACGTCGCCTTTAGAGACGACATGAGTGCCGAGGATCTCATAAACGAGGCCTACTTCACCCTCTACTACGACCGCTTCGACCTCAGCGCCGGCTACATGAAGCAGGTCTGGGGGACGACCGACAGCATACACGTGGTCGACGTGCTCAACCCGATCGACTACCGCCGCTTCATCCTTCCCGACTACCTCGA
>CAYFVU010000066.1:0-20154 GCA_964346645.1 uncultured Spirochaetaceae bacterium | reverse complement strand
AGGAGAGAGGAAAGGGCTACGGCACCGAAGCGCTTCGGCTCCTGCTCGACTACGCCTTCAACCTCCTCAACCTCCACAGCATTTACCTGCGGGTGCGCTCCTTCAACGAGCCCGCCGTAAGATCCTACGAAAAAGTAGGTTTTAAGATAATCGGCCGGCGGCGGGAGTGTGTGCTCATCTGCGGAGAGTACTACGACGAGATCTACATGGACATTCTCGATCACGAATTCGAGGGAAAAATCCCATCGCTTCTAAAATGAATCCGTGCTATACTCCGATCAACATCTTACCGTAAGGGAGGTAGTATGAAGAAACTTGTGCCCCGGAGCCTCATCTCAACACATGGGATGTACGGAGCGTAATACGGCACATTATTACTGGGATTGACAAAAATTCGCAGCTTTGGTACTGTCCACCAGTCAATTCGATTAGTATAAGCCCTTGTAGCTCAGTCGGTAGAGCACCTCCATGGTAAGGAGGGGGTCATCGGTTCAAGTCCGATCGAGGGCTCTACAGCAATTCGCATTTTGGAGCTAAGCTCCAAAATGCGAATGCTTATGAACGGTGAGTGTAAATTATGTAAGCTATAGTTTTGGATGTGATTCACATTCTGGAATCCAGAATGTGAATCACTGAGGGCTCTTTTTCATGGTTTTTTGACTCCGCTTGACACACCAAGCTATTTTATATAGTCTGGTAAGCTACGAGTAGGAGGAACCGTTCGAACAAGGTGAGCGACGGCGGAATCAGTTCGCGCTCGATACGATAGGAGTATTACCCATGGCGAGTAAGAAAAAGGGAGCAGTCGAGAAAATCGCGTTGAAATGCGATGAGTGCGGTCGGAGAAACTACACCACGTGGAAGAACCGCCGCAACATGCAGGGTAAGCTGGAACTCAAGAAGTACTGCCGGTTCGATCGCAAGCATACGCTTCATAAAGAGACGAAGGTAAAATAGCACATTTCACAGGCCAGTAGCTCCAACGGCTAGAGCGTCGGTCTCCAAAACCGAATGTTGTAGGTTCGAATCCTACCTGGCCTGCTTTTTTCTTTTTTTCTTTGTGTATAGGGAGCAATAATGAGGAGAATCATTCAGTTTTTCAAGGATAGTTACGCAGAGTTGAAGCGAGTCGTGTGGCCTAATAGAGAGGCTGTCGCTTCTTCTACCAAGGTGGTCATCGTTTCAGTGGTACTGTTTGCGCTGGTACTCGGCGTGGTCGATTTCCTTCTCCTCAGAGGAATGGACCTTATCTTCTAAGCGTCTCTCCGTTCGGCGGGTACTCTCTCGCCCCGGCTGGGGCGGCATGTAAGAGAGAAGGAGAAGAGGACAACGATGGCAAAAGGATGGTACGTCCTTCACACCTATTCCGGATACGAGAACAAGGTCGAGAAGTTCATACGTAAGCTCATGGAGGATAAGCCCTTCAGCGACGTAATTTTCGACCTAAAAGTGCCTTCGGAAGAGGTGGTAGAGGTCAAAGACGGCAAAAAGCGTGTATCAACGAAGAAATTCCTACCGGGCTACATCCTTCTGGAGATGGATCTTCCCGATTACGGCTGGAAAACAATAACCGCCCAGATCAAGAAGATCCAGGGAGTCACCGGTTTTCTCGGTTCTGCGAGCAACACCAAGCCGCAGCCGATTTCTTCGGATGAGGCAAGAGAGATACTACAGAAAGCTGGTGAAATCAAGAGCGACAAGATAATGAAGCCGAAGCAGACCTTCTCCGTCGGCGAGGCCGTGCGGATCGTCGAGGGTCCCTTCGAGACCTTTACCGGAACCATCGAGGAGGTGAATCTGGAGAAAGGCAAGCTCCGTGTTTCTGTCGGGATCTTCGGCCGGTCTACCCCTGTAGAGGTGGATTTCCTTCAGGTCGAGAAGATATAGCATCGAGAACTCGTAAAATAGCATGTGCGGCCCTCGTTGAGGGCATACGTAGATGGGAGTTCGCGTATACTGGTGGCAAATGGTGCCTGGTACAAAGCGAACGATATTACCACATACGGAGATAGATTATGGCAAAGAAAAAGATTGCTGCGGTAATAAAACTGCAGGTGCCCGCCCAGAAGGCGACTCCGGCTCCTCCCGTAGGCCCGGCACTCGGCCCTCACGGGGTGAGCGCACCTCAGTTCGTACAGCAGTTCAACGACCGAACGAAGGAGATCGAAGCCGGGCTCACGGTACCGGTGGAGATTACGGTCTATCAGGATCGAAGCTTCTCCTTTATCACGAAGACGCCTCCCGCGGCGGTGCTCATCAAGAAGGCCATAGGTCTCGAGACCGGTTCCGGGGAGCCTCACAAGATAAAGGTCGGCAAGATCTCCAGGGCTCAGCTCAAGGAGATCGCCGAGACCAAGATGCCCGATCTCAACGCCTTCGACATCGATCAGGCGATAAAGATCGTAGCGGGTACCGCCCGAAGCATGGGCGTCGAAGTGGAGAAAGGCTGATGAGACACGGAAAAAAATACATCGACGCAAAGCAGAAGATAGACCGAGAGAAGCGCTACGATCTTCAGGAGGCGGTAGAAACGATCAAGGATCTCTCCTTCGCCGGCTTCGACGAGACAGTGGAGCTCTCGATAAAGCTGAATCTCAAGAAGAGTCAAACGGTCCGCGACACACTCGTGCTGCCGAACCAGTTCAAAGGCGAAAAGCGGGTTTTGGTGTTCGCAAAGGGCGAGAAGGCGGAAGAGGCCCGGGAGGCCGGCGCCGCCTACGTCGGGGACACCGATCTGGTGGAGAAGATTCAGGGGGGGTGGCTCGATTTCGACGTCGCCGTGGCTACTCCGGACATGATGAAAGAGGTCGGAAAGCTCGGCCCGATTCTCGGTCGGCGGGGGCTCATGCCCAACCCGAAGACACAGACGGTCACCTTCGAGCTCAAAGAGGCTCTCGAAGAGCTGAAGAAGGGGCGAGTGGAATACCGCTCCGACAAGACCGGAGTGGTGCACTTCTCCGTCGGCAAGGTGTCGATGGACAGTGAGCAGATCGTCGAGAATATTCGCACCGTACTGTCGGAAGTGGACAAGAAGCGGGCCGCCGATTCCAAGGGCGACTTCGTAAAGACGGTGTATGTCGCCTCGACCATGGGTCCCGGAGTGAAAATCGAACACAGGGTCCTCGTGGCTCAGGCGTAGGTTGCGGATAAGGAGCAAAGAGTATGAGCGATTATCAAACACGAGTAACCAAAGAAAAAGAGAGTTTCGTGCAGAACCTGCAGGACCTCTTCGGAGATAGCCAGGACTACATATTCACCAACTATCGCGGTCTAACGGTCTCGCAGATCACCGAGCTCAGGACGAGGCTGAGGCAGGAGAACGCCGCTTACCGCGTGGTGAAGAACAGATACGCGAAGATCGCATTGAAGAATCTCGAGGAGCCCGAGGTCGACGACTTCCTGATCGGCCCGACGGCAGTTGCCCTGCCGAAGGACGAGTCCGGGGCGGTTGCAAAGGTCCTCGTCGAGTTTGCGAAGGATAATCCCGTCGAAATCAAGGGCGGGATCATCGAGGGGCAGGTTTTCGATGCCAAGCAGATGGAGGCCTACAGCAAGCTGCCGACCAAGGACGAGCTCATGGCCAAGCTGATGGGCACGATGAATGCTCCGCTGCAGCACTTCCTCTATGCACTCAACGGAGTGCCGACCAAGCTTACGCGCACGCTGCAGGCGGTCGCGGATAAGAAGAAGGAAGAGCAGTAGGAATCGTTGGAATGTAATCTCGACCGGTGCCTCGGTGCCGGGTGGCGAGCATTACTATATACCGACCGGCGTTAGTCTTCGTTTCGGGTAGCATGCTATCGCCGGCATACATACAAAGGAGAAGTTAATATGGCTGCACCAACAAAAGAAGAAATCCTAGAGGCTATTTCCGGCATGTCGGTACTCGAGGTATCCGAGCTCGTGTCCATGATGGAAGAGAAATTCGGCGTAACCGCTGCGGCCCCTGTTGCCGCCGCCGGTGCTGCTCCCGCCGCGGGTGGCGGCGAAGGTGAAGAAGAGGAAGAGCAGACCGAGTTCGACGTCATCCTCAAGAGCATCGCTGATGGGAAGAAGATTCCCGTCATCAAAGAGGTACGGGCCATTACCGGTCTCGGCCTGAAAGAGGCCAAGGAGATCGTAGAGGCCGGAGACAAGGCACTCAAAGAGGGTGTCTCCAAGGAAGATGCGAACGAAATGAAAGAGAAACTCGAGGCAGCCGGCGCAGTTGTTGAAGTCAAATAAGACGGCCGGTCTGGATAGAGTACGAACACAATTTCCCACACGAGCCACCGGGGCCATGTGCCTCCGGTGGCCTGTTGCGTCTCATGATTACTTACGCAGAGAAGACGGATTTATATAATATACCTGCCCCGTAAACGAACGGGGTGTTTTTTACCAGGGGGTGGTGATGCGTACGGACGGTACGGCCATGCGAAAAAGGACCTATATTGGGGAAGATTTCAAAGAATCGATGAAGCTCCCCAATCTTATCGACATACAGCTTACATCATATGAACGATTCCTGCAACGGAATCAGCTCAACAGTGGGCAGCCTCTCAAGCTCCAGGGGATCGAGGAGGTGTTCCAGAGCATATTCCCGATCGAGAGTCCGAACGGGGACATGCTGCTAGAGTACACCCACTATTCGCTCGACGAGGAGAGCATAAAGTTCGACGAGGAGCAGTGTAAGCTCAAGGGGCTTACCTACGCCGTTCCCGTGAAGGCTCGGATCAATCTGATCTTTCAGGAGACCGGCGAGATTCGCCAGAAGGACATTTACAT
The DNA here is from genome assembly GCA_964346645.1 of uncultured Spirochaetaceae bacterium. Lineage (GTDB taxonomy): Bacteria > Spirochaetota > Spirochaetia > DSM-16054 > Sediminispirochaetaceae > CAYFVU01. Next base: position 15,390 of record CAYFVU010000066.1, on the reverse strand, counting down.
AGGCGACATACCCCTCATGACCGACAGGGGGACATTCATCATCAACGGTGCCGAGCGTGTCGTGGTCAGTCAGATACACCGTTCTCCGGGCGTTATATTCTCTCATGAGAAGGGCGTGTACTCATCGCGCATCATCCCCTACCGCGGCTCGTGGCTCGAGTTCGAGATAGACCAGAAGAAGGAGCTCATCTTTACCAAGATAGACCGCAAGAAGCGGATTCTCGGCACGCTCTTTCTCCGGGCCCTCGGCTTCGAGACCCGAGAGCAGATCATCGATGCCTTCCACAAGAGCGAGAAGATCGAGATTGAAAATGAGCCGGAGAAGAAAGAGGAGGTCATGGGCCGGGTTCTTGCAAAGGCCGTCTATGTGGAGCGCGAGGGCGAGACCAAGAAGCTTTACAGGGCAGGAGAGAAGCTGCATCCCCACGATATCGACGAGCTGCTCCACTCCGGCGTGACCGAGATCGAGGTCATCGACTTCGAGCATCCCGAATCTCTGCATTCCCAGATAATACTCAACTGTTTCGAGCGGGAGGAGGTCAAATTCACCCGCGACGACATAGATGCGGACGAGCCGACCAAAGAGGATGCGCTCGTGGCGGTCTACTCGGTGCTTATGCCGGGTGAGCCCATAACCCTCGAGAGCGCGGAGAAGGACCTGAATTCGATGTTCTTTACCCCTCGTCGCTACGACCTCGGAAGGGTGGGCCGTTACAAACTCAACAAGAAGTTCGACTACGACGAGCAGAGCGACAGTCAGGTCCTCAGCAGAGAGGACATCTACAACACGATGCGCTATCTCATTCAGGTGTATATCGGCGAGGCAAATGTCGACGATATCGACCACCTCGGCAACCGGCGCATCCGATCGGTCGGCGAGTTGCTGGCGAACTCTCTCAAGACCGCCTTTACCCGCATGGAACGGATCGCGAAGGAACGGATGAGTCTCAAGGAGACCGATACGGTCAAGCCTCAGGATCTCATCTCGATCAAGCCGATCGTGGCGGCTGTAAAGGAGTTCTTCGGATCGAGTCAGCTCTCGCAGTTCATGGACCAGGTCAATCCGCTCGCAGAGCTCACCCACAAACGGCGTCTCAACGCACTCGGCCCCGGCGGTCTCTCTAGAGAGCGGGCCGGATTCGAGGTTCGCGACGTGCACTACACCCACTACGGGCGCATGTGTCCCATCGAGACGCCGGAGGGGCCGAACATCGGCCTTATTGTCTCGCTGGCTAACTACACCCGGGTAAACGAGTACGGATTTCTCGAGACTCCCTACCGTCGAGTGAAGAAAGGTAAGGTGTCCGAGGACATCGAGTACCTCTCCGCCATGGACGAGGAGCGACACTTCATCGCCCAGGCGAACGCGGCCATCGACAAGAAGGGCAACTTCGAGGCGGGCATGATCTCCGTGCGCAAGGCAGGCGATTACACGACAAAGCCGCCCGAGGACATAGGCTACATGGACGTCTCGCCGAAGCAGGTGGTGTCGGTATCGACATCGCTCATACCCTTTCTCGAGCACGACGACGCAAACCGCGCCCTTATGGGGTCCAACATGCAGCGCCAGTCGGTGCCGCTCGTCTTTCCAGAGGCGCCCCTCGTGGGAACCGGAATGGAGAGAAAGACCGCATATGACTCCGGCGTGCTGCTGAAGTCCAAACGGGCCGGTACGGTCGAGTACGTCTCGAGCAAGCAGGTCATCGTCATCCCGGACGAGGCGAAGGATGCCGAGGAGCGGGACGTATACAACCTGATCAAGTTCCAGAAGACCAATCAAGACACCTGTTTCAACCACTCGCCGCTGGTCAAGGCGGATCAGCACGTGGAGGCAGGGCAGGTGCTCGCCGACGGGCCGGCGACCGATCAAGGTGAGCTCGCCTTGGGACGCAATATCCTCGTCGGATTCGTGCCCTGGAACGGCTACAACTACGAGGACGCGATCCTCCTTTCGGAGAAGATAGTAAAGGAAGACATATACACCTCCGTTCACATAAAGGAGTTCAGCATCGATGTACGCGAGACCAAACTCGGGCCCGAGAAGCTGACGCGGGACATCCCGAACGTCAGCGAGAAGGCCCTCGAGCAGCTCGACGAAGAGGGGATCATCTACATCGGAGCAAAGGTGAAGTCCGGCTACATTCTGGTTGGAAAGGTGACGCCGAAGTCGGAGACAGAGACTACCCCAGAGTTCAAGCTGCTCAACTCGATCTTCGGAGAGAAGGCGAAAGAGGTAAAGGACAGCTCTCTGCGCGTGCCCCACGGTACCGAGGGAACGGTTATCGACATACAGAGACTCAAGCGCTCGGAGGGAGACGATCTCTCTCCCGGAGTAGACGAGGTGGTAAAGGTCATTATCGCCACCAAGCGGAAGTTGCGCGAGGGAGACAAGATGGCGGGGCGCCACGGAAACAAGGGGGTCGTTGCACGGATCCTCCCCGAGGAGGATATGCCTTTCATGGCCGACGGTACGCCCCTGGAGCTCTGCCTCAACCCCCTCGGCGTGCCTTCCCGTATGAACCTCGGACAGCTCTTGGAAACCGAGCTCGGCTGGGCGGCGAGCGTTCTGAAAGAGTGGTACGATACGCCGGTCTTCCAGTCGGCAACCACCAAGATGATCGAGGATAAGCTGAAGGAGGCCGGCCTGCCGGTCAACTCGAAGACCGACGTCTACGACGGGCGCACGGGCGATCGATTCGAGTACCCCGTGTTCTGCGGCTACATGTACATGATCAAGCTCCACCATCTGGTGGACGACAAGATGCACGCCCGCTCTACCGGGCCCTATTCACTGGTTACCCAGCAGCCGCTCGGCGGTAAGGCTCAGTTCGGCGGTCAGCGTCTCGGAGAGATGGAAGTCTGGGCCCTCGAGGCCTACGGTGCCGCCAACACCCTCCAAGAGCTGCTGACGATCAAATCGGACGACATGAACGGTCGTTCGAAGATATACGAGAGCATCGTAAAGGGAGATCCGGCCACGAGCGCCGGAGTGCCGGAGTCGTTCAACGTCCTCGTGCAGGAGTTGCGGGGCTTGGCTCTCGACGTAACCATCTACGACTCGAAGGGCAAGCAGATTCCGCTGACCGAGAGGGACGAGGAGTTGATAAATCGCAAAGGGAGCCAGTTCTAAGGAGTTGACCGTATGAGAGATATTCAGGATTTCGACAATATAATGATAAAACTCGCCTCTCCGGAGCAGATTCGCGCGTGGTCATACGGAGAGGTAAAGAAGCCGGAGACGATAAACTATCGGACCCTCCGGCCGGAAAAGGACGGCCTCTTCTGCGAGCGGATCTTCGGTACGACAAAAGAGTACGAGTGTTACTGCGGAAAGTTCAAGTCGATCCGCTATAAAGGGGTCATCTGCGACCGCTGCGGCGTAGAGGTTACCCACTTCAAGGTCCGCCGCGAACGGATGGGGCACATCGAACTCGCCTCTCCGGTTTCCCACATTTGGTATTACCGCTCCGTCCCCTCGAGGATGGGACTCCTGCTCGATCTATCCATCGCGGCTCTGAGATCGGTGCTCTACTACGAGAAGTACATCGTCATAGAGCCCGGCGACACGGACCTCAAGAAGATGGACTTGCTCAGCGAAGAGGAGCACATGGAGGCGCAGGAACGATACGGCATGAGCTTTACCGCCGGCATCGGCGCAGAGGCAGTGCGTACGCTCCTCGAGGCGATCGACCTCGATGTCCTCTCCGGAGAGCTGCGGGCTAAGATGATAGAGAAGGGTGCAAAGGCGGACAAGCGTCTGCTCAAGCGCATAGAGATAGTCGAGAACTTCCGCGACTCCGGCAACCGGCCGGAGTGGATGATCCTCGACGCCATACCGGTAATTCCTCCGGAGCTTCGTCCAATGGTCCAGCTCGACGGCGGCAGATTTGCCACCAGCGATCTGAACGATCTCTACCGGAGGGTAATCAACCGGAACAACCGGCTCAAGAGGCTCATGTCCCTCAACGCCCCCGACATCATCATCCGCAACGAGAAGCGGATGCTGCAGGAGGCGGTGGACGCTCTCTTCGACAACAGCAAGAAGAAGCGGGTGGTGAAGGGCGCCTCGAACAGACCCCTCAAGTCTCTTTCAGATATGCTCAAAGGAAAGCAGGGACGGTTCCGTCAGAACCTTCTCGGTAAGCGCGTCGACTACTCCGGCCGTTCGGTCATCGTCATTGGACCGGAGCTGCGGCTGCACCAGTGCGGACTGCCCACCAAGATGGCTCTCGAGCTCTTCAAGCCCTTCATTATGAAGAAGCTGGTCGAGCGCGATGTGGTCTACAACATCAAGAAGGCCAAGACCCTGGTGGAACAGGAGACCCAGGAGGTCTATTCGGTCCTCGACGAAGTGGTAAAGGAGCATCCTGTTCTACTCAACCGTGCGCCGACTCTGCACAGACTCGGTATACAGGCCTTCGAGCCGGTACTTGTCGAAGGGAAGGCAATTAAGCTGCATCCGCTCGTCTGCCACGCCTACAACGCCGACTTCGACGGCGATCAGATGGCGGTCCACGTGCCGCTGACGCAGGCGGCGCAGATCGAGTGTTGGACACTCATGCTCAGCTCCAACAACCTTCTCAACCCGGCAAACGGCTCGCCGATCGTTTTCCCGTCGCAGGACATGGTGCTCGGTATCAACTACCTCACCAGGGTTCGTAACGGCGATCCTGGAGAGGGTAAGCACTTCGCCGACTTCGACGAGGTGCTCATGGCCCTCGATGCCAACGCGATCCGTTACAACACCAAGATCAAGGTCAAGGTCGAAGACGAGTGGGTCGAGACGAGTGCCGGCCGCGTCATTTTCAGCGAGGAGATGCCCGACGAGCTCGGTTTCATCAACTACCAGCTCGGAGAGAAGGAGCTGAGGAAGCTCGTCGCAAAAGCCCACTCCGAGTTCGGCGCGGCGACGGTGGTGAGGATGCTCGACTCCATCAAAGACGTCGGTTTCAAGTATGCGACCCTCTTCGGTGCCACCATCGGTGTCGACGACGTCGTCATTCCCGAGGAGAAAAGGCCGATGATCGAGGGTGCCAACAACCGGGTCATGGAGATCCAGAACCAGTACCTGCAGGGACACATCACCCAAGAGGAGCGGTACAACCGGGTCATAGAGGTCTGGAGTAAGACCAACGAGGACCTGACCAACGAGCTGATGGGGATTCTCAAGACCGACCGGGGAGGATTCAATCCGATCTACCTCATGGCGGATTCCGGAGCCCGAGGTAGCAGAACCCAAATCAGACAGCTCGCCGGAATGCGCGGTCTCATGGCTAAGCCTTCCGGCGACATCATCGAGCTGCCGATACGCTCCAACTTCAAAGAGGGGCTGTCGGTAATCGAGTTCTTTATATCGACCAACGGTGCGCGAAAGGGACTCGCGGATACGGCGCTCAAGACCGCCGATGCCGGCTACCTCACCCGCCGCCTCGTAGACATAGCCCAGGATGTGGTGGTAAACGAAGAGGATTGCGGCACCATCAACGGAATAGAGATCAGCGCCATCAAGGAGGGCGAGGAGATAGTCGAACACTTGAGCGACCGAATCGCCGGCCGCTTTACTCTCGAACGGGTCAAGCATCCGATTACCGGCGAGATCCTTGTCGACGTGAACGAGCAGATTACCGACGATCTGGCCGAACAGATCGAGGAGCTCGGCATAGAGAGCGTTCGTCTGCGCACGGTGCTCACCTGCGAGGCCAAGCACGGCGTATGCAGGAAGTGCTACGGCCGCAACCTCGCGACGAACAAGACCGTCGACGTCGGAGAGTCGGTGGGTATCATCGCGGCACAGTCAATCGGGCAGCCCGGTACCCAGCTTACCATGCGTACCTTCCATATCGGAGGTGCCGCTACCAAGGTGAGCGAGGAGAACAGGATCACTTTCTCCTACCCCGTGCTGATCAAAGAGGTGTACGGCAATACGGTAGAGCTCGAAAACGGTGACGTGCTCTTCACCAGGAAGGGCTACATGATTCTCGCAAGAGTTCTCCGCCGCATGCCCCTGGAGAAGGGAGACGAGCTCCTCGTGAACGACGGCGACAAGGTCACCGCCGGACTCTCGCTGATCAAGAGAAACGGCGAGGATGTCAAGGCGCAGGAGAATGCCTTCGCCCATCCGCAGCAGGAGGAGTTGATTCTCGTGGCACAGGACCAGAAACTCGATGTGCGAAATGGTGCGGAGCTCCAGGCCTCGATCGGAGACATAATCGACGAAGGCAACTCCATAGCCGTCTTCGACCCCTTTACCGAGCCGATAATCGCGGAGGAGAGCGGAAAGGTACGCTTCGAGGATATCGTTCTCGGAACTACCCTAAAGCAGGAGGTCAATGAGGACACCGGCAATGTCGAGCAGAAGATCACGGAGTTCTCTCTGGAGAGCCTGCAGCCTCGGGTAGTTCTCGAGGACGATGAGGGCAACGAGAAGGCAACCTACTTCCTTCCCGGCTCCTCTTACCTCAATGTGGAGAACGGCGAGATCGTAAAGAAGGGGCGCACATTGGCCAAGCTGCTCAAGGAGAGCGTGAAGACCAGCGATATTACCGGTGGTCTGCCGAGGGTCGGCGAGCTCTTCGAGGCTCGCAAGCCGAAGAATGCGGCCGTGCTTGCACAGATATCGGGAACGGTGCAGTTCGACACGGTGGTAAAGGGCAAACGCGTCATCTACGTGACCGACGACTACAACAAGTTCAAGCACCTCGTGCCTATGGGACGCCACCTGCTCGTGCGTGACGGAGACCTGGTAACCGCCGGGGAGAAGCTCTGCGAGGGGGCCGTAGATCCCCACGACATCCTCTCGATACTCGGTGAGAATGCGTTGCAGTCCTTCCTCGTAAACGAGGTGCAGGAGGTCTACAGACTTCAAGGTGTGAACATAAACGACAAGCACATCGGCGTGATCATACGGCAGATGATGCGCAAGGTCGAGATCGTGCAGGTCGGCGATACCAACTTCATCTACGGCCAGCAGGTGGACAAGTACAAGTTCCACGAGGAGAACAACAAGGTTATGCGTGAGGGCGGTCAGCCCGCAGTGGCGAAACCGCTGCTGCTCGGTATTACGAGGGCCTCACTCAACATCGACTCCTTCATATCGGCCGCCAGCTTCCAGGAAACGACGCGGGTATTGACAAATGCCGCGATAGCTGGTAGTAATGATGCGCTGCGTGGCCTCAAAGAGAACGTCATTATCGGCCACCTCATTCCGGCGGGTACAGGAATGCGGCATTACCGCGAGGTAAAGCTGTACGACGAAAATTCCGAGGACCTCGATACCTCGGTTCAGCGAATAATAGAAGCAAGGAAGCAGCAAGAAGAAGAAGCCGAGGAGGGCGAAGGCCAGGATGTATCCGGCGAGATCGAGCAGATGCCGGTCGACGGCCTTAGTTGATCGCCGCGATTTGATAATTGCGAGCCGATCGGTGCCGGTCCGTAGGGCCGGCCGCCCTGTCATGCTGACCTTCGGTGAGTGAAATAGGAGTGGAGAATAACAGATGCCGACGATTAATCAGTTGATTCGTAAAGGACGGAAGACGGTAGAGGCGAAGGGAAAGGCCCGAGCCCTAGAGAACTGCCCACAGAAGAGGGGAGTTTGCACCCGTGTCATGACCGTCACTCCCAAGAAGCCGAACTCAGCGCTTCGTAAGGTCGCCAGGGTAAGGCTGACCAACGGGATCGAAGTTACCGCCTATATTCCGGGTATCGGACACAACCTGCAAGAGCACTCGGTTGTGCTGATCCGCGGCGGACGTGTGAAGGACCTTCCCGGTGTGCGCTATCACATCGTGCGCGGTACCAAAGATACCCTCGGTGTAGAGGACCGGAAGAGCGGAAGATCTAAATACGGCACAAAGAAGCCGAAGGCATAGAGGTGTAGGTAATGGGACGCAAAACATTCATAAGAGAACGGGAAGTTCTTCCCGATGCGCAGTACGGAAATCAGACCGTGTCCAAATTCATCACCCGGATGATGTACGACGGCAAGAAGGCAACGGCGACCAGGATCATGTACGACGCGCTCGGTCGCCTTTCCGAGAAGACCGGAAAGGATGCGATCGAGGTCTTCCAGAAGGCCATGGAAAATGTAAAGCCCTCGGTAGAGGTTAAATCCCGCCGCGTAGGTGGATCCACCTATCAGGTGCCTGTCGAGGTACGCGAGAAGCGCCGAAACGCGCTGGCGATGCGTTGGATCATCCAGGCTGCGCGAACCCGTAGTGGAAAGACCATGGGAGAGAGGCTCTACAACGAGTTTTTCGATGCATACAACTCCACCGGTTCCGCCTTCAGAAAGAAAGAGGACACCCACAGAATGGCTGAGGCCAACAAGGCATTCAGTCACTACAGGTGGTAGATTGTAACGATTCAGTCCGGCAAGCCGGCTTTTTGCCGCTTTTTTCTTGTGCAGAGAGGAAAAAGGGGCGATTGCCTGCTACCCGACTTGACCTTTTTTACAATTTTACGTAATATGGCGCAGCACCGTGGGAGACGGTGTTGCGCTTCATAGGCTTATAGAGAGCCAAACCGATCGTCCAAAATTGCCGAGGTGGTGATGCAAGGATGATGAGGTGGTTCCAGATGCTGTAATCAGCCACGTCGTGCATGGGCTACGGTCTGCATGAGACGACCTCTGGATCCTTCCTTTTCACTCTTCCTAACGCTCACGTATAGTACGCACGGCGATCGGCTAGTTGCGGTTTCTCTATGAGACCGCACAGGAATTGGTGCGTAATAAATATTTTTATTTTATGGGGATATCACAAGGAGGAAGTGATGGCGAAAGCTAAGTTTGAGAGAACGAAGCCACATATTAACGTGGGCACCATCGGTCACGTAGACCACGGTAAGACGACGCTCACCGCGGCGATTACCATGTATTGTTCTCATGGAGACGACAGCAAGGTGATGACGTTTGAGCAGATCGATAATGCCCCCGAAGAGAAGGCGCGAGGCATAACAATCAACACCCGCCACGTAGAGTACGAAACCGACAATCGTCACTACGCACACGTGGACTGCCCCGGGCACGCCGACTACATCAAGAACATGATCACCGGTGCTGCCCAGATGGATGGATCCATCATCGTTGTTGCCGCTACCGACGGAGCAATGGCCCAGACCAAGGAGCATATCCTTCTTGCTCGTCAGGTTGGGGTGCCGGCGCTCATTGTATTCATCAATAAGACCGACCAAGTCGACGATCCCGACCTCATCGAGTTGGTCGAGGAAGAGATGCGTGATCTTCTCAAAGAGTACGATTTCCCCGGGGACGAGATTCCCATTGTAAAGGGTTCCGCCTACGAGGCGATGACCAACCCCGGAGACGCCGAGAAGAACAAGTGTATCCAGGAGCTGCTCGATTCGATGGACAGCTACTTTCCGGAGCCTCAGAGGGCCGTCGAGGGAGACTTCCTTATGCCCATCGAGGACATATTCTCGATTCAGGGACGCGGTACCGTTGTGACCGGTCGTGTCGAGCGCGGTGTCATTCACGTCGGCGACGAAGTGGAGATCGTGGGTATCAAAGATACTAAAAAGACCACCTGTACCGGTGTCGAGATGTTCAACAAGATCCTCGACGAGGGGCAAGCCGGAGATAATATCGGCGCCCTGCTGCGCGGTATCGACAAAAACGATGTAATGAGAGGCCAGGTGCTCGCGAAGCCCGGTTCCATTACTCCGCACGTGAAGTTCAAGGGTCAGGTCTACGTCCTGAACAAGGAAGAGGGTGGCCGACACTCCCCCTTCTTCGCCGGTTATCGTCCTCAGTTCTACTTCAGGACTACTGACATTACCGGTACGGTAAATCTGCCCGAAGACAAGCAGATGGTTATGCCCGGAGACCATGTGGAGATCAACGTCGAGCTTATTCACCCGATCGCCATGGAGAAGGGACTTAGGTTTGCTATTCGCGAGGGTGGACACACCGTAGCGAGTGGCCAGGTAACTGAAATAATCGAGTAAAAGCGAAATAGAGGAGCCCCGCATGGAGTATATTCATGCTCTGAAGGTGCGGGGCTCACTTTTCGGGGGAAATGATGGCCAAAGACAGAATACGAGTGCGGCTAAGAGGATTTGACGTAGAGTTGATTGATCAGAGTTCGCGGGCAATTGTGCAGACGGTTGAGCGGGCGGGCGCAAAGGTTGCCGGTCCGGTGCCTCTTCCTACAAAGGTGAACAAATTTACCGTTTTACGGTCGCCTCATGTCAATAAGAAGGCTCGCGAACAGTTCGAGATGAGAACGCACAAGAGATTGATAGATATACTTGATCCTACATCGAAGGTGATGGATGCCCTGATGAAGTTGGAGCTTCCCGCCGGTGTCGACGTAGAGATCAAGCAGTAGAGTAAACCAGATTTATTTCGGAAATCGAGGTATAGGCAATGTTGGGGCTGATCGGTAGAAAGGTTGGAATGACGCAGGTATTTGACGAACGGGGTGTGCTCACTCCCGTAACCGTCATCAAGATAGAAGATAATCAGGTTATCGGCGAGCGCAGCGAAGAGAAGAACGGCTACAGCGCCGTCCTGCTCGGAGCCGTCGACGCGAAGCAGAAGCACGTAACGAAGCCGTACGCCGGCCAGTTCGGAGATGCAGCGCCCAAAAGGCACCTGATTGAGATGCGAGATTTCGAGGGTGACTACGAGGTCGGGAAGAAGCTGGGAGCCGAGATCTTCAAGGATGTAAGCTTCGTCGATATCGAGGGAACATCCAAGGGGAAAGGTTATCAGGGTGTCATAAAGCGGCACGGTTTCAGCGGCGGCCGTAAGACACACGGCTCCAAGTTTCACCGTGGCCTCGGCGCTACCGGTATGGCTGCGGATCCCTCCAAGGTGCATAAAGGCACGAAGATGGCCGGTAGAATGGGCGGCGAGAAGACCACCGCGCAGAATCTGCGAGTGGTGCGTGTCGATGAAGATCGGCAGTTCATTCTGGTAAAGGGTGCAGTTCCCGGACCGCGTAAGGGCATCGTGGTAGTTACGAAAGCGAAGAAGAAGTAGGGGCTGGAACGATGGAAGTCAAGGTCTTTTCAATAGAAGGCGAAGAGAAGAAGAACATTACGCTGAACGACGAAGTCTTCGGTGTCGAGGTGAGCGACAGCGCCATCTACTACGCGGTAAACGGCGAGCTCGCCAACCGTCGAATAGGCACCGCCAGCGTAAAGAACAGAAAGAAGGTAAGAGGGAGCAACGCGAAGCCGTGGAGGCAGAAGGGAACCGGACACGCCAGAGTCGGCGACCGTAAGTCTCCGATCTGGGTGGGCGGAGGAACCACCTTCGGACCTCAGCCGAGAGACTACCATGTGCGGCTGCCGCGCAAGGTCAAGAGAAACGCGGTGCGCTCCATTCTAACCAAGAAGCTGCAGGCAGATTCTCTGAAGGTCATCGAGGATTTCAAGATCGAGTCCGGTAAGACGAAGGATCTCGTAACGATACTCTCGAAGGTGGCCGACGGCGGACGCACGGTGCTCGTGTATCACGAGGACGACACGCTGCTGAAGCGGGCCGGCAGAAACGTGCCCTGGCTGAGGATGATGTCCTACAGCAGGATCAGCACGCACGAGCTCTTCTACGGAAAGAACGTCATTCTTTCCGAGACAGCGGCCGAGAAACTCGGCGAGTTCTACTCGGCGAAAGGTGAGAGGGGGCAGTCATGAGACCCGATCAGATTATTTTGGAGCCTGTTCTGACCGAGAAGGCAAACGATCTGCGCGAGGGCGATGTCAGGAGGTATACCTTCATGATCGATCCCCGCGCCAACAAAACCCAGGCGAAATGGGCGGTGGAGCAGCTCTTTCAGGTAAAGACGACGAAATGCAACGTTCTCTGGGTAAAAGGTAAGCCGAGAACGACGAGAACCAAGTCCGGCTTTCGCCACGGTTCTACAGGCACGTGGAAGAAGGCGATCGTCACGCTCAAGGCCGGAGACAGCATCGAAGCGATCGACGGTGTATAGGAGAGGGGAAGACTATGGCTCTGAAGAAGTATAAACCGAGAACCCCGAGTCAGCGTTACAAGACCGGCCTCACCTTCGAAGAGGTTACCCGGAATGAGGGTGAGAAGTCCCTCATGAAGGGAAGCGGCTTTCATGCCGGACGCGACACGCAGGGGCGCATAAGCGTTCGCCGCAAGGGCGGGCGACACAAGCGAAAGTACAGATACATCGATTTCAAGCGGGATAAGCACGGCGTGCCCGGAAAGGTTGCGACGATCGAGTATGATCCGAACCGTTCCGCCTTTATCGCTCTGATTTGCTACGCCGACGGCGAGAAGCGCTATATTCTCGCTCCGAGAAGGATCAAGATCGGTACGAAGATTATGAGCGGCGAAGAAGCGCCGCTTACTCCCGGAAACGCCCTTCCGCTCAATAGAATACCCCTCGGAATGGAGGTGCACAACATCGAGCTGAAGCAGGGGAGAGGCGGGAAGCTCGTCCGATCCGCCGGCGAAGGTGCGGTGCTCGTAGCAAAGGAGGGAGATTACGTAACGGTAAAGCTTCCCTCCGGAGAGTCGAGAATGATCTTTTCCAAGTGTTACGCAACCATCGGGGTCATCGGAAACGAAGAGCATATGAACGTCGCGCTCGGCAAGGCGGGAAGGTCCCGTTGGTTAGGCAAGCGGCCGAAGGTTCGCGGTGTGGTGATGAACCCTGTTGATCATCCGCACGGTGGTGGAGAAGGAAGAACTTCCGGTGGTCGTCATCCCGTCAGTCCGTGGGGCACTCCCACGAAGGGATACAAGACCCGGAAGAAGAAGAAATACTCAGATAAGCTCATCGTGAGAAGAAGGAAATAGGAGTATATCGTGTCTAGGTCGATTAAAAAGGGTCCGTTTATAGAGAAAAAGCTCTACAAGAGAGTGCTCGAGGCGAGCAAGTCGGGAAGCAAGCAGATGATCAAGACGTATTCCCGCTACTCGACCATCATTCCCGAAATGGTAGGCTTTACGATTTCCGTGTACAACGGTAAAACTTGGGTTCCCGTCTATGTGACGGAGAATCTCGTGGGACACAAGTTGGGTGAGTTCGCCCCGTCCCGGTTTTTTCGTGGTCACGCGAAATCAGATAAGAAAGCAGTGAAGAGATAGGTGTGGCTATGGAAGCGAAAAAAGGGTTCAAAGCACAGGCGAAGCATCTCTTGATATCGCCGAAGAAATTACGCCCCATTGCCGATACGGTTCGCAGAAAACCGTACAACGAGGCTATTGCGATACTGGAGACCACTCCCAAGCGGGGCGCAGGGCTCATCAAGAAGGTAGTACAGTCGGCGGTAGCGAATGCGCTCTATCAGAACAACAAGCTCGAGGAGGACTCCCTCTACATAAGCGAGGTGCTTATCAACGAGGGGCCCCGGATGAAGCGCGTATGGGCACGAGCGCGGGGACGGAGAGACATTCTCCAGAAGCGGATGAGTCACATCTCCGTGGTAGTCGACGAAATTGCACGGATGGGGGAGTAAATGGGTCAGAAGGTAAATCCTATAGGACTTAGGTTAGGAATCAATAGGACGTGGAAGTCGAAGTGGTACGTGGATCCGCGCGATTACGTGGAGACGCTGCACGAGGATCTCGCCCTCCGGCGTGAACTCGAGAACTGCCCCGAGACCCGCGGTGCGGAGATATCGGACATCGAAATCATTCGTCACCCGCAGCGGATCACCATAGTGGTCAAGACCTCCCGTCCCGGCATCATCATCGGCGCAAAAGGGTCGAACATCGAAAAAATCGGTGCACGTCTCCAGAAGCTCGCGAAGAAGAAGATCCAGATCAAGATCAAAGAGGTGAAGAAGCCGGAGGCGGACGCACAGATCATCGCGCAAAATGTCGCGCGCCAGCTGCGAGCCAGAGGATCCTTCCGGAGAGCCCTCAAGATGTCGGTCAGTAAGGCGATGCAGGCGGGCACCGAGGGTATAAAGGTGAAGGTTTCCGGGCGGCTCGGCGGAGCAGAAATGTCTCGTACCGAGTGGCATCAGGACGGCAGAGTCCCCCTTCACACCCTCAGATCAGATATAGACTACGGCTTCTTCGAAGCGAAGACCACCTTCGGCACGATCGGTGTAAAGGTCTGGGTCTTCAACGGAGAGGTGCTTTCGAGAGACCGCAAAGAGGATGCCGGACTTCTCGTACGGAAACGAAAAGAGGACGGCGGCGGAGAGCCCGCCGAAAGAGAGTAGCGTATGTTGACTCCGAAGAGAACGAAATACAGAAAGCAGCAGCGTGGCAGGCCAGACGGTGTGGCTCACCATAAGGGGAACAATATTGCCTTTGGCGAGTACGGACTCATTGCACTCGAGCCGAAGTGGATAAGTGCTCGGCAGATAGAGGCGGCTCGTATCGCCATGACCCGACACATAAAGAGGGGAGGCAAAGTCTGGATACGCATTTTCCCCGACATGCCCTACACCAAGAAGCCCGCCGAAACTCGGCAGGGTAAGGGTAAGGGCACACCCGAGGCGTGGGTCTCTCCGGTTCGCCGAGGAACCGTCATGTTCGAGATGGCGGGCGTAAAGAAGGAGCTCGCACAGCAGGCCATGCGACTCGCAGGAAGTAAGCTCCCGATAAGGACGAAGTTCGTTGCCCGAAGGGATGTGGAGTAGAGATATGAAGAACTCATTCAACGATCTGACATTTCAGGAATTGGTTGAGCGCCGGGAACAGCTCCGAAAGGAGTACATGGATTTTCGTATCAGCAAGGTCATGGGACACGTTGAGAACCCGCTTCAGGAACGAAACCTCAGAAGGCAGATTTCCAGGATCAACACGATTATCCAGGAGTTTGCACTGGGCTTGCGCAAACCCGGCGAGAAAATCGGTAGTTAGGGTAAGAGAGGCCTAGAAGATGGAAGCGACTAAAAAAGCGACGAAGAAGTCCTATCAGGGCAGAGTCCTGAGCGATAAGATGGATAAGACCATCGTGGTGGCCATCGAGACGATGCAGCTCCACGGTCTTTATAAGAAGTACGTAGCACACACTAAGAAACTGAAGGCTCACGACGAGAAAAACGAGGCGAGAGTCGGCGATCTGGTGCGCGTATTGGAGAGCAGACCCCTCAGCAAGGACAAGTACTGGCGATTGACCGAAATCGTCGAGAGGGCGAAGTAGAGGCGTGTTGAGCGGAGAAGGAGTTGTCGTATGATTCAGATGCAGTCTTACTTGAACGTGGCAGACAACAGCGGTGCGAAGAAGGTGCAATGCATCAAGGTCCTTGGTGGGAGTAAGCGAAAGACGGCCGGTATCGGAGACATCATCGTCGTGGCCGTAAAGGATGCTCTGCCGAATGCTCAGGTGAAAAAGGGCGATGTGCAGAGAGCGGTAATCGTGAGGGCGAGGAAGGAACTGAGCCGGAACGACGGAACCTATATTCGTTTTGACGATAACGCGTGTGTCATTATCG